>VSIX01000032.1 GCA_008086245.1 Candidatus Mcinerneyibacterium aminivorans
AATTAATAATTATAAAAAAGTTAAAAATTTAACAGAGTGTCTGTATCTGTATTAAAAATCACTTTCGTGATTTTTTTTAGTATCAGTATAAGGAAAAAAATTAAATGTAATTCCTTCGAAGGTAAAAAATCAATACAGTTATTTTTTTAATTAAAAAGTGAAAGTTAAAAAATTGCTACTGAAATTTTTGTTGATTGGGTTAGTAGTTTGGGTTCTAGAAATAAGAAAAAAATATGAAAATTCCTGATGTAGCGAATGAAGTGAGGAAATTCAGGAATCTTCTAAAATTACATACAAAAAAATTATTTTTGATAATTTTCATATCGAATTTCTAACTAGGAACAACAAACAACGAAAATCGTGATAGCAATTTTAAAGTCTTCGAAGGTGTTACCTTCAAGCTAAAGACATAAGACCAACAATCTACGACAAAAATCACGATAGTGATTTTTAAAATTTGATTATTTTTCCTTTTATGATAATATTTAAATCGTATTTGAATGAAAGGAGAGATTATGATAGTTAAAAAATATAAAGATGTTAAGGAAGAAAAAGTTACAATGGAAGGGGCTAAAGGAGCACACATACAGTGGCTTATATCCGATAAAGATGATGCAGATAATTTTGCTATGAGAAGATTTAGAATAGAAAAGGATGGATACACACCATTTCATAAGCACCCACATGAGCATGAAACTTATATTTTAAGCGGTGAAGGAGTTATGGTTACAGAAGATGGAGAAAAAGAAATCAGTGAAGGATCTTTCGTATTTGTAAAACCGTATGAAAAACATCAGTTTAAAAATACGGGGGATAAAGAACTGATTTTTTTATGTATGATACCGATGATTAACAAAGAATGTTAAATATATAGGAGGATAAAATGATAAGAACAAGATTTGCACCTTCTCCGACGGGTAAATTACACGTAGGTGGAGCCAGAACAGCTCTATTTAATTATTTATTTACTAAGCATCATGACGGGATAAATGTATTAAGAATAGAAGATACGGATAAAAATAGATCTACAAAGGAAAGTGAAAAGAAACTGATAAAACAGCTGAAATGGATGGGTCTTGACTGGGATGAAGGACCGGATATAGGTGGACCTTACGGTCCCTATAGGCAATCTGAAAGAACCGAGCTTTATAAAGAATATGCCGAGAAATTAGTAGAAATGGACGCTGCCTATTATTGCTATTGTACCGATGAAGAACTGGAAGAAAAAAGAGAAAAGGCAAAAAAAGAGGGGAAACCTCCAATTTATGATGGCCACTGCAGGAATTTAACAGATGAACAGATAGAAAAATATAAGGATGAAGGAAGAAAACCTGTTATAAGATTCAAAGTTGATAAGAATAAAAAATACAGCTTTTCTGATAATATACATGGAAATATTGAAATCGAAGAGGGGGGAGTGGGAGATTTTGTGCTTCTTAGAAGTGACGGTCTTCCTGTTTATAATTTTGCAGTTGTTATTGATGATCATTTAATGAAAATAACCCATGTTTTAAGGGGAGATGATCATTTATATAATACATTAAGACAGGTCATGATATATGATACTTTTGGCTGGGAGAGACCCAACTTTGCTCATCTTTCAATGATATTAGCCCCCGATAAATCAAAGCTTTCGAAAAGGGCAGGAGTGAAAAATACCTATGTTAAGGAATTTAAGGAAGATGGCTATCTAACTGAAGCTTTAATTAATTTTTTAGCACTTTTAGGGTGGTCACCCGATGGTGAAAGAGAAATACTATCAAAAGAAGAGATGATTCAGGAATTTACTCTTGATAGGGTATCTCCAAGTGCTGCAGTATTTGATGTAAAAAAATTAAAATGGATGAATGGTAAATATATTAGAAATATTGATGATAAAAAATACTATGAATTAATAAGACCATTTGTTGATGAATATTATTATTATGAAAATGAAATGAAATTTAAAAAAGCTGCAGACTTAATCAGGGATTCAATCGATACTCTTTCGGATTCAAAGGAAGAACTTAAAGGAATCTTAAAAAATAAGGATGGAGAATACGACCTTGAGTACAGTAAAAAAATAAGAGAAAAATTTGATGAATATAACGGAAAAGAAATAATTGAAGAATTTTTAAAACTTTTGAAAAAAAGGGATGAAAAATACATTGACCTGCGGGAGGTTTATAAGGAATTACAAAACAGAGTGGATGCAGGCGGAAAAGCCTTATTCAGATCGTTAAGAATTCCCGTTCTTGGGAAAGAACATGGTTTTGATATGGTAGAACTGTTTTCTTCTATTGAAAGAGAAGAAATAATAAGAAGGTGTGAAAATTTTATATGCTGATATACGGTAAAAATGTATTTCTTGAAACTATTAAACATAATTACCAGATAGTTAAGAATATATATATAAAAAAAGGGGCGGAAGATTATTATCTGTCCCTTCTTGAAGATAAAAAAAAGGTAACTATTACTGAAAAAAATTTTTTTCAGAAAAATTTAAAATATAAAAAACATCAAAATGTTGCTTTAGAAATAAACAGCTTTCCCCTGAAAAATCATAGATATTTAGAAAACAATTTCAAGCAGAACAGTATATATTTACTTCTTGACTCAATTAAGGACCCCAATAATCTGGGAAATATAATAAGAACAGCCTATGGACTGGAGATTGATGGGATAATCATTACAAAAGATAGAACGGCCGGTATCACTCCAGCTGTTTTCTCTGCTTCTGCTGGATATGTCAACAGGCTGCCTGTAATTGAAATTACAAACCCTGCCAATATGATTAAGATGTTTAAAAAGTGGACATACTGGACTGCATATGTTGATATGGATGGAGAAAAAAATATAAAAAGTTCGGATTTTAATATCCCTCTCCCATTAATAGTTGCCTTTGGTAGTGAAGGTTCCGGGGTAAGAGATTTATATAAAAAGAAATGTGACTTTTCTTTAAGTATTCCACAGCGAAAAGATTTTGATTCGTTCAATCTATCGATTGCAGCGGGTATTACAATGTGGGAGCTTTCCAAAATGAAAAAATAAATACTAAATGTTTATTTATTGAAATTACTAAACTGGGAGGAAACCCGTGGAAAATATATGGGAAGAAAGTTTTAAAGTAAGAACATTTGATGTAAATATAAATAATAGGATTAAACTAAACTCCCTAATTAACTTCATTCAGGAAGCAGCTGCAAATCATGCCACACATCTTAAGGTTGGCAGGAATCATCTCATCAAAGAAAATCTTTTTTGGGTGCTTTCACGGGCTAAAATTGAGATAGATAGATATCCTGATCTGGGTGAAGAAATTACTGTAAGAACATGGCCTAAAGGTATTGATAGATTGTTTTTTTTGCGTGATTTGGAAATACTTGATTCTGAAAATAATATCATTGCCAATGTAACTACTTCATGGCTTGTGGTGGATTCTGTTAAAATCCTTCCTCAAAGACCCTCTATTATTAGAGATAGATTTGATGATTACCGGGAAAAAGAAGCAATTAAGGAAAAACTTAATAAAATATCTGATGTGGAAAATAAAGAATTATGTTTTGAAAAGATTGTAAAATATACCGATCTGGATGTAAATAACCATATGAATAATGTGAAATATGTTGAGCAGGTACTAAACTGTTTTAGTGAATCCTTTTATAAAAAATATGATATAACCGAATTACAGATAAATTTTTTAAAGCAGTGTAAATATGGAGATAACATTGAAGTATATAAAAAAGAAATAGAGAAAAATAAATTCCATGTTGAAGCTTTTAAAAAAGGTGAAAAGAAACCCGTTTTTAAATCCAGAATAAAAATTGATTGAGATTGAGACAAGACTAAGAAAAAATTAAAAACTATAATAAAAAATTTAAAATTTAAATTCTATTTGTTTCTTCCACCCAGAAATAGTGTCTGTGTGGTGTGTGTTAAAAAAAATCCCTGCCGGGATTTTTTAGAATAAGAACCAGAATAAGAAATAGAAGAAGAAAAAGAAAAAAATTCAAAAATAAATTATAATATTTTTAATCTTTATTACTTATATATTGTTATTATGCAAATTGCGGATGAAGTGAGTAAAGCGAACGAAATCCCGGAATCTTCTAGAAAGATTTTTAAATTGGTTTTTTAGAAAGAGCTTCATTCAATTATTTTTTCTTATACTAATACTTATACTAAAAAAATTTAATAAGCAATTTTTAATTCAAACCCGAACTACTAACACGAACAACCAAAATCGCGGAAGCGATTTTTTTCATTGTATATTTTTAGATTATAAATATAATATCACCGGTGATAGATTTTATGGGGTTATTAAAATTAACTGAAGAAGAGAAGAAAGCTTTTATTCATATTATAATTTCAGCATTTTTCTATGGTTTCTTTTTATCCTTTATACTTATCAAGGAAATTATAGCAAGAAAAGCACTTAATGCTTCAGATTTTCAGCTGTCGCTTCTTGTTATGATTTTTCCAGTTACAAGTGTTTTTTCTATATGGTGGGGTAGAATTCTTGAAAAAGCAAAAAATAAATCAAAATATTTTCTGCTGATTGCGGTTTTTGGCCGGTTGGCTTTAATTGTTGGAATGTTTATTGCAAATATGAATCATTTTCTCATTCTGGCTTTTATAGTTTTTACCTTCCATTCCTCTTATATCCCGGCAAGAAATAGCATATATCAATCGAAGATAGGAAAGATTAGCAGGGGAAAAATTTTTGGAATTGCAGTAAGTATAACAACTTTGATTTCAATTATTTTTGTATATTTTTCCGGAAGAATGCTGGATATTAACGAATCATTTTTTCAATATTTGCTTTTAATTATTGGAATTCTCGGCTTTCTCGATTGTTTATTTTTGTATTTTGTGAAACTTGAAAAAAAACAAAAAAAGAACCTGTAAATTTAAGAACAATAATTATGGAACCTCTTTTAAGATCTGTAGAAATTTTAAAGCGAAATAGGGAGTTTGCTAGATTTGAGATTAGTTTTATGATATATGGTATGGGATTTATAATGATGATGATGGCTGTTCCCATATTTTTAGTTGATGTAATGAAATTTAATTATACAACAAGTTTTTTTGCAAAAGCCATTCTGGCACAGATTGGAATATTTCTGCTTTCTCCTTTTATGGGAAGCCTGCACGACAAAAAACATCCAAGTAATTTTGCAGTTATTTCCTTTGGGTTACTTTCTCTCTATCCGGGAATATTATTGATATCTCAATTAATTGAGCCCTATAAGATTCAAATGCTGGTTGTATTTGCCGGTTTTTTTATATTCGGTATTGCCAGAGCAGCTGATATGGTTGTATGGAATATGGGGTCTGTATATTTTGCCCAGAACGAGGATTCTTCTATGTATCAGAGTATTCATGTAACTTTGATGGGAATTAGAGGGGTAGCTGCACCGCTGCTTGGGGTTGTTATAAAAAAATTAATGGATACCAACGGTATTTTTATATTTTCTGCTTTTTTCTTTATTATAGCTTCGATTTATAGTTACTTTTCGTATAAAAAAACTAATTTTTATCTAAAAGGGAAAAATTAAGCAGAGAAAATCTATATCAATAATAAATTCATGAATAAATCAATTCAATCATTGAAAAACCTTTGATTTTCAATTAATCTAAGCGTAGTTGCTTGAGGAGGTTAGTAATGAGCAAACATTTTACTTTAGAAAATGAAGATAAAGGTGCAAGAGCCGGGGTTTTAGAGCTGCCTCATGGTAAAGTTCATACCCCAATTTTTATGCCTGTTGGAACTCAGGGTACTGTTAAAACTATGAGTCCGCACGAATTAAAAGATATAAATGCAGAAATTATTTTAGGAAATACATATCATCTTTATTTAAGACCCGGCCATAAATTAATTGAAAAATTTGGAGGATTACATAAATTTGCATCATGGGACAGACCTATTTTAACAGATAGCGGGGGATTCCAGGTATTTTCACACTCCGGATTAAATGATATTACCGAAGATGGAGTTCATTTTCAGTCTCATATAGATGGATCAAAACATTTTTTAACTCCTGAACTCTCAATAGAAATCCAAAATTCTCTGGGAGCCGATATTATTATGGCATTTGATGAATGTACCCGTTATCCTGCAGAAAAAGGATATGTTCTGGAATCACTAAAACGGACTGCCAGATGGGAGAAAAGATCCAAAGAAGCCCACAGAAATTTTGATAAACAACTTTTGTTCGGTATCATTCAGGGTGGAATGTATAAAGATTTAAGGGAAAAAAGTGCAGAACAGATTATGGATATTGGATTTCCCGGGTATGCAATAGGAGGGCTTAGTGTTGGAGAACCAAAGGATATTATGTTTGAGATTTTATCCCATACTGCTAAACTTTTACCTAAGGATAAACCGAGATATTTAATGGGGGTGGGAACTCCTTTTGACTTAATCAATGGTGTCGAAAGCGGTATAGACATGTTTGATTGTGTTATGCCTACCCGAAATGGGAGAAATGGCACTGTTTTTACATGGAATGGAAGAATAAATATAAAAAATGCTACATATCACGATGATTCTAAACCTATAGATGAAAAATGTGATTGTTATGCCTGCAGAAATTTTTCCCGGGCATATATTCGTCATCTATATAAAGCGAATGAAATTCTGGCATTAAGATTAAATACATATCACAATCTCTATTTTTATTTGGAATTAATGAGAAAAATACGCAAATCGATATTAAATAATGAATTTGAGGAATTTAAAAAAGAGTTTGTTGAAAATTATGACAATTAATGATATAACTAAAAAAATATGACAAGATAAGCTGTTTGGATAGGGGAATATTTATGAAAATATACAAAAAATTACTGCTGGTTATAACCGTTTTCTTTCTATTTTTTAATTTTGTTCTGGGCGGAGAAAAAGAAAATTTAAACAATAAAGAAAAGGTAAATGGAAGCAAAAAAGAGAGCTTTCAATCAAAAATAGAAAAAATTATTCAACTACAGGATAATGAAGAAAAAATTGAAGAAATAGAAAGGTTAATAGAAAATTCCAATACTTTTGATAAAAACCAGGTTAGAAAAATTTATGAGATGTATTATGATTTACTAATAAATAATGGTAAATATGATAAATTAATAAGTATTTTGCCTGAGTATTTTGAAGCACTTGATATCTCGAAGGATTTAATAAAAGCCCAGGTATATAATGAAGTAGCTTTTAAACTGGCAACACAGGGAGAACTTCTGGACAGGGCAGTTGAGCTTGGCGAAAAGGCCCTCGAAATAGTTAATAAACACAAAAATAATCAATATGATCTGGAAGTCAAAAAGTGGGAGACCAATATTGATATATTTTTGGCAAGTATAGAAGATACCCTCGGACTGGCATTTTTTGAGCTTGATGAATACGATAAAGCTGAAAAATATCTTGTTGGAGCTATTAAATATCTCAATACTGCTTCCGAGCCGCACTATCATCTTGGACTTGTTTATGAGAAAAAGGGAAATTATAAGAAGGCCTACAGGGAGTTTCTTTTTGCAAAATATCTGGTTGGAACTGAAGTAGATGAATATAAAGCAGCGATTAAAAGGGTTTCTGATAGGGCTTTCGAGGATGAAGATTCCAGGAAAGATTTTAATGAAAATGTAAAAAAGGAAGTAAAAGAGTTAAAAGGGATATCGGAGAAAAGTAAAAATAAAAGCAAATAAAATTTCATTCTCATTAAAATTTCTTTGAGAAAGTATTTTATTCAAGTATAATTCTGACGGTGATTTATTATGAAAGATTATATCGAAATTAAAGGTGCTAAAATGCACAATTTAAAAAACGTTGATTTAAAGATACCTAAAAATAAATTGATTACATTCGCGGGGATATCAGGATCCGGCAAATCATCAATGGCTTTTGATACAATTTATGCAGAAGGACAGCGAAGATACGTTGAATCTCTTTCAACCTATGCAAGACAGTTTCTGGGTATTAAAGACAAACCCGAGGTTGACTTCATTGAAGGATTGTCCCCGGCAATATCAATAGAACAGAAATCAAGAAGTCACAATCCGCGGTCTACGGTGGGAACTATAACCGAAATTTATGATTATATGAGGATTCTTTATGCACGGGTAGGTAAGCCGGTGTGTTATTCCTGTGGAAGAAAAATTGGAAAGCAGAGTGCCGATGAGATGATTGATAAAATTCTTGAATATACAGAGGGAACTAAATTTATGATTCTGGCTCCAATTGTAAGAAACAGAAAGGGAGAATATAAAGAATTTTTTGAAAAAATTGCTCGGGAAGGTTTTATAAGGGTTAAAGTAAACGATGAAATTATAATGCTTGATGAAGAAATCGATTTAGATAAAAAAAAGAAGCATAATATTGATGTTATAATTGATAGATTATCAATTAGGGAGGGAATTAGAACCCGATTGGCAGATTCTGTTGATACCGCGTTAAGATACGGAAGTGGCAAAATGATTATGGAGCTGAAGGATGGATCACAGAAATTTTTTAGTGAGGATCTTCACTGCCCTTACTGTGATATTAGCTACAAGGATATAACTCCACAAACATTTTCATTTAATTCTCCACAGGGAATGTGCGAGGACTGTAATGGGTTAGGAGAGCAGCAGGTCGTAGCAATTGATAAACTTGTACCCAATAAGGAATTGTCTGTAAATGATGGTGCAGTTAGATTTTGGGGAGAATTAAGAAAAAAACAGGATAGATGGTATTATGGTAGGGTAAAGAGATTGTTTGATTTTCATGATATGAGTATGGATGCTCCGTTTGAAGAGCTTCCGGATGATTTTGTTGATAAACTCTTTTATGGTGATGACACATTGGGGACCGAAGGAGTTGTTAATATAATTCAAAGACGATATAAAACAACGAAATCTTCTGATGCAAGGGCATATTATGAAAATAAATTTATGTCCGAAAAGGTTTGTAAAACATGTAATGGCAAAAGACTCAACAGGGAAGCACTTCATGTTCTCATCGATGGAAAAAATATTTCAGATCTGGTTTCAATACCAATTCGAGATCTGTATGAATTTCTGGAAAATATAAACTTAGATAAGCGAAGTTATGAAATTGCTAAAGAATTACTTAAAGAAATAAAAAGCAGGGTTAAGTTTCTGCTTGATGTTGGTCTTTATTATTTGTCTTTAAATAGAAAGGCACCCACGTTAAGCGGTGGCGAATCTCAGAGAATTAGGCTGGCAAGTCAGATTGGCAGCGGTTTAACAGGTGTTTTATACGTTCTTGATGAACCATCAATTGGATTGCACCAGAGGGATAATATGAATTTAATAACCTCTCTTGAAAATCTGCGGGATTTAGGAAATACTGTAATTATTGTCGAACATGATAGAGATACTATAGAAAGATCAGACAGAATCGTGGAATTTGGGCCCAGGGCTGGAGTTTTTGGAGGGGAGATTGTTTTTGAAGGAACTCCTGAAAAGTTAGAAAAGGATGAAAATTCTTTAACTGGAAAATACCTTAGATATGACAAATTTATCAGCCCAAAGGATGAAATAAGAGAAATAAAAGATGAGTGGATTGAAATAAATGGATGCAGACAGAACAATTTGAATAATATTGATGTAAAAATACCAAAAGAAGTGATGACATTAGTTACAGGTGTTTCGGGTGCAGGGAAGTCTTCTTTAATATTTGATACCCTCTATCCGGCATTAAATAATAAAATTAACAGGTCCTGGAAAAATGTTGGGGATTTTGATGAAATCAAAGGGTATGAGGAATTCAATAAAGTAATTGAAATCAGCCAGGATCCAATCGGAAGAACCCCCCGTTCAAATCCTGCAACATATACAAAGGCTTTTGATGGGATAAGAGAACTTTTTGCTTCACTGCCGGAAGCAAAAATTCGTGGATATGATCGCGGTAGATTTAGTTTTAATGTAAAGGGAGGAAGGTGCGAAGCCTGCAAGGGCACGGGAGTACAGCAGATAAAAATGCACTTTTTAACAGATATTTATATAGATTGTGAAGTTTGCAATGGGAAAAGATACAATAAAGAAACCCTGGAAATAAGATACAACGGTAAAAATATAAACGATGTACTGAATATGACAGTAGAAGAAGCTCTTGATTTTTTTGAAAAGATACCAAAAATTAAGCGAAAACTCAAAACACTTTATGATGTTGGACTGGGATATATTAAACTGGGACAATCTGCAACGACCCTCTCAGGTGGAGAAGCACAGCGGATAAAACTGGCACGGGAACTCTCTAAAAGAAGCCGCGGAGATACTATATACCTTCTGGATGAACCCACAACCGGGCTGCATTTTGATGATATTAAAAAGCTGCTAAATGTACTGAATAGGTTGGTTGATAGGGGAAATACAGTGGTAATAGTGGAACATAATCTTGATGTAATAAAATATGCAGATTGGATTATTGATCTTGGTCCAGAAGGTGGCAGAGACGGAGGGAATATCGTTTATCAGGGGGAATTCCCCGGTATTTTAGATTCGGAGAAATCCTATACTGGAAAATATTTAAGAGAATATAGAAATATTTAAAATCAAAGGGAGTAAAATATGTCAGATATTTTTAAAAAAATACTTTTAATACTATTAATATTAATAGTTTTTTCTTCAGGATTAATTCTATTTGCTGAAAGCAAATCAAATCCAAAATATATTTTTTATTTTATAGGTGATGGGCTTGGTCTGGCACAGAGAGAACTTGCAGAGATTTATCTAGAAGAAAAAAATCAAAAACAGTTGTTGATGAATAATCTTCCCATAACGGGAAATATAAGAACTTCCTCGCTTGATTCCTTAATTACAGATTCGGCGGCAGCCGGTACTGCTTTAGCTACAGGATATAAAACCAAAAATGGAATGATATCGGTGCTTTCTGAAAAGAAAAATGTAAAAACTATTGTAGAATATGCAGAAGGAAAGCGGTGGGCAACCGGAATCATAACTTCAACAAGACTGACCCATGCTACTCCGGCAGTTTTTGCCTCTCACAATCCGGACAGGGGAAACGAAAATGAAATTGCAGCTGATTTAGTTAAAAGCGGTGTGGATTATTTTTCAGGAGGGGGACTCAGACATTTTATCCCTTATAATATGAAAAATTCAAAAAGAGAAGATAATAAAAATTTAATAAAAGTATTTGAAAATAATGGATACAGAGTCTTAGAAAATAAAAAAGAATTTTTAAACTTTCAAACTATTAATTTCGAAAAATATGAAAAAATATTTGCATGTTATTCATTAAGTCATCTTCCGTATGTAATTAACAGAAAAGACAGTAAAAAAATTCCAACCCTTTCAGAGTCAACAGATAAAGCAATTTCACTTTTAAAGAAAAATAAAAATGGATTTTTTTTAATGGTGGAGGGTGGAAGAATTGATCATGCTGCTCACATGAATGACCCTGCAACTATGATCCATGAGATTCTGGAATTTGATAGTTCTATAAGAACAGCTTATAAATTTTATAAAAAGCACAGTGATGAAACTTTGATTGTGGTTCTTGCGGATCATGAAACGGGAGGACTGGGACTCGGATACGGCAATAATTATTCACTAGATATTAAAAGTTTACACAAACAGGAGAAATCTATAGGATTTCTGCTAGAACAGAAAATTTATGATGGCAGCAGAAAATCATTTATAAATTATATTGAAGGATCCAGAGGATTTAATAATTTAACCAGAGAAGAAAAGAAAAAAATCTACAATCAGATGGATGAAATTGATAGGTATATAAAAAAAGAAGATAAGGAATACAGTTTGAGGACAAATTATTCTTTTATTCCTGCACTATCAGATATTATATCCGAAAGAGCATTAATTCAATGGACGTCATCGGCACATACAGCAATCCCGGTTCCGGTAACAGCAGTCGGTGTTAAATCTGAAAAATTTTCGGGGGTTAAAAAAAATACAGAAGCTGCGGAAATAATTATAAATATTATAGAAAAATCTGAAAATTGAAAAATCAGGCTGTAAATAAAAAGCTTCAACCAAGTTTAATTTGCAGCCTAAATTCTGTTCTGTAGTCTGTTGTCTGTATTCTTATCTTTTAAAAAATTTTATACAGACAACAAGAACTTCTTTGGAATTACATATAAACAAAAGAAACGACCTGCGTCATAGGATAAAAATCTCGATAGAGATTTTTAACTCTCATTCAAATACACACAGGCACCATAAGTATTATATAGGATTCCTGAACTAAGAATTAATAAAAGATATACATATCTATCAAAAATCTTCATTACTTATGTTTAGCAAGTATGCATATTCCGGCTGAAGCGAAGAGAAATGCCGGAATCTTCTAGTATGACTTTTATTGTTTCTTCGGAGGAATTAGGTTTAAGTTATATCTGATACTAATACTGATACTGATACTAAAAAATCCCGGCAGGGATTTTTCAACTCACACTACCACTACCACTAACAGTCCCCCTACAAAATCCACTAAATTCTTGATAAATAAAAAAAATGATATAAACTAAATATATGAAATTGAAAGTATCTGTTTCTTTATTTGTTATATTATTTTTATTTTCGTGTTCACATACAAGAATGCAAATTAACAGTGATGAGCTTTTTTCTTATGCATCTGAACTGACATCCCAACGAATGTATGATGATGCCCTTGAATACTATAAAACAATCCTGAAGCAAAATGCTGACAGCCAGCTAAAGGCAAAAGTCTATAATAATATGGCAATTATATATGAGATTAAAGGTGAAAATCTTCTAGCGAGAAAATATTATAGAGAGGCGATAAATCTATCTAATAATGAAGAAATATATAGAAATTATCAGCTGTTTTTGGATACATTATGAAAAAAAGTATAGTGTTGATATTTAGTATTTTATTGATTTCCTGCTCTGTCAATAATACTGAAATTATTAAAATTGAGAAAAAAACTACAGGATATATCATGCAGGGGGATAGGCTTGCAATTTCTCCGCCTTCATTAAATTCTAAATTTTCGAATCGATTGCATGATTTGATGAATAAAATTGGAAAAGCTGTACTATCGGAAAACTTTGTTATTACTCCCAGGATTGAAATCAATGATTATAACAATAAAAAGATTATTATTTTAAAAACTGCAAGAACGGTTGGAGCTAATTTTGTAATTTTTAGCGAGGTTGAATATTCCACAACAACATATTATCCGGAAAGAAATAAATTTCCAGATCATGTTAACCTTGAAAATGTTGATCAGAATCAAATTCAATTCGGCGAAAGAATGACTGTATCTGTAAGGCTGGAACTTTATAATTCAAAAAATTACTTTCAGGTTACTGAAAGAACATATAATTACAGTTTTTTTACAATGCCTTTTGAAGATCAAAAAAGAGAGAATAAATGGATTAGGGAAAAAGTTGATATATCAGTGCGTGAGGGATTTAAAAATTTTTTAAATGATACGGGAGGGAAAGAAATCAAAACCCCCCGAATGATTTTTCTCAATTAAATTACTGTAATTTTTTTGCAATATCACAGATCTTTAAAAAGCTATCTGCTTCAAGTGAGGCTCCTCCGATTAGTGCTCCATCTATATTATCTTTTTTGAGAAGTTCTTCTGCATTATGGGGTTTTACGCTACCACCATACTGAATTCTTAATTTTTCTGCAAAATCGCTGTCATAAATATTCGAAACAACCTCTCTTATTTTTTCATGTACTTCATCTGCATCTTCTGGAGATGCAGTTTCCCCTGTACCTATTGCCCAGATGGGTTCATATGCCAGGGTAATATTTTTTGCTTTCTCTTTACTAATTTCATAAAATAGATTTTTGACCTGCATGGATATTTTTTCGAGTGTATATCCTTTTTTCCTTTCCTCCAATTTTTCACCTATACAAACAATTGCTTTCATGTGATTATTTAATGCAAATTTTACCTTTTTATTAACCCACTCTTCAGATTCATTAAAAATATTTCTTCTTTCAGAATGGCCTATAATTGTCCATTCAACATCTATAGAATCCAGCATCTTTGGAGATATTTCCCCAGTATATGCACCTTCCTGTTTAAAGAATATATTTTGAGAGCCAATAATAATATTTTTAAATGTATTTTTCATTCCCTGCAGATAAATATAGGGGGGAAATACCCCGATGTCTATCTTACTTTCATTTTCTGCATATTCATTAATTTTATTGCTCAACGACATAGCAGATTCCAAACCTTTATTCATTTTCCAGTTTCCCGCAATGAAAAATTTTCTCATATAATATCCTCCTTTTTTTTATAGTGATAAAATTTTATTTAATTCGTATAGGTTTTCTCTATCTTCAATTTTTGTTTTAACTGCTTCTTCAATAGGAATAAGCTTTGAACTGTTTTTTCTAAGACTTGCCATTTTTCCGCTTTTACCATTTGCAAGAGCTTCTACAGCTTTAGCACCCATTTTACTTGCAAGAATTCTATCAAAAGCAGATGGAGAGCCACCCCTTTGAAGATGTCCCAAAATAGTTATTCTTATTTCATATCCAAGAATGTTTTTCAAATCCCGTCCAATAGTGTATGCATTACCCGCACCTTCTGCGAGGATTATAATACCGTGCTTCTTGCCTCTTTTGTGGCCTTCTCTAATTTTTCTGGCAGTTTTTTCAATATTTACCTCTCTTTCAGGTATAAAAACCTGCTCTGCTCCCGTTGCAATAGAAGCCATTAATGCCAGATAGCCGCTTTCTCTTCCCATAACTTCAATAATAAAAGCTCTTTCGTGAGAAGTTGCAGTATCTTTTATCTTATCTACCGCGTCAATAATTGTATTTAAAGCTGTATCAACACCAATAGCCATATCTGTACCTGCAAGGTCATTATCGATTGTGCCAGGAATACCTATGGTATTTATACCTTTTTTGTGAAGTTCAAGAGCACCTTTTAGCGAACCATTACCACCAATAACAACCAGTCCTTTAATATCACGTTTTTGCAAATTTTCAATTGCTTTGTGCTGCCCCTGATCGGTTAAAAATTCTTCACATCGTGATGTTTGTAAAATTGTGCCACCACTCTGCATGATTCCCCCAACTTCTTTGTGTTCTAATTTTCTGAATTTATCTTCTATTAATCCGGTATAGCCTTTCTCTATTCCGTAAACTTCAAGTTCATGATACATTCCATTTCTAACAACTGACCTTATAGCAGCATTCATGCCTGGGGCATCTCCACCGCTTGTTAATACAGCAATATTTTTCATAATTACCTCCAATTTTTATTATAGGCAAATATATAAAATTTACAATATATTTTACAGCTTTTAACTATTTAAATTAATGTATTTACAATAACTTATAAAGCAAAAATTTTTTAATAATCTATTTTATTTAAATAATTTCTCATCTTATTTAGAGGGGGGCTTTCGGGGAAAATTTCCAGGCCCTTATTAATTATCTCTTCAGCTTTTGTATAGTTATCATTTTTAAAATTTTGCTGTGCCCACATTATAAATGTGGAGTTTAAATTTTTATTAATAGTACTGTTTCTGGAATTAATCTCATAGGAAATCATAAATTTGCTATAAGCTTTTTCATAATTTTGATTACTAAAATAGAAATTTCCGTAATTGATATTTATATAAAAATTCATTTCATTAATAAAATCAATATCCGAAATGTATTCTGAACTATTTTGAAGTATAGTTAATGCTTTTTCAAAATCCTGATTTTCAACCAGTAAAATCAAATAGTTGTTAACATCAATTTTATATCTATTTAATAGAAAGGGGTAGGATTTTAAGCTTTCTACTGCTTCCTGGGTTATAGAATAGCTCTTTTCATAGTTTTTTTCATTTTTTGTTAGATACTGTAGATAATTAAAAAATCCGGCCTGAATGTTGTTATATTTAGCTATACTTTCGGGATCCAGGGCTAGGGCCTTTAGACTAATTTGAAAAGCCTTTTCTGGACCATTAATGTAGTAAATTCGATTTGCATATATTGATAAAATCATTTCCTTTTGATTCAGTACAATGTGTTTGTCTTTTTGCAATCTACTTACGAGTTCTTCTCTATTTATAAGATGAGGATTGTTAATATAGTTAAATCCCGCTTCGCTTGTATTTTCAATAAAAATATCATTTCCGTCTATATTTAAAATAGTAAAGGTATGATCCCTGGTTAAAACCATTTGGGGATTGTATCCTTTTTTTATAAGGAGAATGTTATAAAATATTGTTGAAGAAATACAGTTATAGTCGCCCGAATCCAGCAGGGTATCTAACCTGTAAGCATGTTCCGAGTATTTTTTTAGAATATTATCATGCATATACTGGAATATGAATTTTGCGAATTCTATTTTACTTTTTTTATTAAATTTATTTTCAATGTCTGAGGCGGTTTGGTTAATAATAGATGAATATAAGCTAATTTCTTTTGAAGTGGTTATTCCGTAGCTCACCAGAACGGATTTTGCAATTTCAAAACTGCTGGGATTTCTTATAAAATTATATTCTAAAGAATTTTTATCCAGTTCTAAATATCTTGATATATAGCCAAAATTGGTGGAAATGATTATAAATAAAATTAATGCTAAATTTAATATTCTTTTCATACAATAAAGTATAATATTAATTGGGTATATTTAAAGTTTTAATCTTTTTTAGTTTTGATTGTATTGTGTTTGTGGAAAAGTTAAGATTTGTTTGTCATTTTGATTTTTTAACAAAATTATCAAATAAAACTTTGCTTTCGGGGGATTGGTGATAGATTCTTTCGGGATGCCACTGTACTCCTATAATAAATTTATCATCATCGGTTTCGATAGCTTCAATTGCATTGTCATCTGATTTTGCAGAAATTCTCATTTTTTTGCTGTGATATTTTATAAATTGATGATGATACGAATTAACCCTGAATTTTTTGTTTTTAACAATTTCAAAAAGCTTGCTATTTTCTTCTACATTAACGAAATGTCCCAGCAGGGAAGGATCGGGTTCATTTTGATAATGCTGTAGGATATACTCTTTATTTTGTGAAACATCCTGATACAGCGTTCCCTCATAATATATGTTCAAAACCTGCATTCCCCTGCATATTCCCAGAACTGGAATATCTTTTTCCAGTGCCAGATTCAAAATAGTAAAATCGAGATTATCCTTATCGGGATTAATTTCTCCCAGTTCTGGATATGGATTCTCCCCGTACCTTGCCGGATCAATATCAACACCGCCGGAAAGGAGAAGACCGTCTATTTGAGAAATGTAGTTTTCCAGCATTTCTTTGGTTGAAGTAACGGGAATTATAAGAGGAATTCCTTCCGATAAAATTATTGAATCAAGATAATCCTTGTTTATATATATCCTTTTATATCCCGGGAATTTATAATTTTTCTCTATTAAAAGCGAGGAGGTTATCCCGATAACAGGTTTAGTCATTTAGTGTTTTCCTTATTTTTTCATTGTAACATTTAACACCGTGCTGTGTCTTATCTGGCCAGCACTGGTTACAGCGAATACATTTAGCCTCATAATCTTCGATATTTTTAAATTTTGATACAAGATCGGGTTCTGCTATAAGAGGCCTACATAAACTGATTAAATCTGATATTCTTTTTTCAATTACTTCTTTTGCTTCAGCAAGAGTACTGAAACCATTTACAAGGGCTAAATCATAATCTTCGCCAACTTCTTTTCTTATTTCTTCGGCCCAGGGAAGATATTTAATGCTTTTTCTTTTTTTTATTTTTTTTGATTCACTTGCTGCATTGCTTATTTCTATACAGTTAGCACCTTCTTCAAATGCCATTTTTGCAAAAATTTTGCCCTCATCAATGTTCAATCCGAATTTTTCTTCGCCAGCCACCCCGAGTTTAATCCATATTGGAAAATCATCTCCTACTTTTTCTCTGGTTAATCTTAAAATATTTTTGAGGATTCTAAATCTATTTTCAATTGATCCTCCCCATTTATCCTGTCTTTTGTTGGTATAGGGTAACATAAATTGATTTATGAGATAGCCGTGGGCTGCATGTATCTGAACACCATCAAACCCAGCTTTTTTTACTCTTTCTGCCGCCCGTGCAAATTTGACAATGATGTTTTCTATTTGCTCCTCTGTCAATTTTGAGGATTCAGTTTTTTTATTAAAAGAAATCCCGGAAGGAGATAAAGGGTTTGGTGTTTCTTTTGTATCTACGCTTCCTCCTGCATGATTTATCTGCATGATAATTTTTGTATCGGTTTTTTTTATGGGTTCTATAATGTTATGCCAGATTTCAATTAGAGAATCCCTATCCATAGCACTCATTTCTGAATGAGCTTTTCCCTGTCTATCCACATATGCATGACCGGTAATAATTACTCCAATTTCGCCTTCTGTGAGCTTCTTATACATATTCGTTAATTTTGCCGGTGGAATTCCATCTGAATCGGATATTTTTTCTGCTGTAGCTGATCTTATAAATCTATTTTTTAAATTTAGCTTGCCTACATTGACATTGTCGAATATTGTTTTCATATTTATCACCTGAATTAATATTATCCTATTTATCTGTAAAGTCAATTTTTGAATTTAACCTAATATAACATATTTATTTTATATTGATATTTTATTTGTCTGTTTTATAATATATAAATATATATTTTTCAAAGAAGGAGGATTTAATGGAAAGTAATAAACAGAACCATCATAAAATGATGATGAAAGATTTCATAAAAAGGTTCTGGATTTCGGTTATTTTAACAGTTCCTCTATTAATTTTGTCACCAATGATACAGGAATTCTTCAATTTTAAGGTAGTTTTTCCAGGAATTTCATTTGTTATGTTTGCAATTGCATCAGTTACATTTTTTTATGGGGGATGGCCATTTCTGAAAGGTTTATACAAAGAACTTAAAAAAAGGTCTCCAGGGATGATGACATTAATAGCTCTTGCAATATTTGTTGCTTATTTTTACAGCAGTGCAGTTGTATTTGGACTGAAAGGCCGTTTGTTTTACTGGGAACTTGTTACTCTTATAGACATAATGCTTCTGGGACACTGGATAGAAATGAAATCGGTAATTGGCGCTTCTAATGCTCTTGAGGAATTGGCAAAATTGATGCCGGATGCGGCTCATAAAGTTGTTGATGAAGAGATTCAAGATGTGCCTATTAAACAGCTAAAAAAGAAAGATATCGTTCTAGTTAAACCGGGAGAAAAAATACCTTCGGATGGCATTATTATTGAGGGGAAATCTTACATTAATGAATCTATGATTACCGGCGAATCTGTACCGGTTAAAAGAACAAAAAATGATGAGGTAATCGGTGGATCCATAAATGGTGATGGATCAATAAAAATTAAAGTTCAAAATACAGGAGAGGATAGTTATCTTTCAAAAGTAATAAATTTAGTAGAAGAATCACAGAAAAGCAAATCAAAAACTCAGAGTCTTGCCGATAGAGCTGCTTTCTGGTTGACAATAATTGCTCTTACTGCTGGGTTTTCAACTTTATTTGTCTGGATATTTGCTGCAGGGCGGGACCTAGCTTTTTCAATTGAAAGAATGGCTACAGTAATGGTTATTACCTGTCCACATGCTTTAGGTCTGGCAATTCCGCTTGTAGTGGCAGTTTCTACCACAAAATCGGCTAAAAATGGACTTCTTATAAGAAATCGAACTGCCTTTGAAAATTCAAGAAAGATAACCTCTATTGTTTTTGATAAAACAGGTACTTTAACAAAAGGTGAATTTGGAGTTTCAAAAGTTGAAATTATAGATAATTCTTTTAATAGAAATGATATTTTAAAATATGCTGCCTCAATTGAACAAAATTCGGAACATCCCATAGGCAGGGGGATTATAAATGAAGCAAAAAATATGGATATTGATTTATATGATATTAAAAATTTCAAAGCAATTAAGGGTAAGGGAGTATATGGCGAGATTGATTCAAAAGAAGTGATGGTTGTAAGCCCACAATATATGGAAGAGAATAATATTAGTTATGATGATAACCTTTTTGATAAAGATTTTACTACCAATGTATTTTTACTTGTTAATAAAAAAGTAAAGGGTTCGATAAGTTTGGCTGATGAAATAAGAGAAGAATCCTATTCAGCGGTTAAAAAATTGAAAGATATGGGAATAAAGGTATGGATGCTTACTGGAGATAACGAAAAAACGGCAAAAGCTGTAGCCGAAAAATTGAATCTCGATGGTTATTTTGCAGAGGTTTTACCTCATGAAAAGCAGAAGAAGATAGAACAAATTCAAAAACAAAAAAATTTTGTTGCAATGACTGGAGACGGCGTAAATGATGCCCCGGCTCTAGCTAAAGCTGATGTTGGCATAGCAATAGGCTCCGGTACTGATGTAGCAGCAGAAACGGCTGATATTATTCTTGTAAATAGTAATCCGGAGGATGTGGTTTCTCTTATCAAATTCGGCAAGAAAACATATCATAAAATGATTCAAAATCTTTTTTGGGCAACGGGGTATAATGCTATAGCCATACCACTTGCAGCAGGAGTGCTTTATAACCAGGGAATTTTAATTTCTCCGGCATTGGGTGCTGTACTGATGTCATTTAGTACGATTATTGTTGCAATAAATGCAAAATTGCTCGCGGGAAAACTTGAGTAAATTAGTGAACTAATAGGAAAAAATTAATTTACAAAATTTTTTAGTATTTTAATATTTTTTCCTTGTTGATTAATATATTTTAGATATACTAAAATTATGAAAACAAAAGACGGTTTTACTTTAATTGAGTTAATTGTAACTATTCTTGTTATTTCTGTTTTAATTACAGTTGGGGTTTTATTTTATCTTGATCATATAAATGATACCCATGTTGCTACCTTAAAACCCACACTTACTTCTATTCACAAAAAACTGATAACAAATTATCATAAATATAATAGAATGTGTCTTGATTCCGATGATGGAAGACGATTTAGCATTGCTTTCGGAACTATAGAGAAAAGAGTTGGAATTGACATTCCCGAAAATATAGAAAGAAACTGGAAATTTCATACCCAGGGGTGGATTTATTATTATATGAATGAAACCGGAGAATACAGATTGGACGGTCATCTTCTTGCAGTTCATAGAACAAAGAACATTGTAGTCGATATGGAGTTTTCTGATGATACCGGCGATGATCCTTTTAGAATTTATATCAAAGAATAAGAATCTTTTTGATTTTCAAATATGATTTTGATAAATATGTCGAGTTAGCTTTTAATTCTCAAGATAGAAATTATTAATATAGTCTATTCATTCTGGATTTTTTAAAAAAAGACAATAAATTCAAAATAGTTATAATTTTAATCTTTGATTTTAATAGTAATGATGCTATATTTGTGAAAAATAAAAGGACGGTTAAGAACCTTGAAATTTACAAATTTATTAAAATCAATAACCAGCTATAATATAAATTATTTAAAGTATGATATAAAATCATCGTTTACTCTTGCTACAGTAGCGGTTCCCCAAAATATGGCATATGCCTTAATTGCCGGGGTAAATCCGATTTATGGTATTTATGCATCTATTGTTTCCATGATATCGGCTTCCGTTCTGGGGATTTCCAATTTTATGATACTGGGGCCAACAAATATTATTGCAATCGCCATTGCCAGCAACCTCGCTTTTTTGAAAAATGGAAATTATTTAGAAGGGGTGCTGTTTTTAACATTTCTGGTGGGAATACTGCAGATAATTTTCAGCCTTTTAAAAGTAGGAAAGCTTGTTAATTATATTTCCCATTCTGTGATTGTTGGTCTTACCACCGGGCTGGCAGTGCTAATTGGGGCTGGTCAAATTAATTCTATTCTGGGTATTAAAGCAGATAGCGGAATAACACTGGTATCCAAAATTAAATCGATTATATCAAATTTAGCAAATATAAATTATTATTCCCTGCTTGTAGGTTTGACTACTATAGGGTTAATTATTTTATTAAAAAAACTGTTTAAAAACATTCCTTCTTTTCTAACATCAATTATTCTTGTTTCCTTAGCAGTTTATATTTTGGACATGGATAATTTGCTGCATGTTGTACGAATAAAACAATCTGGCATACCTGAATTCCATATTTTCAATTTCGATTTTGGACTTATGAAAGATATGTTTACGGCAGCCGTATCAATTACGATACTTAGTTTTATACAGCCTGTTTCTATTATAAAATCACTTGAGGGTAGTAAGGGACAGAAGGTGGATTTCAACAGGGAGTTTACACGGCTTGGAATAATCAATATAATATGTTCTTTCTTTAAAGGATTTGTTGTAACCGGTTCAATTACAAATACCCATGTAAATGAACAGGCTGGGGCTAAATCAAGATTCTCCCAGCTTTTAACCGGGATAATTATTTTAATGCTTTCCATTTTATTCAGTCCTATTTTTAAATATATCCCTATAGCAGCATTATCTGGATTGGTTGTAGTAGTTGCATATAACATGATTAATATAAAGGAAATAAAGCATATAATAAAAACCACAAGATTTGATGCCATTGTTATTATTATTACATTTTTAGCAACTATTTTAGCACCCAGACTTGATTATGCAGTATATATAGCAGTTGGGATATCTGTAATACTTGTTCTTAGAAGAATAAGCAGCCCGGAAATGGATCATATAAATTTTGAAGATGAAACACCAGAAATTGTGGAGAAAAAATCAAGAGAAAAGAGGGAGAGAGAAGATTATATTATTTTGAATTTGGGGGGACCCATATATTTTCATGCAGCTAATAAATTAAACAGAATGCTGGCCGATTCTTTCTGTAAAAATCAGAAATTTATCCTGCGCTTGAGAAATGTCAAAAACATTGATTATACAAGTATAAAGGAAATAGACAAATTTATTGATAAAGTTATGGATTCAGGAGGGCGTATTATTATCTCTGGAGTGAAAGATAGGGTTCATGATGCATTGGAAAAATACGGTATAGTAGATAAAATAGGTGAAAAAAATATTTTCAAAAAACAGAATAAATTTTTCTCATCCACCCAGGATGCCATCGATCGGGCAAAAGATTTATCGGATGAGAATGATCAGTAATGCTCGCGCTGTGTTTCAGGATCTCCTGTAAATAATATAATATCAGTAACATATAGAAGATGCTGAAATAAATTCAGCATGACTAGTTTTAATAATTTTCATATGTTCAGTAAAAAACATCTATTTTTTACAGTTTCAACTTTCAATTTTAAAAATAACTTTGTTATTTTTAATAGGTCATTGCGAGGAAGCTTTTCAAAGCTGATGAAGCAATCTCGAGAACTGCTTTGGGTGTACATTTAATTATATCTTCGAAGAGATAAGATTCAAATTAAATCAAAACTCGAATTTAAAAAAATCCAACTTCAAAAATTACTTAAGCAATTTTTTAGATTAAGCTTAAGAAAAAAAATATTATGCATATTCCGGGTGAAGCGATCGAAGAGAGCGAAATCCCGGAATCATCTAGTAAGAGTATTAAATTGTTTTCTTCGAAAGTATAATATTATTGAGTATTTTATTGATTTTAGTTTTATATTTTTACTTCAAAGAAACAGCCTTAAAACTTTGTGCATTGTGCAATGTGCGATGTGCATTGAAAAAAGCTAGTGATTTTTTAATATCTTTTTCTTTTCCTCAAACTCCTCTTCGGAAATTTCTCCCTTTGCTAGTCTTCTTTTAAGTATTTCCATAGCATCTTCTTTGTGTTCCTGATGGCTTTTAGTATTTAAGATATTTGAGCCGCTGTTTCTTGCAATTACATAAATTACTACAACTACCAAAATAATAATAAATATCCACATAAAACTTCCTCCAAATCCGAAATAATGTCCGTATCCATGCATGAAGTTCCTCCTTTATAATTCTTTAATTATGTTTTTCAATTCTTTTTCGATTTTTTCTGAAATTTTAACCAGTTTATTGTTTCCTGCTAATTTAAGCATTTTTGAGGGTTTTATTACTGCCACAGCTGTTTTGTTGTTTTTTTCATAAATTACAGCATTACATGGAAGCATTAACCCAATATTTTCTTCTATTTCGAGGGCTTTATGAGCATTTTTGGGGTTGCACAATCCTAGAATAGTATATTTTTTATAATCTAACCCCAATTTTTCTTTGAATTTCTCATCAACATTTACTCGAGTAAGCACTCCAAAACTGTGTTTTTTTGCAAGTTCTTCAATTTTGGTTATCACTTTGTCAAAATCCATATCAACTTCTTTATAAAAACCATAATCCATACTAAATTACCTCCTTATTTCCTTTACATTTATAATATAGCAATAAAATGTGAAAATACTATGAAGTATACCAAAACTATAATAAGCTTCGAGTTAAAAGAGCAACCTTCGAACTAATAAGATTTTATTATGGAAACAATTTAATAATTGCAAATTGCTAATGAAGGCTGTATAAAAACTAAAACTGACGAAGCAATCTGGAGAACTGCTTTGAGTGTACATTTAATTATTTCTTTGAAGAGATAAAATTTGAATCAGATCGAACCTCGAACATCGAATTATCCAATTTATGTTTTTAAAAAATTATTTGAAAAAATCTGAAACATTTGTATACTCTAATGCATCTAATAATACAGATAATGGCGGGAAGTTTTAAAAAGAGGAGAATATAATGATTTTGATTACCTATCTATTACATATCAAGAGTATTTCAAATTAATACTCAACGGGATTTTATCCCACCCAGATTTTTTATTTTACATTTTAATTTAGGTGCCTGTTTTATACTTTTAGTATTTGTATAAGTAAAAATAGTTATAGCTTTATTCTAATACGGGTATATTCCGAAATTTTATACTGATACTTAAATGTATACTAGAGGTCTTTAAGTTTAAAATGAATTGTTATAAGTGTTTTTTCTTATACTTATACTGATTCTTATACTAAAAATAGCTTTGCTATTTTTTCTAGTTCTAGTTCTAGTTTTGGTTCTATTTTGGAATTTCTTAGAAATTTCAAAATTAATAAAGGAGGGGAATTATGCCATTTAAACCAGTTATTTTTAATGAGAGAGATTGTAGGTTGGAAAAGAATTTAAAAAATAAAGAAAGGAGAAAGAAGATGACAAATATGCAAATAGATATCGATAAAACGATAAAAATTAATAAGGGGGATTTAACTGTCCCTGTAATTAAAAAAAGTGTTCAGGTGGAAGTTTTAAATTTATCAAAACAAGAGGAGTATGAAATGAGATTTTTTAAATTATTTAAAGGAATATATAGATTTTTTGAGAAAAATTTGGAAAACGGAGAGAAAGAACTTAAAAAATACGAAAAGTTCAGGAAAAAGCATAAGAATTATTTTTCCGAATCCTCCAGTATAGTTCACAGAGAGCTGGAGTAATCACCACTTTCTCCAGGAGGAACCATTCAGGTTTTCCTCCTGGGGATTTCATAATTTCCAATTGCGAATTGCGAATGGAGAATTGCTAATTGAAGTAAAAATAAAGAATTATAAAAAATATAAAATATTTAAGGTGATAGTAGTTAGTAGTTCGTGTTAGTAAATAAAAAAAATATGAAAATTCCTGATGAAGTGAGCAAAGAGAACGGAATTCAGGAATCTTCTTTTGTTTTTACTAATTTTTTTCTTTACAGAAATATCATTTAAATTTTTACTTTAGCTTATATTTGAATTTAGACTAAAAATTTTGGTGGAAATTTTAAAAGATGATTGACCAATGAGTGGTTGCCTATAATTAAATTATAACAGAGAAATCTTTTGCATTAATAATATATTGTTGATATAATAATAAGAGTTAAATTCATAATTTATATGGGGTAATCATATGGAAATTACTTTTCAAGGAGTAATATATGTATAACTTAGAAGTTCTTTCTGCTACCGAATTTGAAAATTTATCAAAAGATCTAATTGAAAACAAAACAAAAAAGTCATTTACTACTTTTAAAAAGGGTAAAGATAAGGGTATAGATTTTATATATGATGAAGATAAAAAATTAGTTGGACAAGCAAAACATTACATAAACTCAACTTTTTCTGATTTAAAAAAATCTATGAAAAAAGAAAAGAAAAAAATGGATTTAGAAAAACCTGATAGGTATTTTCTATTTACATCTTTAAAATTAAATCCTCAACAACATGAACAAATAAAACAAATTATGGAACCATATGTAAAAAGCGTAAGTGATATTTATAATTTTGATAATATAATAGAACTAATAAAAAATAATGCGGAAATAGAGAAAAAATATTACAAACTATGGTTATCTAGTTCAAATATATTAAAAAGGATAATTAATAATGCTCAAGAAAGTACTCTTGAATTTTATAAGGAAAAAATTCTGGATAATATAAAAGTTTATGTAAAAACTGATATATTTGATAAAGTTTTAGAAAAAATAAAAAAGAAAAATTTTATTATAATTTATGGAGAACCAGGAATAGGAAAAACCGTAATATCAGAAATGTTAATTTACCATTTTTTAGCTGATTTTTTTTCATTAAAATATATTTCTGGAAATAAAATAATAGAAATTGAGAGTATATTATCAAGAGATCCCCAAAAAAAGGAAATCATTTTTATTGATGATTTTTTAGGACAAAATTTTCTTCACTATCGAAATAAGAATAACCAAGATAAATTAGTAACTTTTATTGATAAATATTTAGATAAAAATAATAAATATGTGATATTAACTTCAAGAACTAATATATATAATAAAGCTAAAACAAGATTAGAGAAGTTAAGGAATATTAGTTATAAATTAGTTGATTATTCTATAGAAATACAACAATATTCTAAATTAGAAAAAGCAAAAATATTATATAATCACATTTATCATAAATCTATGAATAAAGAATACTTAAATGAACTGCTTAATGAAAACTTTTATTTAAAAATAATTAATCATAAAAATTACAATCCCAGATTGATAGAGTTTATTACTGAAACAGAACGTTTTGATAAAAGTTCTATGAAATCATATAATAAATGGATTATGGATAAATTAAACAATCCTCAAGATATTTGGGGAAATGAGTTTTTTGATAATTTAAATGAATATGAAAGAATAATATTACTTACGATACTATCATTTAATAAAACAAGTGAATATAATAAGATAGAAAATGCTTTTAATAAGAGATTAAAATATGAAATAAATCACAATAATATTTCAAATAAAAGGAACATTTTTAAAATATCAATGAGAACACTTTCTGATAGTTTTATAAAAATAAAGACAATTTCAAATAAAGAAAAAAGATACATAGATTTTCTTAACCCTTCTATTAAAGATTTTTTAATACATTATTTGAAAAATGAATCTCAAGAACAAAAAAGTATTATTGAAAGTTTATATTACATTGATCAAATGAATATATTTATGGAAGAGGAAGAGGATATATTAAAAATTAATAATGATATTATAATAGATAAATTAATTGGAGATATTGATGAAATTTATTCAGAAAATAATAAAGAGAATAAAATAATTGATATACTTAAAAGTTTAGATTTATATAATGATATAATTAACTCAGATTATATTCAATTATGGAATAATATTATACAGAAATATAATATTAATAATATAGTTACTACAAGTGAAATAAAATTTCTTATTGATTATTTCAAAAATCATTTAAATAAAACAACTTTGAGTTTAAATATTAATTTTTTAAAAAATATAGATTCTTTAGATAGGTTGGAATTAGCAAAAGAATTAATAGATTTAATTTACAAAGATAAATTCCCTTTTGAATATATAAATAAAATAGAAGTGTTAAAATCAAATATTGAAGATATATATAATAAGGAAATTAATGATTCTTTAATTAATAATATTGATTACTATCTAGATGAAATTACTTATATCCCTGATGAATTTAGAGGTAGAACTAATCACAATTTGGAACAAAGAATATTAGAAGATATAGATGAAAATACTGATGATTTTATAAATGACTTAAATTATATTTTTAATTTTGATGTTGATTTTGAATCAATAGATTATATGGTTAAATATTTTCTAGAAAATTTTCCAGTTTATGAAGAGGAATATTTACAGATTATTGAAGATTATAGAGATGATTATATTAAAGAATCACTTGCCGAAGATGAATATATCAATCAGCAAATTGATGAATGGAAGTTAAATAAACATGAAAATACAAATGCTGGAGAAACTCAAAATTCAAGTGAGATAGATAGGATTAAGGATATGTTTGATGATTTAAAATGTGAATAATTAATAAAATTTTTAAATAAAAAAAATCATGAAATAAAATAACAATGAGTTTTTATAAATAAAAAGGAGAATAATTATTAAAAAAGTAACAAATTATATTCTTTTCCTATTAAATCCACTTTCAATTGTTGGAATAATTGACACTTTTTTATTATGGAAGATTGTTTTTTTATTAATAAATTCAAAAACTATATTTTATTTATCTATTTATATTTATTCTTTCTTTGTGATAATAAGTGTAATAATTTTTGAGATATTATTGTATTCTTTCATTAAAAAACGAGATATAAATTATTTAGAACAACAAAATTTTTTCAATATTAAATCATTAAAAAATAAAGCTAAAGAATATAATGAAGATATATATTTTTATGATTTTTGGGATATTAAAATATGGAAAAAGTTAATTAAAAAATTTTTGCTTAATTTATATAATCCTACCAGCAAATCTGTATTAAAAATTAGTGTTTTATATGGATTAGGCGTCCTTATTAACAACTCTATATTTATTAATAGTGTAACAACCTCAAACTTTTATAACAACAAATTTTTTAATATCAACATTGCTTTTGTTTCCTTAATTATTGCTATATTTATTTTTATTACAAAAGAGATTAAAGAAAAAATATTTTCTGGGGAGGTGGAATTAAAGAAAAGTTTTATATTTCCAATAGTTATTTTTGAAATATATAATTTACTAATAATTTTTTCTGGTTTGCAATCCTATACAATTATAAATACTTATATAATCGGTATTAGTTTAATTTATTCTGTATTTAAATTAATAGAAATATATATTAATAAAAGTAAATATGATCTATATGAAAGAGAAATAATAAATGATAAATTTAAAATGATTCAAGCTAATAAAAACATATTAAATATTGCTGATAAAATTTTAAAAATATATTTTAATAAAAAAAGTAGAAATATTAAAAATCCGGAACTAATTAAGTCATCTTTTGAAAATTCAATAGTAATTAAATCAAAAAGACAAGGTAAAATATCAGATATAAATTTAAAAAAATTAAGTATGTTTATTAAAAAAGTAAATAAATGTATAGAATTAAATACAGGGAATAAAGATAAAAATTATGAAATTAAATTTAATTTTAAGTTTAATAAAAAATTAAATCATAATAAGAATTTAATTGAATTAAATTTTGAAAATTCAGAAAAATATCGAAATAAGATTATTAAAATGTGGGAAAGGAATAATCCCTTGAAGATAAAAAGTGGAAGAAATGATAGAGAAACAATAACATATGAGTTTAATAAGTTGTATGAAAGAATTATAAGTGCATTTATTAATGATGATCATGTTAAGATACAAAATATATTAAAAAAGTATAATATTTTTATTGATAATATATTAAAATCTATTTATAGGAATATAAATATAGAAAAAATTCAAAATAAAAAACATTCAATTGAAAGATTATTTCATCCTAAATTTAATGATGAATTAGAACATACAATAAGTAAAATTTATTCTGCAATTATAAGAAATAATAAATATTTTATATTAACAAATGATTTTAAAAATTTTATTTTAGAAAATATCTATAAATCTATTACTTATTTAAATCCATATTATTTTAAATCTTTTTTAGATTATTTAATTTACTTTTATTTAGATACTCATAAAAATAATAATAATTATAACTATACTCTTGATCTGTTTTTTAGAAGAGTAGAAGAAATTTATAATTTTATTATCAGTAGGACTAAAAGAAAAGATATTAATTTAACAAAATCTAAAGATTTCATAGTAAGTATTTTGCAATTTTTTAAAAAATTCATTAGATATCTTTATGATAGAAATGGCTATGAAATATTAAGTAGAGTTTTTAATGAAATGAATACTCTATTTCAAAAAAATATCTTAAAAATTATAAATTATAGTAATATTGAGAATAGTAATAAAGAATGTTTTAAAAATTATGAAAATATTAAAAATAATTATTGTTTTAATAAAATTGTAATGAGATATAAAAATCAATTACTATTTGGTATGAGCTCTTATTTTAATATGTCTTTAAATAAATATAAATGTAAAAAAGACAAAACAGTAGAAGATATTCATAAAATAGTTAATACAAAAAAAATATTAAATAAAATCATAAGGAATGAAGGGTTATTAAATATAGACCAAATAATATTATATTATAAAGATTATTCGAACAGAAAAATTGAAAATTTTTGGGGATTTTCAAACTGGGAAAACTTTGATTCAACAGGATGGGGTAGGTTATATATTCATGATTACTATAGATTAACATTCTTAATTCAAATTTATTTTATTAAAATGAAACAAAATAATAAAAAAATTCCTTATGATGATTTTATAGCAAAAAATGCTGATAGATTAGTTAATGATATTAAAAATAATGAAGAATATAAAAAAACAGTGAAAGAAATATTGAAAATTGAAAAGTTAGATAAGAAATTAATAGAAAATATTGAAAATGAAATAAAAGATATTAAAGATAATTATAAAAAGAGAAAAGAAAAAGAACTAAAAAAGAAACCTATATCCGAAAAAAAAGTAAAAGAATTCAAAAAAAATATGTATAATGAATATTCTTCTCTACGAAAAATTAAAAATATTTTTAATAATATAAAAAGGAAGAAGGATGAACAAATAACAATAACTGGGATTACTCAGGCGCATGATAAAAAACCATTCGTTGAAGTAGAAGAGAATTTTATAAGTAATATAGGTGAGGTATATGGTAGAGGTTTAGCAGAAATGGAAGATAAAAAAATAATTTCCGATATTTGCCGAAAATCAAAATCATTAAATAAACAAGTTACTAATTATAATGAATTAAAGAATTTACTGAATCAAAATAATATTAATAATAATTTTATTTGTTTGACCAAGTATCAAAATCTTTATGAGTTAAAAGATAATTGTGAGATGTTTAAACAGGAAAATATGCTGAGTAATACAAAAGGGAAATTTGAGTTAAGTAAGAGAGAAATTAATATATATTTCATTCCACAAAAATTTATAAGAAATGATTTTTTATTTATTAATTTGGAAAATATTAAGTTTATTCAATATGAGCCATTAAATAAAAATGAGAGCATTAAGAAAAAAATTAATGAGTTTTATGTTGATATCCAGGCGTTTTCAGAAAATGAAAAACTAATGAAACAATTATTAAAAGATAAACCAGATTGGTTAGTTAAAAAAGGAAGTGAAAGAGACCAGAAGGAACATTTAAAACAAAAAGTCTGGATTAAAATATTTGAAAGATTTGATATTAAAATTATTGATAAAAATAAAACTACAGTTTTTTTTGTAGAAATGGAAAGGGATGATAAACTTTGAAATTAAAATCTGATCCAATTGAAATTCCTAAACTTGAGGATATTGAAAATGAAGATCAAATTTTTAAAAATGATAAATTAAAAAGGAAAGAAGAAATTGAAATATTAACTAATTTTGTTCAGAATGTTGAAACACCCTTTGTTATAACAGTAAATTCACAATGGGGGAATGGAAAAACTACTTTTATTAGATTATGGAGAAGATATTTAGAGTTCAAGAATATTCCTACTATCCTATTCAATGCATGGGAAACTGAATTTTTAGATATGCCCTTATTTTCTTTAATTGGTGAATTAGATGAACATATTACAGAGAATAAAAATATAAGACAGCAGGAAAAGGAAAAACTAAAAAATGCAGCTAAAGGAATATATGATAATAAATTAAATATTTTGATTAAACTACTTTCTAGAGGAACCTTAGCAGCAGAGGAGTTTAAAAATAATTATGATTTCAGTATAGAAAAATATAAGGAACTTAAAAAGGGTATAAATGATTTAAAAGATAATGTAAATGATACAATAAAAGATATTTTAAAAAAATATAACAAAAATTATAAAAATAAAGAGAAGAATAAAGAAATTACAGGGGATATTAATATTTTTAATCCAAATAATTTAATATTTTTCATAGATGAGTTGGATAGATGTAAACCTTTCTATGTTATAAATATGCTGGAAAAAATCAAACATTTTTTTAATATTAAAAATGTAGTATTTGTTCTTTCAATAGACAAAAACCAAATTCAAAATGCATTAAAATCAGTTTATAGTAATGAAATTGAAGCAAAGCAATTTCTAAATAAAATTATTGATTTGAATTATGATTTAAAATCTATTAGTAGTGAAAAGTATTTACAATCTTTAATAACAAAATTTGGAATTGAAATATTAAATGAAGAAAAAAATATTTATGGTGAAAAAATTAATATTATAAAAATTATTCGATACTTTTGTAATAAAAAAGGTTACAGTTATAGACAAAAGGAATTTTTTATAAGATACATAGTTCTTGTATCTAAAGTTATACAAGAATTAGATGAGATAACTTTTGTTTTTACACCCTTTATAATTTTTATAATGTTGGAAGATAAAAATAGCTATAAAAAAATATTAAACAATAATTATAATCCCCAAAAATTAATTAATAATATAATTAAAAATCATAATATAAATGATAATTCTTTCAATAAAAAATATCTTGGAATAGTAGAAGCTTTATTAAGATACAAAAAAAATGATCCTGAAATGCTTGAAAGTTATCGTAATAACTATACAAGAAATGAAGATGGTTCTAAAAGTAGAGCATATTATGTTGTATCAACAATTACTTCCTTAGGTAAAAATATAAAAGAGATAAAAGAAAAAATGGAAAAAATAATAAGAAGCATAAATTTATTAGAGGGTATTTTTTTTAGTAGTGAAAAATAAATTAATGAATAATCAAATAAAAAACCTATTCACCTGCCCAAGCTGCAGCTTCGAATTTAAAATCAAAGAGAATAAACTAATATGCACAGATTGTGGAAACGAATATGAAATTGATGATAACCTTATCGATTTTGGAGTAAAACAGCAGAGGTTTGTAAATAACTGGGGAGGGACGGCAGATGAAGATGAAGCTATGGAGTGGATTACAAATCTAATAGAAGAAGGATATCTCATAGAAGAGGATCTGCAGTGGCTTCAGAAAAATGTTAACGAAGATGCCATTGAAAGCAGCTGGAAGCAGGCTTTAGAGGAAATCAGGGGTGAATACTACAATCCTGATAACGATGTGATAGTGGATCTGGCAAGTGGAATGGGTTCTGTATTCAATAATGGAATGGATTTTAAAAAACTGGAAGGCAAGACTGTTATCCTTACAGATTTGAGCAGAAAAATACTGGAAGATGTAAGGGATAGATTGAAAGAGAAAACTCAAAATATAAATATGATTTATGCAGTTTGTGATGTGGGCAATCTTCCTCTTAAAGATAATTCGGTTGATTTTATCTCCTCGGTTGGAGTTTTTGCCAACGCTTTTAGCGGTAAAGATATACTTGGTGAGCTGAAGAGAATTTTAAAACCTTCAAAAAGATTTAAATTATTTGAGTTCTTAAATATTGAGGGCAGCAGATCGCAAAAATTAAAGGAAAAAATAGCAAATGAAGATATTTTATCAACGGTTGAAAGATTCAAAATCGGTTTTGAGGAGATTGATCTGAAGAAATTTGAAATTGATAAACTTTATGAGGGTGTAGCTCACATGGAGGGAGATCTACTTCCTCTTAAGGATGAAAAGGGCGTCTGGGCACTTATTAGAGCGGTAAATTGTCAATAGTGAATATAAAATAAATCCAGAGAAGATTTTCAAAAAATTAAGAAGAATTTATAATAGATAACTGGAATATAAACTACTCTGAAATATACAGTTAATCTCCAATTTAAGTTTATCAATACAAAAGAAATATTTTTAATTAATAAATAAGAAAGTAATTACTGTTAATATTTTCAACTATTGGTATAAGTAATACAAAAAATAGCTTGAAATATTATTTGAGTATGGGAAAATATTATGCAGGGATATCTTGGGGAAGATAATCTTTAAATTTATTATTTAAAAATTTACAAGATATTCTTTTTAGATATAAGTTTTAAAGTTTTTTAGAGAGGAGTTTACTAATGAAAAAATTTGTTACTGTATTTTTAATTGTGGGAATTTTATTTGCATTTGGCTGTTCTGATGAAAACACTACAGGAATATCGGATGATAATTCATCGGGAGATGATTCGGATGATGGTACAAATGAATCAGATCCTGTTGTTGAAGTATTAAATATAACAGAACTTGATACGGAATATTCTCCAAGATATGTTATTTCTTATGAAAATACTTTTTCTCATGGAGAGCATAAAATATATAAGGTAGAAAATGGAATTGAATGGTATGGGTTGTGGTTTTCTAATGATGGGACAAATAATTTACCTTATGAAGTACAGGAAAAACCATTATCTGTATTTGATTTTATTAATTCAAATGGATATCTTATTGAATATCCTTTAGAAATAGGTACCAGCTGGTATGAAAGTGTATCGCTTAGAGGAATTAACTGGAGTGGAGCATCAAGTATTAGATCATTGAATGATACAGTAGAATTTGAAGAAAATCAGTTTGAAAATTGTATAAGAATTAGGACAGAAATTACCGGGGAAGGTGACGACTCGTTCGGTGAAACAGTTACAGATAAAATGAATGCGTTAGGCAGAGGTACAAGATATACCTGGCTTAAAAAAGGTGTAGGAATAGTTAAAATCGAATATAACCACGAAAATGGAAATGTAACTGTTATTGAACTTGATACATATTCAGTAGAAAGTTCTGATAGTTATTTCCCAATGGCGGTTGGTAATAGCTGGACCTACAACTGGTACTACAAAACAAATTAAGTAAATGAAAATTCTGGTATTTCCCAGCTTGCTGGGAAATACCGGGAACTTCTTGTTTACTTTTTATATATTATTAGAAATTAAGTTAATGAAGATGATTGTTTCATAATCTTATTTCCTGTATTACTTTTAATTATTTTTATATCAAATATATTACTTGTAAGAACTTTCAATTTTCATCTTTTAATTTTTTTAAAAATGTAGTATTATTAATATATGAAAATAGGAGTAAATTATGATCTGGCAGAAGCTTATATTTAATATCATTTTATTAATCGCTATAGCCTATTTTTTGATAGGGCTGTTTTTTTACTTCATGCAGAAATCTTTTATTTACCATCCCGATGAAATGGATTTTGAAAGCTGTGAGGGGTTTGAGGATTATGAAAAGATAAATCATAATGGTACCAGATTCTACTTTAAAAAAACTTCCGGAGAAAATGTCCTTATTTATTATCACGGGAATGCAGGTTCTGCATGCAGCAGAAGTAACCTGAAACACTTTTTTGAGAACTGCACCTGCTCATTAATATTTGTTGAATATGCCGGGTATGCCGGTGATGAAAAAAAACCCTCAAAAAATCTAATTCTTGAGGATGTTAAAAATGTTAAAAATTTCCTAGAAAGCAGTAAATTTAAAAATGTGATTGTTTACGGACAGAGTATAGGTTCCGGTCCCGCAAGTTATCATGCTTCTCTTGGAGGTGTAGATTCGCTAATTCTTGTATCTCCCTTTTCAAGTTTGGAAGATGTGGCTCAATCAAAATTTAAAATCTATCCCGTTTCACTGATACTGAAAGAAAATTATACCAATGTAAAATGGCTTTCAGAATTTAAGGGTCATTTAAAAATATTTCACGGTGATAGAGATTCAGTGGTAGATCATAAATTTTCAAAAAAGCTGTATGAGAATATTAATATAGAGAAAAAGGATTATGTTCTAATAGAGAACAGGGGGCATAACGATATATGGGATTCCGAAAAGTTTCAAAAGCTATTGAAAAGATTCATTATTAATAAATCAAAACAAATCGGAGGAGTTAAATGAAGCTTTTTTTGAGAAAAGCGGATAAAAGCGATTATGAAGAACTCTGCAGGATAATCAAACAGGTTGATTTTCTGCATCATAGAAATTTGCCCAACATATTTGAGAATAATCCCGGTCCCGCCAGAACCCCCGAATATCTTTTTTCGATTATCGATGGAGAAAAAAAGGAGATAATAGTTGCCGAAACGGATGAGAAAATACTGGGGTTGGTGATTATTGGCATAGAAACTTCTCCGGATTATTCGGTTCTGATTCCCAGAAAATACGTTCTGATAGATAATATAGCAGTTGATGATAATTACAGAAATAAAGGAGTAGGAACCGCTTTAATGAAAAAGGTACATAAATGGGCAAAGAGTAGAAATATAAATGAAATTGTTTTGAATGTATATGAGTTTAATGATGAGGCTATAGAATTTTATAAAAAGCTGGGCTATAGAACCAGAAGCAGAAGAATGGCTGTTAAATTAAATAAAATAAATTAAGATTAAATATGAATCTAAAATCATAAAATATTATTAATCTATGAGGTATTCCATTATCTTCTTGATTGAACCCCCAATTTATTTTAAAATCTTGAGTGTGTTTATAGGGGAGTATTTATGAGATCTGAAAAACAAATGTACAAATTAATAAAAGATTTTGCAAGGAAGGATGACAGAATTAGAGGAATAGTGCTAAATGGTTCCAGGGCAAACCCTAATGTAGAAAGGGATCCATTTCAGGATTATGATATAGTATATCTGGTGACAGATATTGAACCTTTTAAAGATGAAAATTATATTATAAATCATTTTGGAGAGGTAATGCTCATGCAGAAACCTGAAGAAATCACATTAATACCTCCAGAAGGTGATGGAAGATATATTTATTTAATACAGTTTTATGATGGAAATAGAATTGATATGCAGTTCAGGCACATAGATAAAGCAGAAAAAGTTGTTGAGGATAGCCTGACAGAGATTCTTCTGGATAAAGATGATTTTATCCCTGAAACCGGAGAACCCGATGAAAGTAGTTATTTTATTCAGCAACCCACGGAAAAATACTACTGGGATTGCTGCAGCGAATTTTATTTCGGCATTGGCTCCCAAATACCTAAAACAATATGGAGAAAAGAGCTTCCGCTTTTAAAAAATTTGATATATATTGTTTTAAGAAAACCGTTAGTACAGATGTTAAAGTGGCACATTGGAAACAAATATAATTTTAAGGTTTCTGCTGGCAAGGGCTGGAAAAATTTAAAAAAATATTTGGAGCATGATTACTGGCAAAAATATAAAAAAACTTATTCGGATTATAAATACGACAACATCTGGAATTCACTTTTTGTTTTTCATGAACTTTTTACTGAAATTGCAGCAAACTTAGCAGAGGAATTTGATTATAAATTTCCCCAAAAAGATGCTGAAAATTCAATTAAATATTTGCGGTATGTAAAAAAACTACCGGAGGACAGAAAAATTGGTGAATATAATTATCAAATTAATAAATAAAAAATAAAAAAAGGTATTTGTTAAGTATTATATTTTTGTATCAAATTAAAAATTTCTAAAGATGTATTTAACCTAAAATAAAGATTGAGACTAAGAAATTAAAAAAACAGCAGTTTATACATATTCCGAATGCAGTGGGTTGAAATCAGTGAAATTCTGAAATCTTCTAATATTACCTTTAAATCTTTTTCACTGGAATTTTTTTATGTTATTAGCTATTTGCTAAAAATTAATAAAGCAAATTATTTTATTTGAAACATTAACTGTATAAATATTGTCTATTTAGTAAATGGAAATATTTGGAAGGGGAATTTATGTTTAAAAAAATTATAGTAATCTTTGTTTTCACAGCTTTACTGGCCGGATGTTCGGGTAAAAATACTAATCGATTGGGCAGACTGGAAGTAATCAAAAAGGTTGAATTTGAAGAACCGCTAACTCCCATGTCTACGGTTAAGAGCGGGAATAATTATATAGCTTTTGATGCAGTACAAAGAAGAATTGTTATTTTCAATAAAAATGGACAAATTCTGTACAGCTATGAAAAGCACGGTAAAGGTCCCGGTGAATATTTAAGAGAGGAAGACCTATTTTTACTGGGAATTTATGAGAATAAACTATATGTTCTGGAATATGCCAGAAATAGAGTATTGATTTTTAATATTGAAAATAACAGTAAATTAGAATATTATGATGAATTCAGTATAAATGACGGACAGATAATAACCGGGGGAATATCTCCGGATGGAAAATTATATTTAAATGAAATGATAGGTGAGAAACTTTTTAGAAAATATGACAGGGATGGAAATTTTATTAACGGCCTTATAGATAAAGAAAAGACTAATCTTGACCGGTTAAGTGCAGAAGAAATAAAACAACATTATGTTGACAATATATTTATCCCCCATTTTAGTGAAAATGGCTTTGTATTAACTGGAATTTTTAACAAGCATATTAAATTCTACAAAAAAAGCGGGGAAGATACAGAACTTCTAGAAGATACTATAATTAAACAGTATCAGGAAAAGGGATACAATTCAAAAACACAGCAATCAAAAAATCAACGTGAAGTTTATCTTGAAAATATTGGAATAGCAGGTTCAGGTATTTTAAAAGGAAGTTATTATATGGGACTAGCCCCTTCAAACGAAAAAAATTCACTGCTTAACAAATATAATTTAAAAGGTGATTATATCGGTAGTTATTTGATAGAAAGCGATATTAATATGAAGATTGAAAATTTATTTTTGTTTGATAATGATGAGATTATTTTTACAAAAACAAAAAGAGAGAATAGAGATGATTCTTTTAAAAGAGAAACAGATTATTTCTTTATAGCAAAGCTTGTAGAGAATAATTAGGACCAAAAATTATGGATAAAATAATTCAAATGTTAAATAATATTCATATAAAAGAGGCCCTTGATGTTGCAACGGGAAGGGGACAGTATATAAATTTTTTAAAAGAGAATCTGGGTAGTTTCGAAAAAATCATAGGACTTGATAATCATGAATATTCTCTGAAAATGGCAAAGAAAAAATTTGAAGAAGATTCAAGGATAGAATTTATTGAAAAAGATTTATATAGACTGGATTCAGAAAAAAACAAATACGATCTTATCAGTATATCCAATTCCCTACATCATTTTGAAAAACCAAAGGAATGCTTAAGAAAGTTATTCTGCTTATTAAATGAAAATGGATATTTGATATTGAATGAGATGCATAAAGACGGTGAACAAATGGAAAGTCAGAAAATACATATTAAGCTTCATCACTGGAGTGCCAGAATCGATAGGTATAATGGTATTTATCATGCAGAAACCTTTAACCATAAAAAGATCGATAATTTAACAAATTCATTGGGTTTAAAAGATAAAAAGGTGGTTAAATTTAAATATCCATATGATGAAGAAAATCAGGCAGAGATAAAAAAACATTTGAAAAAAATATTAAATAAAAAGATGGAGCAGATGAATAAAAATTGTAATATATATTTTGATTTAAAAAAAGAAAAAGATAAAATAATAAAAAATTTAAATAAATATGGATTTGCTTCTGCCGGTATGACATTTATAATTGGCAGGAAATAGAGAAAAAAATATTAAATCATATAGGGAGTTTTTGTTTATGCCAAAATTATTTGCAATATTAATACCAATTGGAACGATACTTATTACTACAGTTGTTGTAACATTATTAAATAGTAAGGAGAGTGATGAAGATAAAAAAACAAAATACTTTCCTGTAATTTTGTTTATAGGTGCTTTAATTTTGGGTATTATTTTATTTCTGATTAATAAATTTTAAACAATAAGAGTAGATTATTTTAAAATGAAATATAGAAAACCGGAAAAGTCCGATATAGCAGGGTTGATAAGATTATCCAAAGAATTTTCGATTGAATCCAGGTGGGGACATCTTATTCCCGTGGGACAGATTTATAATATTGAAGAGGCAAGAGAAAACCTTTTTGGCAGTAATATTTATGAATGCCGGGTGGCAAAGAAAAAAGATAAACTCATTGGTTATATTGCTGTGAAAGAACATGAAAAAATCTATGAAGCTTCTATACTTGTTGACTCTGATTACAGAAAACAGGGTGTCGGGAAAAATCTAACGGATAATATATTTAAAAGCATACCCCGGGATATAGAAGTAGAAGCATGGGTGGCAGATTTTAATGAAGCATCGATTAAAGCAACCCCCCAAATGGGATTTGAATTTAAAAAAAAGATATATGAAACTGAATACATCCCGGATAAGGAGTTTTATGTATACATTTATTCAAGATATGGCGATTACAAAAATCAGCTTTAATGGTTTATATAAGTAGATAAAAAGGAATAACTACCAAAGCAGTCATCCTGAATTTAATTTCAGGATTACATTTTGTATGAGAAAATATTGGGAAGATGCTGAAACAAGTTCAGCATGACAGTAATAAGGATAGTCATCCTGAATTTATTTCAGGATCTCATTTTGTATGAGAAAATATTAAGAAGATGCTGAAACGAGTTCAGCATGACAGTAAAAGGAAGTCATTCTGAGCTTGTCTCAGAATCTCCTATAGGAATAAAGAGAAATATTGTAGGAGATTCTGAAACAAGTATGTTTGAGAATATAATATTGGGAAGATGCTGAAACAAGTTCAGCATGACATTATCAGGTAGTCGTTCTGAATTTATTTCAGGATCTACTGTGAATTATAACAAATGGAAAGGAATTTATTATGAATAAAAAGGGCTTTGTATATTTTCTTACCAATAGAAATAATAAAGTTTTATATATCGGAGTTACCAGCAATTTGAAAAAAAGAATCTATGAACATAAGAATAAATTAATTGAAGGATTTACAAACAAATATAACTGTGAGAAACTGGTGTATTATGAAAAATATAATGATATAAATGAAGCAATTGAAAGAGAGAAGCAACTTAAAAATTGGCATAGAGATTGGAAGAATAATTTAGTTGAAAAAGAAAACAGTGAATGGAAAGATTTAAGTGAAGAGTTTTTGTAGATAATGAATCCTGAGATAAATCAGTGTCATAGTATGAAGTCATTTCGAACTTGTTTCGGAATCTCCTTATGTAAACAGCTTTGTATTAGGTAGATGTTGAAACAAGGTTTTAAAAGATATATTGTAAGAAGATATTGAAACAAGTTCAATATGACATGAGGTCAAAGTCATTCCGAATTTATTTCGGAATCTTATTTTGTATGAGAAAATATTAAGAAGATGCTGAAACGAGTTCAGCATGACAGTAAAAGGAAGTCATTCTGAGCTTGTCTCAGAATCTCCTGTAGAAATAAAGAGAAATATTGTAGAAGATGCTGAAACAAGTATGTTTGAGAATATAATATTGGGAAGATGCTGAAACAAGTTCAGCATGACAGTAATAAGGATAATCATCCTGAATTTATTTCAGGGTCTATCTCACAATCTCCTCTTAAATAAAGAAAAATTTTGAAATAGATGCTTAAATGAACTGTAATATTTTCATATTTCAAAAAAATGAATAATAAAAACGCCCGTAGGAATTTTTAATATACACAAACATCAATATCGAAAGTATAAATAAAAGCTTGCAAATACCGTTGCAATTATATAAAATAAAATATGATTTAAATGAAACTAAAATAAAAATGGGGGAAAATGTTTTATTTTTTTCTGGCAATACTGCCCGGGATTTTAATAATTGTATATTTTTATAAAAGAGATAGGCTTGAACCCGAGCCTAAATGGATGATTGTAAAAACCTTTTTCCTGGGAATTCTTGCTTCTTCAGCTGCTTTGTTTTTTAATAGTTTGTTTGGAGGGATATTTCAAAATAATTTGTTGATTGGCGCAGTATTAATTGCTCCTATTGTCGAAGAATCGTGCAAATTTTATTCGGTTAAATATTTTAGATTTAAAGATAAACATTTTACCGAACCAATGGATGGAATAGTATATGGAGTGACTGTAGCTGTTGGTTTTGCTGTAATGGAAAATCTCAATTATGTGTACAGAGCCCTACAGGAAGGACATGTTTATTATACACTTATAATAAGAGGTTTTCTATCGGTACCGGCCCATGCGTTATTTGCAGTAATCTGGGGTTATGCACTGGGAATGTATAAATTTGGGAAGAAAGATGAAAATTTTGTTAAAAATTCTCTTATTCAGGCAATGATATTCCACTCTGCTTTTAATGCAATTGCAGTTTTGGTAAATCCAATTTGGGATATTTTCTATCTTGCTCTTCTTTCAGTATACCTATGGTACATAGCGGATAAAGATATAAGAAGTGCAATAAAAAATTCTCCCTATCAAAATGATTTTGATGAAGAAAAGTAAAAAGACAACATTTTAATTTTATTTATATATTAGTGATTAATTCTTTAATTTACAGATTTGTGATATTAAGATATTCTATTTATATGGTTTTGTTATAGAAAGGATATGGATGAAGAGGCTGAAATTAATATTAATAATTATAATTTTTGGTGCAATAATAATATTTTCCGCTGTTAATCTTTTAAACCAGAACAAACTTCCCGAATATAAATCTAAAGTTCAGTTTGCTGAAAATGCTGAAATGAATTTCGAAATAACCGGAGAGGGCAACCCGGTTTTGTTTATTCACGGACTGGGAACTGATTCGGGAATCTGGAAAGAACAGATTGATAAAGTAAAGAAAAATTATAAAGTAATAACTGTTGATCTTTACGGGCACGGGGAAAGCGAAAATATCCCCAGAGATATTACAATAAAGCAAACTGCGGGAGAGATTTTGAATTTATTAATAGATAATGATATTGATGAAGTTGATATTGTGGCTCACGGGCTGGGTGGATTAATTGCGCTTGATATGAAAAATATCAATATCAATTTTGTTAAAAAATTAATTTTGCTGGATACGCCTGTAAAAAGAAGAAATTTAGCTTTTATGGATGATATTTATTTGAAGTATATTGAAAATAATTTTGAAAGGGCCATAGAAGAATATTTTAATGAAAAAAGTAGTGATGAAGAATTGAAGGATAAAATTAAAAGCAGGGCTCTAAAAACAAACAAATATACCTTTTATAATTATACAAAGAGCATGATTGAAAATGATTTTTTAAAGATTGCTAAAAATTTTGACAATAAAAATATTTATCTATTTTATTCTAAGACATTTGTCGATGATAAAAAACATCTGGAATTTGTAAAAAAACAGCACGGGTTTAAAGATGTAGATGATAACAACATATATTATTATCCCAATTCCGGTTTTTTTATGATGTTTAAGAAACCTGAAAAATTTCTGAAGGATATAGAAGATATTTTAAAAATCTAAAATAAAGTCCAATTTTAATTAAGCCATATAATATATTTTTTCTACTGGTCTGTTCCTTACAGAATAAAAATATTTAATAGAAATTTGAAGCAGATATATATAATTAAATACAGATCTAGCTCTTAATTGTTATAAATTCACTGGTTTGTTGGCGGGGGTAATTTTACAATTAATGGTGATATGACGGCTGCTTCTTTAGCATTTGTTAAAAAAACAAATTCCTTTAAGGGATTTATTAATGTTCTTGGAATAATTGAAAAATATATCATAATTCATATCGAAGATAGTTCTGAATATTTTGGGAAAAAATATAATAAAAATTATAGTGAAGTGATTCTAGTCTGCAAAAAACACAAAACTTATAGAAATTATATCTTTCAAAAACATACTCTGGAGGATATTAAATAAAGACAATTAACAAATATTCATTATCCTGATTAAACATAAATCATAATAATATAAAAGAAATATATGAATAGTTATATATTGTCAATATAGAATATATTAAATAAAAGGTAAATAAGCCATAATAAATCTTATAAATATTTTATTAGATAATATTATATCGATATAATTCTTTATATACTTGAAAAAGAAGAAAATGGTATAATATTATAATAGTAAGTATTATTTGGAAGGATAGATGAAAAAGCTATTATTTTATTCTTTGTTTTTTTTTATTTTAATTTCATGTGGAAAAAACAATTCCGATTCTGTGAAATATGTTTTTCAGGGAGAAGAAGTTATTTCACTTTCAAAAACTGAGATAAATAAGTCCAGGAATTTAATAAACTTTGGTATTACTCCATGGCAATCTTTAAAAGAGCATCAAAAAGGCTTTATTCCACTGTTAAAATATTTAAGCGACAAAACAGGAAAAAAATTTGTTTTAAATGTTTCTAAGGATTATGATTCTTTAAAAGAAGAATTTAAAAAAGAAAATATTGATATAGCAGCTTTTTCCCCCTTTGCCTATGTTGATGCCGTAAATCAAATTCCTGACAGATTAAAATATATTGCTACAACAAAAAGAAAATTTAATAAAACAATACGTGACCATTATTTGGGATATATCATTGTAAAGAAGGAATCTGATATAAATAGTGTTTTTGATTTAAAAGGTAAAACTTTTGCTTTTGTAGATAAAATATCAACAAGCGGATATCTCTTTCCAATGCTGCTGTTTAAAAAAATGAATATTGACCCTTACAGTTTTTTTGATGAAGTATATTTTCTAGGAAATCATACAAAAGTAATTGAAGCAGTTGCTTCAAATATTGTAGATGCTGGAGCAACATGGGATGGAAGTTATTACCTTGGAAGGAAAAAATATGGCGATGTATTCAAAATAATTGAAACAACAGAGCCAATACCCCTGGATGCATGGGCAGCAAGCAGCAGTCTGCCGGATGATTTCATTATCAGATTGAGGAATATATTAATATCGATCAATCATGAAACTGTCAATTCTGATAATGAAAAAATACTTGATAATGAGTATTTTCCGTTTGATGGATTTATAGTAAAAGATTACGATTACTATAAAATAGTCAAAGAAGCTTCTCAATTACTCTCAAGGAACCGGTAATGTTTAATTTAAATAAAATCATCTCAAAAATGAATTTAAAAAGAAAAATTAGTCTGATTATACTTGCAATATTAATTCCATTAATAGTAACCTTGCTGATTGCAGTTATCATCTACAGTAATAGAGTTTTTAAAGTAATTAACAGATCCAACATTAATTTAACAGGTAATGTTTATAACGCTTTAAATCAGTATAAATTACAGACTATAAGGTATTCAGCAACGATTTCGGAGAATTCCTTAATTCAAAGGGCTGTTTATTATAATGACACAGGTGTTCTGTTAAATTATTTTAAATCATTAATGGTTGAGTTGAATGTAGGAAATATAATAATCCATAACAAAAATGGAAAAATTATAGCACAGGGATATTATCCCGAGAAATTTAATATAATGGATAAAAGTAAATATTTTAAAAAAGCAATAGCTGGAAATAGAATATTTGCTATTGATAGAATCAATAATAAATATCTTTTTTTTACTACTTCACCTATTTATCATTCAACAGATAAAAATCTTGCTGTAGGAACTATAACTGTGGAGTATGAGATTAATAACGAATTTATGTTAAAAATTAAAAATCTTGCCGGAACACACCTTATTTTTATGGATGAAAAGGATGTTGTTACAAGTTCTTTTGGAGAAATAAAAAGAGAAAACTTATTGAAAAATTTTAAAAAGTTGAGATTGGGTAATATAAAATATGATTTAATAGAAATACCCGTAAAAGCCGATCAACAGACAAGATATTTAATATATGCAGCAATTGATAATTCCATTATTAAAAATTCCCTTACCAACTTTATATTATTTTTATTATTTATTTTTGTAGCTGCTATGGCGCTTGGAATTACCCTTGCATTGAAAATTGCTAATAATATAAATAACTCAAAAAATAAGATACTGGCTTTTACCGAAGAAATTTCAAAAAATAACTATAATACCAGAGTAGAGATTGATACCGAGGATGAGTTTAAGATGCTGGCATCTACATTTAATAAAATGGCTGATAATATAAAAAACAATTTTGGCCGGATAGAAAAACAGAGAGATGAAATAAGATTATTTAAAAATTATCTTTCAGGGATAATAGATTCAATGCCTTCCCTGCTAATTTCAATTAATAAAAAAGGTGAAATTAAAAGATGGAATAAAGCTGTAACTTCCTATACAGGTATAAAATCCGAAAAAGTGAAGGGGGCAAAAATTGGCAGTATTATTCCTATGTTTAAAAGATATTTGAAGTATATTGATGATGTTATTGAAAATAATAAAACATTTTCTTTTTCCAGAGAAAGGTTTGGAAATGAAGAGATTAAATATTTTGATATAAATTTATTTCCGGTAAAAAATGAATCTTACTGCGAAATGTTAATTAGAGCCGATGATGTGACAGAAATGCATAATAAAGATATGGAACTTAAGCAGATTCAAAAAATGGAAACGGTTGGAAATTTAGCCAGCGGATTTGCCCATGATTTAAATAATATTCTTGGAGGTATTGTCGGCATATTATCTATACTGGAATATAAAATAGAAAATGAAAAGAATATTTCCCGGGACGAGTTAGGGGATAGAGTAAAATCCATGATAAATATATCCCGCAGGGCAGAAGATCTTATTAATAAATTACTGACACTGGCCAGGAAAAAGGAAATGAAATTTCTACCTGTTGATATAAATGAAATAATTGAAAATGTTGTTGGAATATGCACTAATTCATTCAATAAAAAAATAAATATTGAACAAAAACTTTCAAAGAATCGGATTTTGATAAATGCTGATAGTACACAAATAGAGCAGGCTATTTTGAATATTTGTATAAATAGTGAACATGCCATGACCATAATGAAAGGCAATGAAGATGATTATGGGGGTACCTTAAGTATAGAAGTTGAGTTAATAGAATCGGATAAATACTTTGTTAAATATCATCCAAAAGCCGAAGTGGATTCACATTACTGTATTGTTTCAGTTTCTGATAATGGTGTTGGGATGGATGCAGAAACTCAAAATAAAATATTTGAGCCTTTCTTTACCAGTAAAGAGAAGATGGGAGGTACAGGTCTGGGGCTGACTATGGTATATAATATAATCTCCCAGCATAATGGATTTATTGAAATTTATTCGGAAATTGATGAAGGAACTTCTTTTAATGTTTATTTACCCGTTATGGAAAAACCTTTTGATAAGAGTAAAATTGAAAAGGAAAGTATTGTAATGGGGGAAGGTACGGTGCTTGTTGTGGATGATGAGAGTATTATGAGAGAAGTAGCTGGTTCAATATTAAAGGAATGTAATTATAATGTTATAAAGGCGAAAGATGGAAAGGAATGCTTAGATATTTATAGAGCAAATAAAGAAAGAATCAATTGTATTCTTCTCGATTATGGAATGCCGATAATGACCGGAAAAGAGGTTTTTCAAAAACTGAAAGAAATTGATAAAGATGTAAAAGTTATTCTTACTTCGGGGTCCAGAAAAGAGGATAAAATGAACAGTTTGGGAGAAAATTACAAGATAAAATTTCTTAAAAAACCCTTTACACTTAGAAAGCTATCCAAAATTGTAGCTGAAATTTTAGAGATAGTTTAAAGACTGCTTAAGGAAGTTTTATAATTTATCTTATTTTAACTCTTATCTAAAAGCATTTATAAATAATATTCATGTTTTCCTGAACTATCAGTCAAATAATATCTACTATAATCTATATAAAAAGTTAGAAGATTTTGATTTATTAGTTGCTGGTTTTATAAACTGCTAAATATGTTAGGAATTTTTAAGAAAATATTTGAGATAATTAAAAATTTCTCTATAATTATTCGGAGTGAAAATGTTCGTATAAAGAAATATAATTTAAATTTAAAACCAATAATACGGGGTGAGTTAAATGAAAAAATTATCAGTTATTATTTTTTTTGTGTTAATTTTGACGGTTAGTTTGGCTGCAGCTGATAAAAGTATCTCTAAAGAGATGCTTGAAGATATTACGAAGTATAAAGCTACAGGAAAGGACAAACTGATTCAGGATACTTTTTTTGAAAATTCAGTTTGGACCATGGCAATCAATCCTGATATTTTTAGAAAGCACAATGATAGGTTCTCCCATGAGATAAAATCCGGAAATATAACAAATCAGGAATATACCGGTAGATGCTGGATATTTGGTGCTTTAAATTCTATTAGACCTTTTGTTATTGAGAAAACCGGGAAGAAAGATTTTGAGTTTTCTCAAAATATATCTATTTTTACAGCAAACTGGAAAAGGCAAATTATTTTTTTGAAAAGGTAATAGATTTTATAGACTATGGAATAAGGAGCTATCAGTTTCAGGAACTGATTGATGAACCAATTGAAGATGGGGGATACTACAGCTGGGTTAGGGGTATAATTAAAAAATATGGAATTGTTCCGGACAGCCAGATGATTGATACAAAGAGTACCGAAAATTCCCGTGGGATGAATAAAATATTAAACAGATATGTTTTAATTTCTGCATCTAAAATGATCGATAAATATGAAGAAACAAAAGATAAGGAAGATATGAGAGAGATGAAAACGGAGTTTTTAAAAGGAGTTTATAAAATTCTTGTCCTTCATCTTGGAACTCCACCTGAGGAGTTTACTTTTGCATATAAGGAAAAAGATAAATCCAAAAAGAAAGATGAAGGCAGCAAAAATAAGGATTCTGAGGGTAATAAGGATAAAACTGAATGGGTTGAAGAAAAGCATACCCCTTATTCCTTTGCAGAAAAATATGTTTATGAGGACCTGGATAAAATTGTCACCGTAACATATATTCCTTCGAGAAAAATGAACCAGCCGTACAAATTAGTGGGAACAGATCTTGTAAAAGACGAGATGGGAAATATTATTAGATATAATATGAATTTGAATGAAATAAAAAAGATGATGAAAAAATCAATTAAGGATGATCTACCCGTAGCTTTTGCTGCAAATGCTAATTTTGATATGCATAATGATACTGGAGTAATGCATCCTGAAGTTTACAATTATGAAAAAATATATGATTTGGACCTTAAGAGAAGTAAAACAGCAGAAGGATTGATGGGTCTTATCTTTTCGAATCACCTAATGACTGTACTGGGGTTGGATGAGAAAAATGAAGAAGTTATAAAATGGAAAGTTGAAAACTCCTGGGGAGAGGATGCAGGAGATAACGGTATTTATTATATGTATGATGGCTGGATAGATAAATATGTTGAAGAAGTATATATACATAGAAAATATCTATCCAAAAAACATTTAAAAAATTTAAAGAAAACACCAATTGAAGTTGATTATTACGAAACTCCTTATTAAAATATTGAGTTTGAAAAATTAGGGCGTCAAAATCCTGTATTTTGACGTCCTCTTTTTATATTAAAATTTTTGATTTCCTCTTTAATCAAAACAAAAAGCATATACCGGGCAACAGAATTCAGAAAACAGATATTAAAACATACTTGCTAAAAAAAAATATTAGGATAAAATAAAATTATTGGAATATTAATATTCTTAACAATTAAATTAGGAGATTATAAATATGAGCCTTTTAATTATCTATTCAACCAAATATGGCTGTACCGAAAAAGTTGCTAACAGGCTGGCTAATTACTACCGGAAGAAATATCATCTCATAAATATTAAAAAACAAAACTTCAATCCAGATATTTTAAATGAATTTAATTCAATCGCAATTGGCGGATCAATTTATGCGGGTAAAATTCAAAAAGAAATAAGTAAATTTTGTGAAGATTATAAAGATTTGTTGCTCAAGAAAAAAATAGGTTTATTTATTTGCTGCGGTTCTGAGGCTGAAATTGATAAATATTTTGAAAAATCTTTTATTAGTGAAGTTTTGGAGCATGCTGTAGATAAAGCATATATGGGATATGAATACAATTTTGATAAAATGAATTTTCTGGAAAAAATGCTAGTTAAATCAATAGCCAAAATTAAGGAAAATAAATCCCTGATTAAGGAAGAAAATATTAAAAATTTAGCAAATAAATTGAACTAAAAAAATGCATCGATTGCGAATTAATTTGTAGCTCCTAAAGCTGTAAGAAGAAAAAAAATTTTGATAACAGAAGAAACTTATCTTTCTAAGTAGCTAATATTGTGAGGGCAATCATGATAAAAAATATACTTTTAATTTTATTCATAATTCTTTTTTTATTTATGATAATTAGATTTTTTTTTAAATATAAGTTTAATAAATATTTTTATACCAAAGTAGAAAAACTGTTTGAATTGTCTGAGGATATATCAAATCAAAAAGTTAATTTTGAGAATCTAAAAAGTCTACCCGGGCCTGTACGAAAATATTTTAGATATTCTCTAACAGATGGTATCCATTATATTAGTTCTGTAAGAATGAAGCATGAAGGTGAGTTTAAAATGGGAAAAGATAAGGGATGGGTTCCTATAAAGGGAAGGCAGTATTACACATCTGAACCCCCAGGATTTGTCTGGAAGGGGGATATTCGTTTTGCTTCTGCGATAGATAGTTACATTGATGGAGAGGGCAGATTAATGGCAAAGGCCTTTTCTATCTTCAAAGTAATTGATTTAAAATCAGATAAGATGAATGAAGCCGAGTTCATGAGATGGTTAACGGAAGCTGTTTTGTTTCCCACTGCTTTATTACCCTCCAGAAACATTAAGTGGGAATATATTGATCAAAGTTCGGCAAAGTTAATTTATAAGAATAATGGTAATGCCCCTGAATGCAAGGTGTTTTTCAATGATAAAAACCAAATTACAGAATTCAAAAGCAAAAGATATGATGGAGAAAAAATTAAGACATGGGGTGGAATTGTATCAAATTACAAAAGGATTAACAATATGATGATCCCCACACAAATAGAAGCTTACTGGGAAAAAAATGATAAAAAAAGTAGATATGCAAAATTTTCAATTACAGAAATTGATTATAACACAACAAAACTCTTTTAAATGAAAAAAGTAGAAAAATATTTCAAATATAAAAATTAATCCCTTGACATATTTCGCGATACGAATATAATTATCCGGCATGATAAAATATCTGTTTAAAAATTATATTTCTCCATTTAAATGGCGTTTTGCTCTGGGATTCATTTTGCTTATACTGGGGTCATTTCTTAATGTTCTGCTTCCCAAGATATTAATGGAAGCAATTGATAGGGGAGTGGATGTATCGGATGAGAATCAGCTTATTCATTTTGGATTAGTTTATCTAACAGCATTTTTGTTTTATATTTTTTCTCTTTATTTTATGGCTATAGTGCTTGAAAATTTGGGACAGGATATATTAATTAAATTGAAAACCACTTCCTTTTATAAAGTTTTAAACTGGGATTATCATCAGTTTACCAAATATTCCGCAGGCAATCTTGTTTCCAGAATAGAAAGGGATGCAGAAAAGGTAAGGTTTTTCTTTACATATGCTCTTGTTGCTATTGTTCAGAGCTTTCTTATGTTTCTGGGAATGATTTTCCTAATGGGCAGTGAAAATAAGTTGCTTACTCTGATAGTTATTGCACCATTACCTCTGGTTGTGTTTCTGCTTTATCTTTTACAGAAATTTGTATATCCAAAATTTAAAAAAGTTAGAAAAATTATGGCAGAAATTATGTCCAAAACAACTGAGTATCTACGAGGTCTTGATGTCTTAAAGGTGTTTAATAGGGAAAAGTTATATTTTGATAAATATGACAGTGATAATGAAAATAAATTTAAACTGGAACGCAATATTGAAATTGTATGGATTGTTTTTTTTAATTTTATAATGCTTTTAACCAACCTGGTTATAGCAATAATTTTTAAAGTAGGGGCACCAATGATTGTAAAGGGTATTCTTACCTACGGGGCTATAGTTATGTTTATAGAGTATGTTAGACAGTTCTTTTTTCCCTTAATTCAAATATCAGAGCAAATATCTCAAATTCAAAGGGCAATTGCTTCGTTTTCAAGAATATATAAGATGCATTCTAAGGAATCAAAAATAAAAAGTGGCAATGAAGAGATAGAAAAAATCCTAAATTCAATTGAGTTTGAAAATGTAAATTTTTCCTACAAGGTAGATGAGCCAGTATTGAAGAATATAAGTTTTAAAATTCCAAAAGGAGAAAAGTGGGCTATAGTTGGTGAAACCGGTTCTGGTAAAAGCACTTTAATTAAACTTTTGTTGAGATTTTATGATGTAGATAAAGGAAGAGTTTTAATAGATGGTACTAACATTCGGGATATAAAGATTAAGTCGTTAAGAAAGGATATATCCCTAATTGAACAGGATTTTTATCTTTTTCCTGCAACAGTAATCGATAATATAAGGTTGTTTGATAATTCAATTACCAAAAATTATATTAAAAAAATCTGTAAAGCCATAAAGATAGATGGTTTTATTGAAAATCTACCCAGGGGGTATGACACTTATTTAAGGGAAGAAGGAAGTAATTTGTCTGTTGGAGAAAAACAGCTTCTTTCTATTGCAAGAGCTATGGTAAAAGAAGCAGACCTTGTTTTGCTGGATGAAGCAACTTCATCTATTGATCCTCATACTGAAAAAAAGATTGATAAAGCAATGAATATTTTGCTTAAGGATAAAACATCAATAATTATTGCTCATAGATTAAATACAATCCTTGATGCTGATAAAATAATTGTTCTTCATGAGGGGAAAATATTAGAAATTGGAAATCACAGGGAACTGTATAAAAAAGAGGGTTATTATTATAATCTGTGCCAGAATCAGTTTGTAGAGAAGTTAGAGGATTAAAATGAGTTTTGTCGAGAGAATAAAAAAAGAGTGGAAACCTTATAAAAAGAGATTTATTTTTTTACTTTTTATTACAGTATTATCAGCAATTTTAAGAACATCCATTCCTTATTTTTTCAAATTTATTGTAGATCTGTTAAAAGACAAATCACCAATTTCACAAATTGATGATTATATCTATATGATTGTGATTTTGAGCATAGGTAGGTTTTTACTTTATTCGTATTTTCAGAGTAATCGGGCAATGATGAATTTTAAATTTCAGTGGAATGTTAGAAGTAGAGCTTTTAATAAATTATTGAAAGCGGGAAAGCTGAAATTCCAGCATATTAATATAGGTGAAATAGTTACAAGATTATCCGATGACACGGAAAAACTGACATGGTTTTTATCCTCCGGTATTTTTCGCGGTCTGGATGCTATACTTATTTTTGGATTAAGCATTTTTTATATGTTAACCCTCTCTCCTTTTTTGACTTTGTTTTCGGTGTCAACTTTAATTTTTGTTGTTGTTTTCATGCTGGTTTTTAGAACTGTTCTACATAGAGCATACAGCAAATTACAGACATCTATTTCTGAAGTTAATGATTACATAAATTCATCGATAAACGGGGTATCAATTATTAAAGGTTATAACAGGGAAGAAAATCTAAAGGATTATTTCTATAAACTTGTTAAAAAAAGAAAAGAACATGAAATGCGGGTGGTTAAACTGGATAGAGGAACGATGGTGTTCTATCAGTCACTTCCTCATATAACAACAATAATAGTAATATTTGTGGGAGGTTATAAGGTAATTTCAGGAGAAATAACACTGGGTACTCTTGTTGCTTTTTTGGGTTATATTAAAAATTTAATACACCCCATGCTCGATATCGGAACTCTTTTTGTGAGGGGGAAAAGGGCTTCGGTTTCAAGTAAAAGAATTGAGAAGCTTGAAGATATAAAAATGGAATATTTAAACAGAGCCGAAAAAATATCCTTTAATGAGAATATAGTTTTTAAAAATGTAACTTTTAAATATGGAGAAAAAGAGATACTTAAAAATATTAATTTAGAAATCGAAAAGGGTGAGAAAATAGCTTTAATGGGCAAAATAGGTTCAGGAAAAAGCTTTTTAACCCTTCTGTTAAGCGGAATTATAAAGCCTACAGAAGGAAAAATTTATATTGATGGTAAAGATATCAGCGGGGGAAATATAAAATCATTCAGAAAAAATATTGGTTATGCCCCCCAGGAGCCCATTGTGTTTTCAGATACAATAAAAAATAATATTTTGATGGGTGAATCACTGGATGAAACCAGTTTTGATTATGCTATAAATACCTCTCAGTTTAAAGGAGAACTTGAAAAATTTGGTCTTGGATTTGAAGAAAAAATAGGTCCAAAAGGAAATACTCTTTCAGGTGGACAGAAGCAGAGATTGGCTCTAGCAAGAGCTCTTTACAGAAAACCACCCATTCTTATCCTCGATGATATTACCTCGGCACTCGATGCTGAAACAGAAATGAATTTATGGAAAGATCTGTTCCATACTATTCCGGAACAGACTTTAATTCTGGTTACCCATAGACCCAAAACTGCTGAAATTGTGGATAAAATAGTTATAATGGAAAGGGGAAAAATCGTTGAAAAAGGTTCTCATTGTGATTTAATAAAAAGAGATTCATTATATAAAGAAATCTATGTAAAAATGCTGGATGAAAAATAATGTTTTAAAATTATGGGGATAGAAATGGATTCTAAAAGTGTTGTTATAATAGGTGCTTCTTCAGGTATTGGAAAGGGTCTGGCCTATAAATTTTCCCAAAATGGTTATAGAGTTGGTCTGGTTGCAAGAAGAATTAATTTGTTAAAAGAGATTGCGGAGGATATTCCCACCAGAGGATATGTTAAGCAAATAGATGTAACTGAAACTCAAAAAGCGATGTCCAGGATGAAAGAGTTACTGAAAGAAATGAAAAATGTAGATATAGTGGTATTAAATGCAGGGGCGGGTAATATAAATCACGAACTTGACTGGCAGAAAGAGGAAATTTCTATACAAACAAATATATTGGGTTTTACTTCATTGTTAAATGTTGTTTATCACTACTTTAGAAAACAACAGAGTGGACATATTGTGGGAATATCTTCCATTGCAGCACTGTTCGGAAATAGATATTCACCGGCCTACAGCGCTTCAAAGACCTATATTTCTAAATATCTTGATGGGATAAGAAACAAAACAATACATGATAATCTTAATATAGAAATTACTGATATTATGCCTGGATTTGTGGATACAAAAATGGCTCAGGGCGAGCATGTTTTCTGGAAGGTTTCTGTAGCTAAGGCTGTAAATCAAATTTATAAAGCAATAATTAAGAAGAAAAAAAGAGTATATATACCAAAGAGATGGAGATTAATTGCCTGGCTTATAAACCTGCTTCCCGATTTTATCCTGGATAGGATATAGGCAATAATTTTAAACTTTATAGAGCTATAATTGTTGTTTCTTTTGGATTATAGGAGAAAGTAAAGCTGTCTTACTCATAAAAGAGCAGTTATAAATTATATGCAATTTATTAAATAGATCCCTTTATAAAAGCAATATAGTTTAATATATAGCTGTTTATATTTTTCTTGTCAAAGATATATTTTTATCTATAATTATTACGCAAACAGAAATAAAATTGGGAGCTTAATTATGAATCTAAATATAGTTGGACTTATAATAGGTTTTTCATTAATTCTTTTATTAAATTCAAAAAAAATTAAACTGGATATGTGGATTTCAATTATAACAGGAACTACAGTTATCGGATTTTTTTCATTATCATATCATGAAATATTTAATGTATTTTTGGATTCAATTAAGGATACCTTAACCATCAAATTGTTTTTTATCATATTATTAATAAGCGGGCTGGGATATCTGTTAAAAGAAACCGGTGATTTTGACCGGATGATAAAATCCCTGATTGAAATTATTAAAAATACAAGAGTTCTAACGATGGTCATTCCTGCTCTTATAGGGACTCTTTCCATACCGGGTGGAGCTATTTTGTCTGCTCCAATGATTGAAGAAAGCGGCGATAGAATAAATTTAAAGGATTATAAAAAAACGACTGTAAATCTTTTTTACCGGCATATTTTCATATTTATTTATCCTCTTGTAGGTTCAATTATTTTAACAAGTGAATTATTTAATGTTAGTAAATTTTATATTATTAAATACAATTTTCCAATGATGCTTGTAGGGTCCATTGTAGGTTATTTTGTATTTTTCAGTAAAGACAACACCCAGAAAAATAAGACAAAAAAGAAAAGTATAAAACTAAATAAAAATATTATTCAATTTGGTTTTAGTTTTCTACCAATTTTTATAATAATTTTCATGGCATTGATTTTAAAAATTCCCTTTATAATTTCCATAATTGTTGGAGTAGTAATTGCTCTTGGAAAAAATATGAAAAAAGTTGAAAGAAAAATAAACCTGTATTTTAAACGCCTAAGAGATTTTGTTTTTAAAGGAATTAATTATAAAATGGGTATGTTAATTATTGGGATTATGTTTTTTAAATCTATGTTAAAAGAGACCGGTGCAGTTTCAGACATATCAATAATATTTAAGCAAACCCATTTGCCGCTTTTTGTTCTAATAATAATAATGGGATATATAACAGGCTATTTATCTGGAATGACATCGGCTGGTCTGGGTATTTTAATACCTGTATTTAAACCTATGATCCCCCAATCCAATTTAGGACCGTTTATAGCACTGCTATATACATCTATTTTTATGGGATATTTGATATCCCCTCTCCATCTGTGTTTTGCTCTTACCAAGGAGTATTTTGAATCTAATTACAAACCTGTTTATAAGCTTATGATCATACCCACATTAGCGATTATTTTGACTGCAGTTGTGCAAATATTTCTGTAAAAAATCCCAATATCTTAAAAAAATATTGATTACAGATATCTCTGATAAAAAAAATCCATATGAATAATTAAATTAAAAAAATTGAAACAAAAACTTATTTTAAACTGTCAAATAATAAAGAAATGTTTGAACTAAAGTTGTTTTTTAAAAAAAGGGGATGAAATGTTTGAGAAAATAAAAGGCTGGCAGAGTTCTTTGTACTATCTTTTGGTATATATATTTATCGGCGGAACTTTGACTTTTTTTGTAGGTAGTTTTATTCTGAAACTTGCCGGATTAAATGATTTTATATTAGCAAGGTACTATATAATAAAATCTTTTGATTTAATTTTTGTTTTAATCTTAACATTCTTATTTGCAGGATATGTGAGCAAAGAAAAGTTTAGCGATCTTGGATTATGTAGAGATAGTGCAATTAAAAATTCTTTTCTGGGAGTGCTAGGTGGCTTTATTTTCATTTTTATTGTTTTTATCTTTTTTTGGGGATTTAATTATTTAGCTGTTCAGGAAGTATCACTGAATATTAAAGGACTATTTTTTGCATTTATTTTCTGGATGTATGTTGCTATTATAGAAGAACTGGTTTATAGGGGATACATATTAAATAATTTGAGCAAATCATTTAATAAATATATATCAATTGTTATAGTTTCAATTTTATTTTCCCTGGTTCATGCTTCAAATCCAAATACAACTATTCTGGGGTTTATTAATCTGTTTCTATTCGGATTTTTAGTAGGGCTTTATTATATTAACAAAAAAAGTCTCTGGTTTCCCATCTTTTTTCATTTTAGCTGGAATTTTTTCCAGGGTTCTTTTTTTGGAATGAATATAAGCGGATTAATGGGCTTTTCTTCCATAATTGAAATAAATATGATATCAAAAAATAAATTTTTAACAGGAAGCAAATTTGGTGCTGAGGGAAGCATTCTTGTTACTGTACTATTAATAACATTTATTATTGTAATGAAGACAATTTTTAAAAAAGAAAAATAAAAGTTTTGAATTTAAAAATTTTGATAAATAATATAGAATAAACTGGATGGTGAAAGGAGTTCAAATGAAAATAAAAAAAATTATGGATACAAATAATCGTAAAAAATTCAAAAAGATGTTAAATTATGCTTTTGGGGAATGGAAAGATGAGAAAATTAAGGATGATGAGCTTTCCTGGTTTGAGAATGCAGAAGTACTGGGAGTTTTTGAAAATAAAAAACTTGCCTCGGGGTTAGTGCTCCATGATTTTGAACAAATAATAAGGGGTTCAATTAAAAACATGGGAGGAATAGGAGGAGTAGCGACATATCCAGAATTTAGAAACAGAGGATTTGTTTCGTCTCTTATGAAAAAAGCTTTTGATGTTATGAATGCAAATAAACAGTGTGTTAGTATGCTTCTTCCCTTTAAAGAAACCTTTTATGAAAAATATCAATATGTTTCTACAAACAACAATATGAGGGTAGAATTCGATCTTCAGAGTTTCAAGCATTATAAAAATATTGATCCTGAAGGTAAATGGAAAGAAATCCGTAAGGAGAGTAGAAAGGCGGAAAAAGACTTTTTAAAATTGATGGAAAAAGTTGCTCCTGATAAATATCATGGACTTATTCTATACAGTAGAAAAATAAAAGGGATATGGAAAAAAATGATGAAGAATAACATGTTTATATTTATTGAAAGGGATGGTGATATTGCCGCAGGGGCAAGATATACTAAAAAGGGATTTCAGGAAATGTTTGATACGGGAAAAATTGATGTCAAAGAGATGTACTGGGAAGATAGTGTTTCCAGGGGGATGCTTTTAAAATATTTTGCCAAGCATCTGGATCAAATAAAAAAAATCAAATTTTTACTTCCATATGGTTTAAATTTTTATTCATGGGTAAAAAATAACATTAAGATAGATATATCTGTAGATGATGTACCGTGGATGGTAAGAATTATTGATGTAGAAAAAGCGCTTAAAAATATTCCTGCTAACGCTGAAGGAGAAGTAAATATTAAAATTGAAGACCCAAACTGCAGCTGGAATAGTAACGTATATAAAATTGAAGGCAATGGGAAAAAACTACTGATTGAAAAAACCGATGAAGATTATCATATAAATGCAGATATTCAAGCTATAACAGCACTGCTTTATGGTGCATATAATCTGGAGGAAGTGAAAAACAGGTTCAAGTTTGAGAGTCAAGATTCAAAAAAGGAAAAGATATTGAGATTGTGGTTTGAAAAAAGGTTTATTTTCAATACTTTTTATTTTTAAAGAGGAAGTTAATGTGATTCGTAAATTAACACAAAAAGACAATAAAAAATTAATGAGATATGTTTTGAAGGAACCAGAAATTAATCTTTTTATAATAGGTGATATCGAAAATTATGGTTATGAGAGTGATTTCCAAACAATCTGGGGAGAGTTTGATAGTAATAATAATTTTAAAGCCGTTTTTGTTAAATTCTATAGTTTTTTTATTGTTTATTCGGCAGAAAATAATTTTGCCCAAGAAGAAGTAGCAGCAATAATATGTGAATATAATTATGAGGCAGTTTCGGGAAAATTAGAACTAATGGAGGATTTAAAACCATATTTTAAAAATGCTGAAATAAATAGTGATTACTTTGCGAAACTTGATTCTCCAAAATATTTAAAACTTTAAAAACCCCAAAATACAGAAATAATAAAAATTACAGAAGATAACCTGCTGAAGGGAGAAAAAAATCAATTCAATTTATTTAAACATGTTGATGAGTTTAACGATTCTGAATCTTCAAGAAAAGCATTTAAAAATGAAATTAAATCAAATACAAAAAGGGTATATCAATTAAAATATAAAAATAATATTGTAGCCACAGTTTCATCAGCAGCTGAAAATTCCAAATCTGCTATGATAGTAGGTGTGGCAACTCATCCCGGTTATAGAAATAGAGGATTTGCAACCTATCTTCTAAGTAAATTAAGTAAAGACCTACTTGATGAAGGAAAAACATTATGCCTATTCTATGATAATCCCGATGCCGGATCTATATATAGAAGGCTTGGATTTGAAAATATCGGGAGATGGGGGATGTTGAGCAAATAAATTGTGAGATTTATTTGCTCAAAATTAAAAATTAAGAATTAAGAATTAAAAATTAAGAATTAAGCATTAAAAAATTTATTAATAAAAGATTTCCAATTAGATATTAGGTTTTAGTATTTTTTAAAAATTCTCTTTAATTAAGTTTATTTCTGAGTTTTTTTATTGACTTTATAATTATATTTCGTAAAAATAAACTTACATAATAGTAAGGGGAGGAAAAATGGATAAAAAATATTCTATAAATGAATTTTTTTCCAATTTGATCGATTTTACCTCGGGCTGTACAGAACCTGCAGCAATTGCTTATAATGCCAGTATAGCAGGAGATTATCTAAAAAATAAAGTAAATAAATGTGTAGTGAAAATTGATAGTTTAACTTATAAAAATGCCTACCTTGTGGGAATACCGAATGCTAAAGGATACAAAGGAAGTAAATGGGCATATTTATTTGGTTATCTAATTGCAGAACCGTCTCTTAAGCTGGAAATATTCAAAGAAATGAAAAAAGAAAAAATAGAAAAAGCTGAAAAATTCCTTGAAGAAGTTGATTTTAATATTGAAATAGTTGAAAAACCTTATTTATATATTGAAACAGAGGCAGAAAGTCCTGATAACAGGATATCAGTAGTAACGACAAAAGAACATACTAATATAAAGGTATACATTAATGAGGAAATTGATAGAAGAAAACCGATTGAAAAAGAAGAAGTAGAATTACAGTATCCTGCTGAATGGTTTGATCATGATAACTGGGAGGATTTGGTAGAGAGGATTTATTCCAGCAACAATGATGCTATAAAAAAATTCAAAACGGGAATTAATTATAATTTAGAGGCTGCAGAAAAAGGTGATAAATATATTAATTTTACAGAAGATTATGGAGTTGCAGGTGCTGTATATTCAAGAATGAATGGAGATGATATTCCGGTTATGAGCTGTGCCAAATCGGGGAATAAAGGTTTGACAAGTGTAATTCCTGTAGTAAAAAAAGCTCAAAAACTTAAAGTTTCTGAAGCCAAAAAGGTAAAGTCAGCAATATTATCCTGTTTTATTGCAGGAATAATATCTGAAAAATTTGGGACCGTTTCCTCTATATGCGGCTGCGTTTATGCGGCTGCCGTTGGAGTTATTGCAGGAAGCCTCTATCTCGAGAATAAACTCGACCTATTTTTTGATTCGTTTCAAAATTATATTTCCTCTACGGCGGGGGTTTTCTGCGATGGGGCTAAAGGAAGCTGTGCAATGAAAACTTCTAATTCGGTACTGTTTGCAGACAAGGCAATTAGTTTTGCCAAAAATGGATTTGTAGTTTCCTTCGAGGATGGATATCTTGGGAATAGTTTTGTAGATACTCTTGAAAATTTAAAATCTTATAATAAATACTTTAAAAAATTTGATAAAAAAACAATTCAAATTTTAAATAATAAGAAACTGTAAAGTAAAGGTTTTTTATGATAAACGACATTAAAGATGCTTTTGGGCATTATTTTATGGATATATATAAAGAGAGAGATGTTTACGGACTGGTTATAGAAAGAGATGATGGTTATATTGATGTTGACACCTATGATTATTTTGCTGGTTATCAATTTTGGCCAAAAAGACAGAAAAAAATTATAAAATACATAAAGGGAAAAGTTCTGGATATTGGATGCGGACCTGGAAGCCATTTGCTTGAATTAAAGGATAGAAATTACGATGTAGCAGGTATAGACACCTCCCAGTTATCTGTTCAAATTTGCAAAAAAAGAGGATTGAAAAATATTTATCCAGTAGCTTTAAACTCACTGGACTCTAAAATAGGTATATTTGATACTTTTCTCATGCTGGGTAATAACTTTGGTTTAATGAAAAATGAGAAAAAGGCAAGGGAATATTTAAAAAAATTATCCAAGGTTTCAAATCCCGAAGCTGTAATAATTGCGGAAACTATGGATCCATATAAAACTACAAACAAATTTCATAAAAGGTATCATAAAAAAAATAGAGAAAATGGTCGTTTAGCTGGACAGTTAAGAGTCAGGGCAAGATATAAAATATATAAGACTAACTGGATGGAATATTTACTTGTAAGCAAAGGGGAAATGAAGAAAATAATTAAAAACACAGACTGGAAAATTGATAGGTTTATTAATTCCATTGTAGGACCCGGATATATTGCAGTATTAAAGAAAAAAAAATAATTAGGAAGTTTTTATTATAAGATAAAGGTTTTATGCGATAATTGTGTTGACATAATCATCTAAATACTTATACTTTTTATGTCAAAATTTATTTGCGTCTGTAGCTCAGTTGGAGAGAGCACTGGTTTCCTAAACCAGGGGGCGGAGGTTCAAATCCTCCCAGACGTGTAAGTAATATAGGGAGGTTTCTATGAAATCAGATGAGAGACATAGGTTAAAAGAAAATCCTGTAATGAAATATGTAAGTAAAGCAGTTCAATGGGCAATACCCCATGCAGGTAAAATTGTAACTGGAGTTATTATTATATTATTGATTATTATGGGCAGCTGGTATTATAATTATAAACAACAGCAGAAAAACGAAAAGGCCGGAATCGAAATATCAAGAACAATGGAAGATTTAGGTATTGAAAGGGTCGAAGAAGTTAAAGAGGAAAAAATAACACTACTAGGGGATTTGGTTAATAATTTCAAGAGTACAAAAAATGGAGCAGTACTTTCATATAAGCTTGGAAAGTATTACTACGAAAAAGATGAATATGAAAAAGCGAAAAATTATTTGAATATCGCAAAAGATAATCTTGAGGATAATGATTATATCAAACATATGCTAGCAAATCTGCTGATTGAGCAGCAAAAATACTCTGATGCATTAACCGTTTTACAGAGTATAAACAAAAAATATGAGCTTTATGATAATATTCTATATTTGATATATATAAGCGCAGAAAAAACAGATAAAGAAAAAATAGTTTCTAATGTAAAGAGAGAATTTGAAAAAGAAAAATATAACAATTCAAAGTATTACAGTATGATAAAAATTAGGGAGGCATTATGAAAAAATTATTATCCGGAAATGAAGCTGTAGCAAGAGGATTTTATGAAGCAGGAGGACATGTAGCAACTGCTTATCCGGGAACTCCAAGTACTGAAATACTGGAAAACATGCCTCAATACGGGGAAGATGTTTACAGTCAATGGTCTCCTAATGAGAAAGTAGCTCTGGAAGTAGGTATTGGTTCATCATTTGGAGGAGCCAGAACATTAGTAGCCATGAAGCATGTTGGTGTAAATGTTGCAGCGGATCCTCTTCTTACTTTAACATATTCCGGTGTAAAAGGGGGATTTGTTCTAGTATCCTCCGATGATCCTGGTATGCATTCATCACAAAATGAACAGGATAATAGATTTTATGCAAAATTTGCTAAAATGCCTCTTTTGGAACCTTCTGATTCCCAGGAAGCTAAAGATTTTGTAGCCAGAGCTTTAAAAATCAGTGAGGAATATGACACACCTGTTATGCTCAGATTAACAACGAGAATATCCCACACAAAAACTCTTGTTGAATTAAAAGAAAGGGAGGAACACAACGATCTTCTGGGATTTGAAAAAAATCCACCAAAATATGTTATGGTACCTGCAAACGGGCGTAAACGACATCCAATAGTTGAAGAAAGAACAAAAAAATTAAAAGATTTAGCAGAAAATATTGACATAAATAAAGCAGAATATAATGATAAAAGTATTGGTATAATAACAAGCAGTATAGCTTATCAATATGTTAAGGAAGTTTTCCCTGAAGCATCCGTATTAAAACTTGGGATGGCTTTTCCTTTTCCAATAAATAAAGTTAAAGAATTTGCCGAAAAAGTAGAAAAACTTTATGTAGTAGAGGAACTGGAGCCTTTTATGGAAGAGATGATCAAAGCAGAGGGCATTGAAGTTACAGGTAAAGATATTATACCAAGATGCGGGGAATTAAATCCTAAGATAATAAAAAATGCTGTAAATAAAAATAAAAATGAGATAAAAGAAAATAAGTTTGAAGATGTTAAAACACCAATTAGGCCTCCGGTATTATGCCCCGGATGCCCCCACAGAGGTGTTTTCTATACCTTAAATAAGCTAAATACAGTTGTCACAGGAGATATTGGATGCTATACCCTTGGTGTTCAGAAACCTCTTGATGCTATGGATTCTACCATTGCAATGGGGGCTTCAATTGGAGTTAATATAGGACTTGAAAAAGCTCTTGGAAAGGAATTTTCAAGAAAATCTGTAGCTGTTATTGGTGATTCAACTTTCTTGCATTCTGGAACTACAGGACTAATGGATGCTGTTTATAATAAGGGGACCAATACAATAATAATACTGGATAATAGGATTACGGCAATGACAGGAAGACAGGACAATCCATCAACGGGTTATACTCTTATGGAGGAAGAAACAAAAGAGGTTGATTTCGAGAAACTTGCAAAAGCAATTGGAGTTGAACGGGTTAAAATTGTTGACTCCTATGATTTAAATGAATTAAAAGAGGTAATTTCAAATGAGATAGATAAAGAGGAAGTATCAGTTATAATTACAAAAAGACCGTGTATGTTAATTAGAAGAAGAGAGTATGATATTAAAACATATAGAGTAGATGAAGATAAATGTATCAATTGTGGACTGTGTTTAAAAGTTGGCTGTCCTGCAGTTATTAAAAATGATGATGAAACAAAGGCAAAAATCGTTGAAAGTATGTGTACAGGTTGCTCCGTATGTGCACAGGTTTGTCCACAAGATGCAATTAAATTGGTTAAGTAGGAGGAACAGATATGTCTGAGGTAAAAAGTATATTATTGACCGGTGTTGGAGGGCAGGGAGTTTTAACTGCCAGCGAAATTTTATCAGATGCTTTAATAGATGAGGGTTATGATGTTAAAAAAGCAGAAGTGCATGGAATGAGTCAGAGAGGTGGAAGTGTAAATTCCCATCTGAGGTATGGAGAAAAAGTCTATTCTCCTTTAATTGAAGAAGGATCTGCTGATCTTATCTTTTCCTTTGAAGTTCTGGAGACAATAAGATTTTCAAAATTTTTAAAAGAAAACGGAAAGCTCGTTGTAAATAACATGAAAATAATTCCTAACTCGGTTTATTTTTCTGATGTTAAATATCCCAAGAATCCGGATAAAATATTAAAAGAAGTGTTTAAGGATAATATTTATTTATTTGATGCATTTAAGATAGCTAAGGATATAGGAAATGCTAAATTTGCTAATGTGGTAATGCTGGGTGCCATCTCAAAAATCATGGGCATTTCTGATAGGAGCATGGAAAAAGCAATAGAAAACAGGGTGCCTCCTAAAACCATAGAGGGAAATTTAAAAGCTTTTAGACAGGGGAAGGAGCTTGTTTAAAGCTAATGAATAAGAAAGATTATTACTTGTATAATACCAAAGATATTGAAAATGCAGGATGGTGGTGGGGGTTTTTAAGCTATGGATTAATTTTTTCATTTATTCCCTTTTTAATTTATTCAAACAAAAACAAATTTATATATCATCATTCAAAGCAGGGGGTTATGCAGTTTTTGTTTTTTGCCGCTGGCTTCATGCTGCTGTATATTCCAAAAGTTGGTGAACTATTTTTACTTGCCTACTTTCTTTTACATTTTTCAATATCCTTTATAGGTATTATACTTTATATAAAAAAAGAGATTTATGAGTTTCCAATTATTGGATTAATCTCCAGAATGATAAAAATATCTTCATATGATTAATATTGTTAACAAGCAGAGCGCTAAATATATTTTCCTTATAATATTTTTTATTTTTATAACATTTCTTTTGCATGGAAAAGATGTTAACTGGAGTGAAAACTATTTTCCTTTCTCTGCTGAAGTACTTGGAAGTGGAAATACGTTTTCTTCTGATTTATCTGCTAATTACATATCACCGGCATTAAAAGGAAATTCAAATATTTATTTTTCAACCTCCTTTTTAAAATCCAATGCTCAAATATATTATTTTGTTTACGGCATAAAAAACTTTACTTTTGATTTATTTTATTATGACTGGAACAAAATAGAATGGCGGGATGAAATGGGGAGAGATCTTGGTTATTACTATTCTTCCAATTATTCCGGTTCAGTTTCATATATTCATAGTTTAAATAAATTTAAAGGAGGCATGCAGATAAGATATAATTTAAAAGAAATTGGCAGTACCAGGGAAACCAGGGTGTTTTTCTCGCCTTTTTTATACTATAATATAGATATAGTTGATGCCGGCATAACCCTTAAAGATTACAAAAATAAAAATATTATAATTTTTGGAGGATTTAATTACAGGTTTTTGAAATTAAAAACAAGAATAGATTATTATAACGAGGAGTATAAATTTAATTACGGCTGTGATTTTTACTTAAATGAAAAAAATAATTATGTTTTATTTTTAGGTGCCGCGGATAAAAAATTCACAGCTGGATTTGGCATCAACAGCGATAATATCAAATTTAGCTATGGTTTTATAATAGAAAATGAACAATTTTTTGTTAATAATTTTGGACTTAAAATAGAAATTTAGGATAAATATGGATAATAAAAAAATTAGAAACTTTTCAATTATTGCACATATAGATCATGGTAAATCAACATTAGCTGATAGAATTCTTGAGTTTACAAATACTATTGAAAAAAGAGACATGCAGGATCAATTTTTAGATACAATGGATATCGAAAGAGAAAGAGGTATCACGGTTAAATCCCAGGCTATAAGAATAATGTATAAGGGACACAAGCTTCATCTTATCGATACTCCGGGACATGTGGATTTTTCATATGAGGTTTCAAGGGCATTGAAAGCCTGTGAAGGAGCTTTATTAATTATTGATGGAACCCAGGGAATCCAGGCACAAACAATGGCAAATGTGTATCTTGCAATGGAAACAGATGTAAAAATAATTCCTGTGATTAACAAAATTGATCTTCCCGGCGTTAAAATTGAAGAAACAAAACAGGAAATATATGAAGAACTTGGATATGAGGAGGATGAGATTTTACTTGCCAGTGCTAAAGAAGGTATTGGGATTGAAAAAATACTGGATACCATTATAGAAAGAATTCCGGCTCCCGCCGGAGATGAAAAAAAGTCCTTAAAAGCTTTAATTTTTGACTCACATTATAATTCTTACCAGGGGGTAATTTTATATGTGAGAATAATTGATGGAGAAATAAATAAGGAAGATAAAATATTACTAATGGGAAGCCAGGCTAAATATGAAGTGCATGAAATAGGTATTTTTGAACCGAAGATGAAAAAAGTAGATAAACTAACAGCAGGAGATGTTGGGTATATTACAGCAGGAATAAAAGATATTACCAAAGCTAAAGTTGGAGATACTATTACATCGGCCGAAAATCCTGTTGATAAACCCCTTCCGGGTTATAGAGAAATGATTCCAATGGTTTACTGCGGTATGTATCCAACGGATAATGATAGATACAACGAGCTAAGAGATGCATTGGATAAGCTTGCATTGAATGATGCGGCCATTAGATTCGAACCTGATACATCGGAGGCTTTAGGTTTTGGATTTAGAGTGGGATTTTTGGGGCTTTTACACATGGAAGTTACACAGGAAAGATTGGAGAGGGAGTTTGATATAGATCTTGTTATAACAACTCCCAATGTTGTTTATAAGGCTTATTATGAAGATGGTGAAGTTAAGGAGATTCACAATCCAGCACAGCTGGATCAATCCCGTCTTGAAAGGATTGAAGAACCTTATGTAAAAGCTGAAATAATTACTCCCGATGATTATATTGGACCAATCATGAAATTATGTACCGATAAAAATGCCGATCATAAAGGAATGGAATATTTGAGTTCAGACAGAGTATTGATAAAATTTAATATTCCGCTGAGACAGATAATATTTAATTTTTATGATAGATTGAAATCTGTGAGTTCGGGATATGCTTCTCTTGATTATGACTTAATTGGATACAAGGAATCTGATCTCGTGAAATTAACAATATTGGTCAATAAAAAACCGGTTGATGCTTTAACAACAATTGTACATAGAGATGACGCTCATTATAGAGGAAGGCAGCTGGCAAGAAAGTTAAAAGAACATATTCCGAGACAGCTGTTTAAAGTACCTATTCAGGCATCGATTGGAAAAAGAGTAGTAAGCAGAGTTACCGTTAAAGCATTAAGAAAAAATGTTACTTCAAAGTGTTATGGAGGGGATGTAAGTAGAAAGAAAAAATTGCTTGAAAAACAGAAAGAGGGAAAGAAGAGGATGAAAAAAGTTGGTTCTGTAGATATCCCCCAGGAAGCTTTTCTTTCCATACTCGAGGTGGATGATGAGTAGTAAAAAATATGTTATTTTACTGATTGTAATTTTATTGGTCGTATTTTCTTGTTCAAAGAAAAGAGAACTAAAATGGAAATATGACCTTGGGGAAACTTTAAAAGTGCAGACAGATCCTTTATATATATCCGACTATAATATTATAGTTACATGGCGAATAGATGTTAAAAAGCTTGATAGAGAAAAACAGGAAGGGGAATATGTAGTTCCCAAAGTAAATACTTTTGGATCTGATATCGAGATGGAGCTTCAGAATAAGAAATTTTATGCAAACCTTGTAGCCCTAAATGCGAACAATGGAAAAGAAGTATGGAAAACTGTTTCTCTTGGAAGCTCTGATCAGAACCTGTCTTCTCCTTCTTACTATAATGGAAACATATATGTTGGTAGTGATAATAATTTTGTATCAGAAATTAATGCCTCAAACGGCAAAATCAAGTGGCAGTATGATACGGGTAGCTGGGTTTATGCTGAAGTCTTTGTAAATGAAAATTATATTTTAGCCGGAAATGAAGAGGGTTATGTTTTTCTTTGGGATAGAAAAACAAAAAAATTAATGTTTAAAAAGAAAATAGGGTATATTGAAAAAAAATGGATTGTTAAAAATGGATTTATTTACGGCAGCTCGGAGAATAAAATATACAAATTAAATTTAGATGGTGAGATTGAACATAAATATATATTAAAAGATGAATATAAAAATTTTTCAAATCAATTGGCAACAGATCCCCCAATAAAGTCAAAATTGTTATTTGAAGATAAATACTGTTATTTTACAGCTGAGAGTGATTATCTTTATAAGTTAGATATTAAAAACTGGAAAATAATATGGAAAAAGAAGATTGAAACGTCGTTATCTTCCCCTATTTATCATGATAACAAAATATTTATTGGGACCGAGAAAAATCTCATTGCCTTAAATTCTGAAACTGGTGAAATAATGAATGAATATAAAACAAATAATAGATGGATAGATTATGACATAAGATTCCGAAAGGGCGGTGCAGTAAATGGCGAGGCCAGGATATTTGATAATACTGTTTACTTTGGGAGTTACGATTACGCTTTGTATGCCTATAATATTGATGATGAGAATCTCAGGTGGACCTATAAAATAAAGCACCACATAGATAGGACCAGACCAGTAGTAACTGATGATTTCGTATGTTTTGGTGCAGACAGTCATCATTTATATCTTCTTAAAAAATATTGAAATTTATATGGGTAAAGGACTTTATATACATATTCCTTTATGTTTTAAAAAATGTAATTACTGCAATTTCGTTTCTTATCCGATTTCAAAAGTAAAATTTAAAATAACTGATTATATTAAAACCCTGAAAAAAGAGATGAAAGAATTTGAAAATGAGAAGATTGATACAGTTTATATAGGCGGAGGAACTCCCTCCTTGTTGGACCCAGAAGAAATAGAAAATATAGTTTCCGGGATTAAACAAAATTTTAAAGTATCAGGTTTAGAAGAGTTTACTATTGAAATTAATCCCTTTGATTTTAATATAGAAAACATCAGGAAAATGCAAAAATCAGGTATTAACAGATTTTCATTTGGATTTCAATCTTTTGACAATAATAAGTTAGAAAAGCTTGGAAGAATTCATAGAAGAAGGGATTTGGAGAATATTAAAAAATACAGAGAAGAATTTAATAATTTTTCACTGGATTTAATTTTCGGATTAAAAAATGATATAAAATTAATTGAATCTGAATTAAGAAAACTTATTGAATTTAACCCGCAGCATATTTCAATTTATAATTTGAAAGTGGAAAAGAATACAAAAATTTTCAAAATGCTGGAAAATAACAAAATTGAATTGGACAATGAAGATGCTCAATCCAAAACATACAGTTATATAAATAGATTATTAAAAGAAAATGGATATAATCATTATGAGATTTCTAATTATGCAAAAAAGGGATTTGAATCAAAACACAACTTAAAATACTGGAGGTTTAAACCATATATCGGTTTGGGGGTTTCAGCAAGCGGGTATTATGATAATATACTTTATACAAACTACTCTTCTTATGATAAGTACAAAAACAATGGGTATAAGAGTATTCAGAAAGAAATTAAAAAAGTTCAGAAAAGATATTTCAGGATAATGATGGGGTTAAGGCTGAAAGAAGGTGTCATTCTAAATAAAGAAGAATATTCAATAATTAGAAAATTTTTTGATAAAAATAATCTTGATAAATATTTTATTTTTAGAAATAAAAGAATTTCAATAAAGGAAAAATATTTTTTTATATCCAATAGTTTAATTGGAAGAATACTCGATGAATTGTTTTAAAAAAAGTATTAAAAATGATTGATTTTTTTATGCTAAATGATATAGTTAAAGGAGTCTAAATTCTATTATAATGGGACGGTAAAGTATTTTAATGTAGTTTTTAGAAGATAGTTTGCTATTAATAGATATAAAGAGGTTTATTAGATGATATGGGTACATAATATCAATCCGGTTATTTTACATATTTATAAAAATATCGCCATTAGATGGTATCCGCTTGCTTATATTCTGGGATTTATTGCAGCATTCATCTGGATTCACTATTTAATAAAAAATAATTATCTTGATTTAAACAAAAAAGAACTCGATGATTTTATTTTTTATCTGTTTCTGGGAGTTCTGTTAGGTGGTAGAATATTCTACATGATTTTTTATCAGTTTGAGCTTCTTCTGAAAAAACCATTTGAGTTATTTATGGTATGGCATGGAGGTATGTCTTTTCACGGGGGATTCATAGGTATACTGTTTTTTACTTATCTGTTTTCTAAGAAATACAATAAGAATTTATGGAAGTTGTATGGATCATTAGCAGTAGTTGCCCCAGTGGGTTTGTTTTTTGGCAGAATAGCTAATTTTATAAATGGCGAATTATGGGGTAAACCAACCAATGGAGAGTGGGGAATAATATTTCCCGAGGCAGGTCCCTTACCAAGACATCCTTCCCAGCTTTATGAAGCATTTTTAGAGGGATTAATATTGTTTATAATTTTGTTTATTATATTTAAATCAACACGAAAATTAAAATATTTGGGGCCTTATTTTGGAATGGGTTATTCCACATTTAGAATCATTGTTGAATTGTTTAGGGAGCCCGATAGACAGCTGGGTTATTTAATTTTAAAACCAATAACCATGGGCCAGATTTTAAGTTTAATTATGTTTTTGTTTAGTGTTTATATTTTTTATATAATCAGGAAAAAGGAGGGATTTTAATATGAGCCAAAAAAAGCTTGTGGAAATTTACATGGGAAGTGATTCTGATTTAAAGGTGATGAGTTTAACGGCAGAATATTTAAAAAAGTTTGATATTGATTTTAATATGTATATCTTATCTGCACATAGAACAACAGATGCTGCACTTGAAAAGATAAAAACGGCAAAAGATCGGGGTGTTGAAGTTGTTATTGCAGGGGCTGGAAAAGCGGCACATTTGCCAGGAGTACTGGCGGCGAAAACTAATATACCTGTTATTGGTGTACCGATGAAAACTTCAGATCTTGGTGGAAGAGATTCTTTATATTCTATAGTTCAAATGCCTACAGGAGTTCCTGTAGCTACTGTTGCAATAGGTAAAACCGGAGCAAGAAATGCTGCTATTCTGGCAGCAAAAATGCTTTCAATGAAATATGAAAAAATTGAGAAAAAAGTTTTGGAATTTATGAAAAAAATGGAGGATGAAGGGTTGAAAAAAAATAAAAAATTGCAAGAATTAGGATATAAGAATTATTAAAAGGGCTTTATGAATATAAAAAATTATATCTTTAATTTGATTGAAGATTACAGATTAACCCATACAAAAAACCGCAGAAAAATATTAATTGAAAGCTGGGATAAAGTCAGTAGTTATATTAAAAAAAATCCGGATAATTTAGATTATAAGGAAATTATAAATATTGTAAGCGAATATCTCAGTATGGTTCATGATTACGGTTTGCTTGAAAAGGGAGATTTGTTTGATTTGAATAAGCTTTACCGTAAAAAAGATCTGGGTGCTAATTTTGATTATAATCCCATGGACAAAAATTTAAAAATATTTGGGAACAGGGAATTTTTTATTTATTTATCTAAACTGTTTTACAATATTGTAAAAAGTGAGGATTATTTTAAAAAAATCAAAAAGGATGATAGTAAGGAAAATATTATTGAGTTTACTGTTTCCTTAAAAAAAGATAAAAAAAATAATGATAAAAAAAGAAAGATTGATCTCGAAAATCTTCTAGCAGTTCAATTTATTAAATGGAAACCCGGTAAAAAAAATATTTCCTGGGTTAAATTATATTCAATTTTGGAAATTAATGAATTTGATGCTGATTCAATAGAGGGTTATGATTTTGTAAAATTCCCCGAAAAAAATAATGATCAATTATGGGCTTTTACAATAAAAAATGATATTGATGAAATTGTTCAATTTACTGCAGCCCTTTCGGATGAAAATATTTTGTTTGTGAGTAAAAAAGATTTAGATCAATTAAAAAGAGATACAAAAGATGTCTAATAAAAAAATAGAGTATAATAATGTCAACAACATAATTTATGAAAAAAAGATAAACGGTAGTAAGTATAATATAATAAATCACTATAAAGGCTGTTTTTATGGATGTACCTACTGCAATGCTAAAATTCCATTCAATACTGTTTATACCGATCATAAATGGGGAGAAGTTGTTGAAGTAAGAAATAGCTCGCTTGAGAAATTTGAGAAGAGAATATCAAAACTCAATAACAAAAACTTTTATCTATCTTCACTAACAGATCCGTATAATCCTGTTGAAAAAAATGAAAAATTAACTCAAAAAATTCTGAAAATATTATCACAACAGAAGATTGAATCAATAACAATAAAAAGCAAATCTCCTCTTTTATTAAGGGACCTAAAACTTTTTAAAAAATTTGATAATCTGAATATAATCATCCCTATATTTTCTAATAATTCCAACATTCATGAAATATTAGAAAACAAATCTCCTGCTAAACATAAAAGATTTAATACAATCAAAAAGTTGAGAAAAAAGAATATTCCTGTATCTCTAAATATATTTCCATATTTACCTGAAATTACTCCTGTTGAGGAGCTAATAGATGAATTTAGTTCTTTTACCAAAAATTTTCAGCTTGTACCTCCTAATTGGAAAGCTAACAGTATAAAAAAATCTCTTTTTGATTTCATAAGAAAAATTGAACCGGAACTTTTAATTAGATATCATACAATTTATTTCAAAAACGGTGAATATAAAAGTTTTATAGAAAAGGAAGCTGAAAGATTAAAAGAAAGATTCAAGATTAATATTAAAATACTTGATAATTAGTAGATTTGTAAATATAATTAATAATAAGTTATATTAGGGGGTTATTATGCAAAATGTAATCTTTCTTAGCAGTAATAAATTTATTATCAAAGCAGTATCAAACAAGCTGGTTAATGAAAATATTTTTGTTTCTGGTTTCACTTCAATTAATGAAGCCGATGAATTTCTTGATGAATATTCATCCGAACTTGATATAGTTTTACTGCAGGAAGATCCGGAAAATCCGGAAAAAATTTATATAACAGCTAAATCAATTAGAAATGTATGGAATTTAGATATTCCTATAATACTGTTAACTGAAAACTATAATATAAACAAAATTAATAAGGCGTCTGATTATGAGATAAATTTGCTTTTTAATAATGAAATTATAAATAATCACAAAAGATTAATATCTTTTATGAATCTTTTACATAAACTATATATAAATAAGAAGGAAAATAGTGTTTTGATTATTGATGATTCCAAAATCTCACGCGAAAAGCTTAAATTTGAACTCAAAGGTGGATATTATGAAGTTCATGAAGCTAAAAATGGAGTAATTGGAATAGAACTTGCAAAAAAATATAAACCGGACTTTATAATTTTGGATATTGAGATGCCAGGTTTTGATGGGTTTGAGACAACTAAATCTTTAAAAGAAAATGCTGAAACATCACATATTCCAGTAATATTTTATGCGAATAAACCTTCAGCAAAAATGAAGTTAAAAGCTTCCGAAGCAGGAGTGGTTGATTTTTTTAATAAACAAAATAGACCAGGAGAAATGCTAAAATATATTGATGAGCTGTATTTTTATGAAAAGGGGCGAAAATTTAAAAAGTGTATTTATTATGGCTTTTCGGAAATAAAATATCAGATGATAAGGCATGTATTGAAGAAAATTGATATTGAAGTTCAAAGAAAGGATAGTCTGGACACGGCGAAAAATTTTATGGAGAATTATGATGTTGATGGCATATTACTTGATATTGTAAACGATAATTTGAAAAGTTATGATGAATTAATGGATATGGTGAACAATATTGAAAGGACGTATGTGCCTATAATTGCAATTGTTGGTAAGGGGAAAACTGATTTACATTTGAAGCTTTTGAAAAAAGGAATTACAGATTATATAACCGAACCATTTTTTGAAGAGGAACTAACACTAAGGGTAGCATTGAACTTCAAATATAAAGAGGCCCTGAGAAGATTAAAATCCAAGGATGAAATGCTAAGTCTGCTTTCCATAATAGATTCAGAAACCGGTGCTTATAATAGGAATTATCTAGAGGATATCCTTGATTCTTTTATTAGTAGATTTGACCGGGAAGGCATTAATTTTTCATTAATTACAGTAATTGTTGATAAATATGATTATATAGTTGAAAATTTCGGAAAATCTAAGGCTTCTGAAGTTCTTAAAAAAATAACTAATAAAATGATTAAATTTAGCAGGCCTACCGATATGATTTTCAGGTATAATAATTACAAATTTTTAATTCTTCTGGAGGGCGCGGCTTATGATGAGGTGGATATTGTTACTAATAGGATAATAAATAATATGGGGGACCTTGTTATGAGAAATGAAAAAGAATTATATCATAAAGTTAATTTGAAATATGATTATATAACATATGAAAATCAATCCAAAGCAGAATTATTAGAAGAAATTGAAAATCAGTTCAAATAATATTTATGAATGTAAAAAATATATTCGATTTAGACAAATCCGATCTAAAAAACTATTTTAAGAAGGATTTTCGGTACGATCAGATTTTCAGCTGGGTGCTTGATAGAAATGTTTACGATTTTAAAAAAATGACCAATCTACCGAAATCTTTAAGGAAAGAATTGGATAAATCTCTTGGTATTATCAATCTGCAGAAAGAAAAAGTAGAGGTTTCTAAAGATTCCAATACTGAAAAATATTTATTTAAAACAGAAGATGGAAGCTATATAGAATCTGTTTATATGAGATATGAAAATCGAAATACCGCATGTATATCAACTCAAATTGGATGTAAAAGGAAGTGTAAATTTTGTGCAACAGGAGCTGTTGGATATAAAAGGAACCTTAAACCATCAGAAATACTATCTCAAATACTTTTTTTACCGGATGTAACAAATATTGTTTTTATGGGCATGGGTGAACCCCTTGACAATTATGATAATCTGGTAAGGGCTCTTAATTTTATAAATGACGAAATTTACATGAATATGGGGGCAAGAAGAATAACTATATCTACTATTGGAATTCCATCTAAAGTAAAACAGCTTGCTAAATTAAAAAAACAGTTTGGTTTGTCATGGTCTTTGCACACTACAATGAATGACTTAAGAAAAAAACTTATGCCATCAACCAGAAATTATGGGATTGATGATTTGCTGAATTCTTTCAAATATTATAAAGACGAAACTAATGCAGATATAACTATAGAATTTATTCTAATAAAAAACATTAATATGAACAGGAAAGAAGCAACTAATTTATATAAAATATCTAAAAAATTAAATGCGAAGATTAATTTTATACCTTATAATGAACATAGATATGCAAATTATAAAAAACCCAACAAAACAGAGATTAACAATTTTGTTAAATTTTTTCAGGATAAAGGAGTTTTTTATAGCATCAGAGATAGTAAGGGACAAAATATTTCAGCTGCATGCGGTCAATTATCAGGGAAAACAAAGGAGGCTTAATGAATGTGATAACAGTGTCTAGAGAATATGGTCTTTTTGTTGAGGATCTTTTAAAGGATTTTGCCAGGGATAATGATATGAATATTTTTTCCCATCAACTGCTTATGGAAGTTGCAAAAAAAATTGATGAACCTATAGAAAAGCTTGAAAACTTATATTCTATGGAAAAATTCAAATCTTTTAAAATATTTCTTACAGAAATGCTTCAATCTATGACAGAAGCATCTTCTTTATTTGTTGAAAGTTCACAGATGGATTCTCCTATATTTTTCCCACTGTTTTATCCCACTTCGTCTAAAAAGGATGATCTGGAAAAAATTGAAAATAGGGAATCCTATATTGATTTAATGAGAAAAGTTATAATAGATACTTATAAAAAAGGAAATGTTATAATTATTGGACGAGGAGCCCAGATCGTACTACGTGATTACAAAAAGGTAAGACATTTAAGATTCGTGGGTAGTTGCGAAAAGCAGATTGAACGAGTAATGGATAAGCTTGATTTGGAAAAAGAGGAAGCTATTAATAAGATTAAAACAATTAATAAGCGAAGAAAAGATTATATAAGTTATTTTTATGATGAAGATATAAATGATAATTCACTTTATCATTTTATAGTTAATGTTGATAGGTTAGGCAAAGATAATCTTTATGGTTTTTTAAAACATTTAGCAGGAGGTAGAAATGGATGATGATATAAAGAAAAAATTATTAAAAAAAGATACCGAATTTAGTGAAAGACTTGAATATTTGATCAGAGATGTAGATATAATAGAAAAAGATGTTCGGGATATAGAAACTGATCTTCATGATATGTTCAAGGAATTTGAAGAGATAAAAAAATTGATTAAAAATAAAGAAAATAATAAAAAACAAAATAAAATATTCGATAAAAAGGATGATAGTAAAAAATAATTTCAAAAACCTATTTTATGTATTTTTTTTAGTATTTAGTTTTACCTCTATTAGCAATGCTAATTTTGTTTTTGGTAAACCTTATTATAATAGACATGAGATAATTAAGGTTTATACAGATAATAAAAGGGCAGAACATCTAAAAGTATTTAAAAATGACAGCCGGTTTTCTCCCTTTGAGGATATGGAAAAAATACATTTTCAGCAAATAGATGTTGATCTTAAGGTTGCCTATATCCCGCTGGGATTCAATCCCCCAACAGGTAGTTATGAAATAAAATTTTATTCATCAAAAAAGTTGCTCGAAACTAAAAAAATTAGTGTATATCCCAGAAAAATAGAAAAAATAAATCCTCCATTTCATTCATTTACCGTTGAATATGGTGGGAATCTTAATAAAATCAAGGTTGGAGTACCTTCAAAAAAAGGGTACAGCAATGAAAAGATAAAGGAGCTTTTACAGTATTTAAATATAGATAATTTATTTTTTATGGTAGGGCAAACTAATGCAAAATTAAAAGAAGTTCATAAGGATAACCCCTGGATTCCTGAAAATTTAACAAGCTGGAAGAAATTTAACACTAAATTTAAAGATGATTTTACAACCGGAGGATATGTTGGTTGTTTTCTATGTTTTGGACCTGCAATTTCAAAATTTCCGCAGTATGAATTTTCCTATGATTATTCTTTTGACTATGGTCTTTACCGTTCAAATTTCATTTCAATTGATGATTCAAACCGGATAAAAGATATTAGCAAATTGGTTCAAAAGATAGATGATGATAAAGATGTTGAATTCGTGGGACTGGATTATATACGAGCAGGCCAGGGAGGTTTTGAAAATTACAAAGAATTCATAACAATATTTAATTTGGATCTACCCGGAAAAAGCAAAAGGGAAAAAATTCTGCAACTTGCAAAATCCGTTAAAAATGATAGAAAACCAAATATTAAAAAAAAGTGGGAGTATTTTAGAGCATATAAAACCTCACAGGTGATAGAAAGCATGGCTAATGCTGTAGATAAGACTATTTGGGTATTTACTCTTGGATGGGAACAGGGACATAATCATGGGCAGGATCCCATAATGTTTACAGATGCTGGTGCAGATGTTATTTTTGTTATGTTATATGAAGCCACTCATTCTGAATATGAAGATATGATGCAAAGCTGGGAAAAATATCTTGCCAAAACTGAAAATTTACAGCTTGTAATTGGTCAGGATATCGATTATCCATTAAACGATAATCCTCAAATTAGAAAATCTGGTCCTGAAGAAATGCTAAAAAGATATAAAAAAGCCTACAAAGTATTTTCCATTAATGATAATTTAAAGGGGTTTTTTCTGCACGATCTGGTAAGGGCTTTTTACGGTAGATTATATCCCTATCAGAGTAAAGAATGGCTTTATTCGGCCGGCTCTGCTCTTACCTACTTCAATATTAACAGTGATGAATACAATTTTAGTATTAGTGCAGAGAAAACGGGAAGAAATATTTACTTTACGGTAAAAAATGAATATAATAATAGTATAAAACTAGAAAGAGTTACATTTCGTCCTGGATACTGGAATAAATATCAGTATCAGGATATTGTTATAGAACCCGAAAGTGAAGCAATATTTGAACTTCCTTACAGGTATTACCACAGAAAAATGGAGAGGCAGTATATTACAATGATTTTTAAATTTGATAATAAAAATTTTTTTAAGACACTTTATTTTGATTCAATTAAATATAATAAATGAGGAGTTTGGTTATGGATAAAAGAAATATATTGATTGGAGTAAGCGGGGGTATTGCAGTATATAAAGTTGCCTATCTAATAAGATTATATAAAAAGAATAATTTTAATGTAAAAGTTGTAATGTCGGAGAATGCAGCTGAATTTGTTTCCCCTGTAACTTTTGAAACACTTTCTGAAAATCCTGTCTATATGGATACCTTTAAGTTAAACCATAATTCAGAAAAAAATGGATTTATTCCGCATATACATCTTTCAGATTATGCAGATATTTTTGTTTTAGCGCCTGCAACTGCAAATATTTTGGGGAAAATAGCAAATGGAATTGCCGATGATATATTGTCCACGACTGCAATAGCATTGAAAAGAAAAATTCCCAAATTAATTTTTCCCGCTATGAATATTAACATGTATGAAAATCCGATAAATCAGAAAAATATTGAGAAATTAAAAAACAATGGTTATAAAGTTTTTGAACCTGGGGAGGGTGAACTGGCATGTGGTGTAGAGGCCAAGGGGAGATTGATCCCCGAAAAGGATATTTTTGAATTAACAAAAAAATATCTAAAAAAACAAAAATTGAAGGGAAAAAAAATACTTGTGACATCAGGTGCAACTATAGAACCGATTGATCCCGTAAGATATATTACAAATCATTCCACAGGAAAAATGGGAAATTCCCTAGCAAAGGTATGCTGGAGTTATGGAGCGGATGTTGATCTTGTTAGTGGTAGATATGGGAGGAAAGTTTCTTTAATTAATCAGTATTATGTTGATAAAGGTGAAGATATGTGGAGAAAAATTGATAACTTAATCTCTAATAAAGATTATGATTATATTATAATGGCTTCAGCAGTTTCAGATTATAAAGTAAATGAAATTAAAAAACAAAAAATTAAAAAAAAGAGTAAGCAGTTAGCCCTGAAAATGGAAAAAACAAGAGATATAATAAAATCAATAAAAGAGAAATATGATATCCCGGTTATAGGTTTTGCTGCTGAAACAGAAAATATTAAAGATAATGCCAAAAAAAAGTTAAAAGAGAAAGGTTTATTTGCAATAGTTGCCAATGATGTTTCAAGAGATGATATAGGTTTTGGAAGTGATGAAAACCAGTGCACAATTATAATGGAGGACAAAATTATTGAAACAGATAAATTAAGCAAGTATGAAATTGCTGAACAAATTGTATCAGTGATTGAAGGAGGAGAAAAATGAGAATAGGTTTAATAACTGATACCCATGAAAACACTGATACAATTAAATGGGCAGTTAGAAAGGCGAATAATAGCAATCTGGATCTGTTTATTCATCTTGGTGATATAATATCTCCTATTATGTACCGTTATTTTAAAAATATAAACAGCAAATATCTTTTTCTTTATGGAAATAATGATGGAGAGAGGCAATGGTTAAAAGAAAAATTCATTAATATTTATGAACCACCTTACATTTTAAATAAAAATAATATGAAATTTTATCTTACCCATATCGATACGGACTGGGATGAAGTTATTGAAAAAGAAAATCCTGATTTTATATTTTACGGGCATACGCATAAATTTAATCTTGAGAAAAGAAAGGATACAGTGATTTTTAATCCAGGTGAAGCCTGCGGGTTACTTGAAAATCTACATAACTTTGCTATAGTGGATTTAAGAAAAAATTCTATTAAAGTTTTAAAAAAATTTGATGATAGCAGGGAATATAAATTTTAAATGAAAGGGGAAAAATGGGAATTGATAAGAAACAACTTGCAGAAATAGAGAATCGTTTTAGTGAAAGAAGTGAATATTTATCAAGAGATCTTGATATGATAATAAAAAATCTTAATGATATTAAAGATAGTGTTGTTAATCTGTCTACAGAAATTGAAAATATGAAGAAAAACACATGAATAATGAAGATACATCGCTTCTTCTTTTTAATATTTTTTTTAATATTTAATTTCATTATTATCTTCAGTGAATCGGAAATAAATTTTAACAAACTTTATAGTGAATATAAATTTGATAAAATATTATACTTATATGATAATAAAACTAAAGAATATGATTTAGATGATATTTTCATCATTGCTAATACTTTAAATAGAAAGGGAAGAAAAAAAGAAGCAAAAAACCTTTATGAAGAGCTATTGGAAAAAAACTATAGTAATGAAAATTATCTTTACAAATTATGGAACATACTTGATGAAAAAGAGAAAAATAAATTTTTTAAATTTACATTGAAAAACTATCCAAATAATAATTTTATAATTCATCGATATCTGGATTATCTGGAAACAAATCGGAAATATGATAGATTAATCTATTTTATCGAAAAAAACGTTATAAATTTTAACAATCCAAATATTAATTATGTAAAAAAACTAATCAATTTATATTTGCAGAGGGGAATTTTTGAAGACAAATACAGTTACTTTAAAGAAAAAAATTCTATCTTTACTCTGTATTTATCGATTGTTGCAGATGATAGAAGTTATCTTGCAAGTAATTTCCAAAATGTTGATAGCAGGATAAAAGATAAGTTAATTAGGTTCATTTTGCAGAATAGAAAATTTTTGTTTCTAAAGGGTTTTAAAAATAACTTGAATCAGGAAAAATATACTATTTTATTTGAAGTTTTGAATGAAGATAGTGAAGTTGATTTTAGTAAAACTTCCAAGAATGATTTGAAATTTATTTTGAATTCCTGTATGGAATATGAAAAATTTGAAAAAGCCGATGAAATATTAAATAAAATTAATGTGAAAGATAATGAGTTTCTGATTATTAGAGCTAAGTTAGCGATATTCAAAGAAAACTATTTAAAGGCTTTTAATTTATTAAAAAATAAATATAAAAGTGATAATTATTTTAATTCCAGATTGATGCGGGACCTTTTGGATAAAATAGATTTAAAAAGTGTATCTTTAGATAATGATAAATTTCTTGATCGATTAATAAACATAATGATTAATAAAAGAAATTATAATAATATTGTAAAGATTATTCCAAAAATAAAAAAAGATCAAAAAAAGATAGCATTACTTTCCTTAATGAAAAATAGAATTAAATATGAGAAATGGCGGGAACTGATAAAATATATTAACAAAGAAACTGTTATAAAGAGATTTGCTCCAATGTTAGTAATCCATCAGGATAAATATCTGTCTAATAATTTGGAGTTTATTAAGGATTTGCAGGGATTAAAAAATAAAAATTCACTAATAGGAGATGTTTATTTTTTTCTTAAAAAGGATAATGATAATGCTTTAAAGTATTATAATAAAATTAAGTTTAAACCTGAAAAATTCTATAAATTATTTATGTATTATTTAATTAATCATAATTATTCTGAAATAAAAGATATTCTAAAAAAAGAAGTTTACAAGTATAAAGGATTTTATATACTGATAGGTGATTATTATATTTTAAATAAAAAAGAGAAGAGGGCTATTAAGTATTATAACGGAGCGCTTGATAATGTTCCTTCTATGCTAAGAGATGAACTGCATAGAAGATTTTATTTTTATCATAAGGGAAATTTTGATAAACTAAGAACGCAGTTAACGATTTTAAATGAAAGAAAAAATTATATAATTTGGAGGTAGAAATGGCTTATTTCGAAGTTGAAGGTAAAGCCCTGTTAAAAGGAAAATTAATTCCATCAGGTAATAAAAATGAAGCATTACCTGTTATAGCTGCTACATTACTTACCAATGAAGATATAATTCTGGAAAATGTACCTGCTATTAATGATGTTAAGGTATTACTGGATATTATTGGAAGTATTGGAGCAGAAATAGAGTATGTTGATGAACATAAAATAAAAATTAATACTTCAGGTGTAGAGAGATATGATATTTTAAACAGTCTTGGAGGGAAGATTAGAGGGTCACTTCCACTAATTGCAGCACTATTATCAAAATTGAATAAAGTTTTTTTTCCTATTCCAGGGGGGGATAAAATTGGAAGAAGAAGATTGGATACCCACTTATTAGTTTTAAAAAAATTAGGAGTAGAGTATACATACGATACTGATACAGATAAGCTCAAATTTTTTGCTGAAAATGGTTTAAAAGGTAATTATATTTTGCTTGATGAGGCAAGCGTGACAGCAACAGAAAATGCAATTATTGGAGCTGTTTTAGCAGAAGGTGAAACTTCTATTTATAATGCGGCCTGTGAGCCGCATATACAGGGACTCTGTAAATTTCTTAATTCAATTGGCGCCAAAATTAAAGGTATAGGAACAAATTTATTAAACATTAAAGGAGTAGATAATCTCGGTGGTGGTAGATATAAAATCCAGGATGATTATATTGAAGTAGGAAGCTTTATGGGACTCGCTGCTGTTACAGGCGGCGAAATTACACTAAAAGATGTTTATAGAAGTAAAACTGACTATATTTCAATTATTGGAAGAGAATTTAAAAGGATAGGGTTGAATTTTAAAAGAAAAGGAGATGATTTATATATTCCTCCTAATCAAAATATGGAAATTCAGCCGGATTTTAGAAATAAAATTCCAAAAATCGGTGATGGAACATGGCCTAAATTTCCGGCTGATTTAATTTCAATAATGATTGTTTCTGCAACACAATCCAAGGGAAGTATTATTATTCATGAAAAGATGTTTGAAAGCAGAATGTTTTTTGTTGATAAATTGATTTCTATGGGTGCTAGAGTTGTTCTGTGCGATCCCCATAGAGTTGTGGTAAACGGACCATCAAAATTATACGGGGCTGAAGTAGTCAGTCCTGATATTCGAGCAGGGATATCTCTATTATTGGCAGCCATGGGAGCAGAAGGCAAATCTATTATTAGAAATATTTATCAGATAGATAGGGGATATGAAAAAATAGATAAAAGATTAAATAAAATAGGTGCAAAAATTATGAGAAAAGGTTAGAGTATGAGAATTATTAGAGGAGCTATAAATTTAAAAAAGAATTCCAAAAAAGAAATAAAACACTGTACTGAAAAATTGATGAATGAAATAGTAAAAAAAGAAAAGTTAAAGGAAAGAGATATTTATTCAATTATTATTTCTGTTACTAAAGATATAACTAAAAAAAATCCCTGTACTATCGTTAGAAAAATGGGATTTGTAAATACTGCACTTATGGGAGTACAGGAGATGCAAATAGAAAAAAGCATGCCTTTAACTATAAGGTTTTTGATTCATTCCAGGGGCAAAGATTCGACTAAATTTTATTATCTTAAGGATACAGCTAAATTAAGGGGAGAAAGTGAAAAATAAAAAATCATTTTTTATATATGGACCCTGCTCAATTGATACTGAAGCAAATTTGGAGTATATAGCCAGAAATTTAAAAGAAATGGGTGTTAAGTATCTAAGAGGAGGAGCATTTAAACCTAGAACTTCACCTTATACATTTAAAGGGTTGAATTATGCAGGCTTAAAAATATTAAAAAGGGTGTCTAAAAAATATAATCTTAAATCTGTATCTGAAATATTGGATGTATCATATCTTAAATATTTTGAAGAAAATATTGATGTTATACAGCTGGGAGCGAGAAACATGCAAAATTTTACTCTTCTTGAAGAAGTGGGGAAATTGAATAAACCAATAATTATAAAAAGAGGGTTTATGTCTACAATTAAGGAACTTTTATACTCTATTGAGTATATCCTTCAGCAGGGAAATGACAATATTATAATATGCGAGAGAGGTATAAGAACTTTTCAACAGGAAAGCAGATTTAGTTTGGATATTACATCAATTTTTGCTCTAAAGGAAAAAACAAATTTTCCTGTAATTGTTGATCCATCCCATAGCACCGGAAATGCTAATTGGATAATGAATGCCTCCTTTGGAGTTATGGCAGCAGGAGCAGATGGGTTAATGATAGAAACACATCAAAATCCATTTGTTTCCCTTTCCGATGCAGACCAAATTATTTCTTTGGAGAAATTAAAAAAACTGCATCAAAAAGTTATTGAAATTCAAAAAATATTATGAATGATATAATTTATCTGATTTCAGGGTCTCCAGAAATAGATTTTGAATATTTAAAGAGTTTAAACCTTAATAAGAAGAAGGTTTATGCGATTGATTCTGGCTATAAAATATGTAATAGACTAAAAATTATACCTAAAAAAATAATTGGAGATTTCGATTCATCTTCTTATAAAAAGGTTGTTTCTATGTATGATGAAGAAAAAGTTTTTAAATATCCTAAAAAGAAGAATAAATCCGATACTGAATTGGGAATTGATATGGCTTTAAGTAACGGGTATAAAAAAATTATAGTTTTAAATGCAACAGGGGGTAGAATTGATCATGAATTTTTTAATATTTTTTTGCTTTTAAAAAGTCCAGGTAAAATTGTAGTTCAGAATAAACTGGCAGAAATGTATGCCATTAAAAAACAAATTATTAATAAGATTAAATTAAAAAAAGGTCAATATTTTTCATTGCTTCCTCTTTCTGAGATAAAAAACCTTTCTATAAAGAATGCGGAATATGAGTTAGAAAATAAAGATATCCAGTTAAATTCTTTAACCCTGAGTAATAGGGCACTATCAAATAATTTAGAAATACATTTTGATGAAGGAAAACTCCTTATATATATATTGAAAGGAAAAAAATAGTATGATGAATCCTTTTGAAGAAAAAGAAGTTGCAGAAAATTATGATGGATGGTATCAAACAAAAGTAGGATATATTTATGATTATCTTGAGAAAAAAACTATAGCCAATCTGCTTAAACATAAAAAAAGAGGAAGGATGTTGGAAATTGGAAGTGGTACCGGACACTGGAGTAGGTTTTTTTCTAAAATGGGGTTTGAAGTGATAGGAGTGGAAAAATCAAAACATATGTATGATATTTCTAAACGAAAAAGAATAAAAAATGCAAATTTTCTTAATGAAGATATTTTTAATTATAATCCCGATAAAAAATTTGACTGTGCCGCTTTTATTACTACCTTGGAGTTTCTGGAAAATGATAAAAAAGCAGTTAACCATGTAATCAATTTGCTGGCAGATAATGGGTTTATTCTATTTGGAGTATTAAATAAGAATTCTTTTCTGGGGCAGCAGAGAAAGAAAGAAAAAAATATTTTTACTGATGCAAGATTTTATACACAGGATGAAATAAAAGAGATATTTGATCCCCATGGAGAGATAACTATAAAAACGTGTGCCTATCCTTCCCCTAAATTTATTAATTATTATGCTATAATTGAATTAATAAAAAAAATGTTTAATTTTAAAAATGGCAATTTTATTGCTGGAAGGGTGGATCTATGAAAATTAGTGTGCAGATATCCTATTATCCCCTCGGGGAAAAGGAATTTAAAAAAATTATTAACAAATTTATTCAACATCTGAAAGATAAAGATGTTGAAATTAACTTTTCTATAATGTCATCTACTATAAGTGGAGATAAAGAAATAGTTCTTAAAATTATTGATGAATTGATAGAATTATATTTTTCCAGATTCAACAGCATACTGGATTTGAAGTTTTCAAATAGCTGCCCAAAACTTTGAGTTTAGGAGTTCTTTGTAGCTATTTACAAGAATGTCTGGCTTGAATTTTTGAAGCTTTTTGAAGGTATAGCTTCCACCTGTTATTGCTACTGTGCTTGCATTAATTGATTTTCCTGAAATAATGTCAAGTGGGGTATCTCCTATTACTATAACTCTGCTGAAATTTTGACCATAATAACTTTCGGCCCGATTTAAGGCGGTAGTTGCTAGATTATTTCTGGAGATATGTTCATCTCCATAAGCCCCAACAGGGAAATATTTTTTCATGCTCACCATTTCTAGTTTTATACGGGCACCTTCTTTCATATTTCCTGTAATCAGTCCCGTTTTAGCTTTATTATTCTTTATTCTTCTAAGGACTTCATCTACATCGGTAATTAACTTCCATTCATAGTCTGATACTAAATCTATTAGTTTTTTTGCAAAAATAGTTTTAAATTTATGCCAGTAAGTTTCAAAATCATTTTTCAGCTGGAGATTGTTTTTTTGAATAACCTTTTTGAAGGTTGACAAATCAGTTTTGCCGGCAATGTCAATATTTTTCAGCAAGTTATTTTTTTGGAATGTTTCATTAAAAGAGTAACTTAAAGCTTTTTTACCTGCATAATTAATTTTTATAATAGTTCCATCTATATCAAACAAAAATAAAATATTCTCCCACATAAATTTGATTATAGCTAAAATTATGTTGTTGTAAAGATAAGTTATTTAGAAGTTATTTAAGGTATATTGCTGATTAGCTGTTATAATTAGATAAAATAGAATGTAATAGTAAAATATTAAAAAAATTTGAATATTAATCTTATTAAGCTAAAATTAATTTTCTTTTACTGAGATAGATAATAACTTGACAAAATCAGCTAAATGTATTATAAATAAAGGTAAGTAAATGAAGAAAGGAGAAACCTTGATAAAAGTTAAAAATCTATATAAATTATTTGGAAAAAACAAGAAAAAAGCATTAAAACTTCTTGATGAAGGCTATACAAAAAAAGAAATTCTCGATAAAACCGGAGTAACAATTGGTGTACAGGATGCGAATTTAGATATAAAAGAAGGTGAAATATTTGTCATTATGGGGCTTTCCGGGAGTGGCAAATCAACCTTGTTGAGATGTATAAATAGATTAATTGAACCCACCAAAGGTGAGGTTTATGTGGATAATACCGATATCATAAGTATGGATAAGAAAGAGCTCAGGGAGTTCCGTAAAGAGAAATTTGGAATGGTGTTTCAGCATTTTGGTTTGTTTCCTTATAGAAGTGTAATGGGGAATGTTGAATTCGGCCTCGAAATTCAAAATGTGGACAAAGAAAGAAGAAAAGAACTTTCAAAAAATGCCATACAACAGGTGGGACTATCGGGATGGGAAAATAAGATGCCCGCATCTTTAAGTGGAGGAATGAAACAGCGTGTTGGACTTGCAAGAGCACTAGCTGTTGAAGCAGATTATTTGTTAATGGATGAACCTTTTAGTGCTCTGGATCCCTTGATAAAAAGAGATATGCAGGATAATCTTATTGAATTACAGGAAAAAATTCAAAAAACTATAATATTTATCACCCATGATTTAGATGAAGCACTGAAAGTTGGAGATAGAATAGCAATAATGAAAGATGGTAAAATTGTTCAAACTGGTAATCACGAGCAAATTCTCACAGAAGCAAAAAATGACTATGTTAAAGAATTTGTTCACGATGTTAATCGCTCTAGAGTATATGATGCTAGAGATATTATGACAAAGCCGGATGATATTTTATATATTCATGAAGATGGCCCCAAAACAGCTTTACATAAAATGAAAAATTATAATATTGATTATATGTTTGTTTGTGATAAAAATAAAAAATATCTGGGATATGTAGTTATAGAAGATGTTAAGGAAGCTATAGATCAAAAGAAGTCTGTATTAGATGATATTATTAAAAAATCAAGGACTGCTAAAACTAATGAAAATTTAAATAATTTATTTTCTAAAATAACCAACAATAGTTATCCACTGCCGGTTGTGGATCATGATAATAAATTTAAGGGATTAATAACTAAAACAAATATAATTACTAATCTTTCTAGGGATAACGATTAATAAACTATAATGTAAGAATTAAGGAGGGGAACTTATGAGATTGAGAAATATTTTAATTTTTGCACTAATTATAGGAGTTCTGTCATTAGGTTTAGTAGGATGTTCTCAAAAACCTAAGGCAAAAAAATCTATTAATTTCGGTTATGTTCAATGGCCCGGAGTGACAGTAAAAACTCATCTGGTGAAGAAGCTTGCAGATTATATGGGATATGATACAAAAATGATAGCTGGTACCCAGCAGGTAGTTATGAAAGGAATGGAAACCAAGGATATTGATGTGTTTCCAGGAGTATGGCTACCAAGTATGAAAACTAATCTTAAACCCTATCAGGATAAAGGTGTTATTGAGCTTGTAAAACCTAATCTAAAAGATTGTCTTTATATTACAGCTGTAAATAAAGAAGCTTGGGAAGCTGGCGTTAAAACATTTGAAGATTTGAAAAAACACGCAGCAAAATTTGATAAAAAAATCTATGGTATCGAACCTGGAAATGATGGTAATAAAATTGTTAAAAATAAAATCATACCGGAATATAACCTTAATGGATGGGAACTTGTTCCAAGCAGTACCGGTGGAATGCTATCTTCAGTAAAAAGCAGATTACAGAAGGGTAAATGGGTAGCATTTAATGCATGGAAACCACATTATATGAATGTTATGTTTGATATTAAATATTTAGAAGATCCTAAAAATGTATGGCCTGATGGAGGAAAAAGCACGGTATATACTGCAATCAGAAATGGTTATTCAAAAGAAGATCCTAATTTCTACAAATTTTTACAAAATTTTGAATTAAAAGTTGAAACTCAAAATAGACTTATCTATGAATACAAAAAAGGCGGAGAAGATGAAGAAGGCAGGAACCCTGAAGAAGTTGTAGAAGAATGGATAGCAAATAATCTTGATACAGTGGAAAAATGGGTTAAAGATGTAAAAGCTTTAAACGGCGAAGAGGCTATAAAAGCAATTAGCGAAAATGCAAAAAAATAATTGAATTGTTTTATTTGATATAAAATTAGTTATTAATACCGGTACCAGCAAATTTTGGTACCGGTATATTTTAATAAATAAGAAGATTAAGGAGGAATTTGATGACTTTAAGTTTTATTTCTATGATGCCAGTAGAAAAAATTCCACTGGGTGATTGGATAGAGTCTTTTGTAAATTTTTTGGTAAATAATTTTAGTGGTCCATTTAATGCATTTTCAAATTTAATAAGTACTTTAATAAGCGGGTTTGAATCGGGTCTATCTTTTCTTCCACCGATTGTTTTAATTCTTATATTTGCAGTTATTGCTTATAAAAGAAAAGGGTGGGGGTTATCAATTTTTGTAATAATAGGATTTGGCTTATTATGGAATCTACAGCTTTGGCCTGAATTATTGACAACTCTTTCTTCTATTATCACTTCAGTACTTGTTGCTCTGATTATCGGTATTCCCATTGGAATTATTAAAGCACATAGTAAAATTGTGCATCATATAACAAGACCTATACTTGATTTTATGCAGACTATTCCTCCTTTTGTATATTTAATACCTGCTTTAATGTTTTTTGGTTTGGGTACTGTTTCTGGAGTAATTGCTACTGTAGTATTTGCAATAGCACCTCCTATAAGGTTAACTTATCTTGGAATAATTCAAATACCTGATGAGTTGAAAGAAGCAGGAGAAGCTTATGGAGCTAATCCATGGCAGATGTTATATAAGGTAGAAATTCCCGGGGCGCTACCATCTATAATGATGGGTATAAATCAGTGTATCATGCTTGCTCTATCAATGGTTGTTATTGCAGCAATGATTGGAGCAGGAGGTCTTGGAAAAATTGTATTGAGATCTTTGTCTGTAGTTGATATAGGTATGGGCTTTGAAGCAGGAATTGGTATAGTTATAATAGCCATAGCTCTTGATAGGATGTTCGGGAAAAAAGACGATAAAGATACTAAATAAAAGAGTTAAAAGGAACTATTTATTAACGAATAGTTCCTCTTTCTTGATAAATTTTGATAAAATTTTCAATACTTCTATCATAAGTTTTTTCCTCATCTTCAGGGAAATAACATGCCGGTAATTGATCCATAGCTTTATGATATGCAATGCATTCACAACAGTTTCCCTTTCGGGAACAGCCTGGATAAGTACAGTTGCACCTTTCTAAATTTTTTCTCTCTCTTTCGCAGTTCATATAACCTCCTTTAAAATCAATTTAATTATAATAGACGGTGAGTATTTGTCAATTTTAGATACTATTAAATATTGCAAATAAACCTCAACTTTGTTATACTTAATTATAATGTTTTAAGTTTTAAAAGGAGGATTTAACATGCCAAATTATGAGGCTAATTATGAAAAGATTGAAGAGGATATAATAAAAATTAATTTAAAAGGGTTCCTTGATGCTCATACAGCTTCTGATTTTGAAGATTTATTAACAAAATTAATAGATGATGGCAACATAAAATTTCTTGTAGATCTAAATGAGTTGGATTATATTTCTTCAACAGGGTTAGGGGTTTTTATGGGGTATATAGAACAGATAAGAGATAAAGGGGGAGACATAAAATTCGTAAATGTTCCCAAGAATATATATAAAATATTTTCTGTTCTCGGTTTCTCTACTATTTATGAGATCTATGATAAAAAGGATAAGGCGGTGAAGAATTTCTAGCAATGGATTTCAGTCTCATATTACCTGCTAAGTATAAATACCTACAGCTTATAAGAATATATGTTGTTCAAATACTGGAAAATGCTGGTATTGATCAAGATATAATTGATGATATCAGAAATATAATAGGAGAAGCCTCCTCTAATGTTGTAAAACATGCTTACAACAACATTGAAGATGCCGAAAAGACCATTGAAATAAATATTGATATTAAAAAGAAAAATATCATTATTGAAATAATTGATAGAGGAAAAGGATTCGAAACTAATTATCTTGAAAATTTAACCCAGGCCGAAATCAAAAAAAAATTGGATAAGAGAAACAAGGGAGGATGGGGACTTTATCTTATAAAAAAAATATCTGATAAGGTAGAATTTGAAATTAATCCATATGAAAAAAATGTAATTAGAGTTTATAAAAAATATTAAGGAATATATGGAAATATTTTATTACATCTCTTCTTTTTCAATATTTATTTTAAGTATATATATTTATAAAAATCTAAGTAATATGAATAATCTTATTACAGCAATAATGCTGTTTACTCTTGGTTTAGCTCCTTTCAGCTGGGTTTTATTTCAGGATAGTGGAATATTAACAAACGAGTTAAATATATGGATTTTGTTTTTTCCTTTTTTACTGTTATTTTCTATAAACTATCCATATGAAATTGAATTTACAAAAAATATAAAAAATATCAGGTACCGGTATTTATTATTTGTTCCATATTTTTTATATTTTCTAATATATTTTATAATCAAGATTTTGGGTATGATTTTATTAAAGGAACAGGTATTATTTGGGCTGTTAAAATCAGTGACGGATATTTTGATCTCTCAGATATTTTCTTTTACAATTATTATTTTGAATATATTCTACATAGCAATTTCTTATTATATACTGGATCAGAAAATTCAACACACTGAGTCAAATACTTTAAAAAAACAATTAAATCTTTTTGTTGTGGGGCTTAGATTGTTTGCCTTTGTATTTGTAACCAGCATTATTACCCAATATTTTGGTATTTTTAATGAAATCATTACTCCGGTCAGAATGAAATTTTTATATTCATTCGCAATTATTGCTAATGCTGTACTTATTAGTGTTGCAATGGCAAAATATAAGTTTTTAGATATAAAATTAAAGAGAAAAAGTTTTCTGTATTATCTTGTTTGGGGATTTTTGATATTTCTTTATACATTTTCCACATCGCTTATAATACTTAAGTTAGTAACTTATAAAAACAATTATTTGCTGTTTGGGTCTATTTTTGTATTTTTTATTATATTTATTTTCTATTATAAAGCTGTAGATAAATTTATTAGCTATTTCTTTATTAGGGATCGAATGGATTATGAGGAAATTATTAAGAATTTTTTCTTGAAAGTTTCATCTCTTGATTCCTTTCAGGAGATAAGAAATATAGTAATAGATGAGTTGCAAAAATTACTAAATATTGAAAAAGTAGATGTTATTCTTGTAGATAAAATTGATAAGAAATATTACAAAAAAAGCAGTTATTCTTTTCTACAAATGCCTGAAAGGTTTCAAAAAAATTATAAGTGGGCAGTTTATTTTTTCAGTTTAAAGTTTCAGGATAAAATTTATGGTTATTTGTTAATTGGAAATAAGATATCTGAAACTAAATTTAATAAAGCTGAAATAGATTTGCTTAATTCTATTTCAGTGCAAATATCTATGGTTCTTCATAATATGGATATTAATAAGGAACTGTATGAAAAAAAGTTAATGGAAAAGCAGTTGAATTTGGCAAGAAAAATACAGTTTTCACTGCTTCCAGATAAAAATATTCCCCATGAGAAATTTAATATTTATTGGAGATACAAACCGGCCACGCGTATTGGGGGAGATTATTGTGATATTATAAAAAATAAAAACAACGATTTGTTTTTTGTTATGGCGGATGTAAGTGGAAAGGGTATAAATGGGGCTATTTATATGAGCATGATTAGAACATTCTTTCACACAACAGTCGATTTAATTAATATTGAACAAATTTTACTATATTTAAATGATTATTTAAAAAACAAACTTCCTGCTAAAATATTTGTAACAATGCTTATTTTTAATTATAAAAATGAAAATGATAAACTTCAGTATATCCATCTGGGGCATAATGAACCTATACTCTACAGAAGCAAAAAAAATAGTGTTGAATTCCTTCAGGCTGACGGCATGGCTTTAGGGCTTACAAAAAATGAGGTGTTTAAAAAAAATTATAAGATTAATAATATTAACCTGGAGAAAAATGATTTTATTTTTAGCTATACAGATGGGATTACTGAAGCAAGAAATAATTATGACCAATTATACGGACAAAAAAGACTGTTTGAAATATTAGATGAAAATAAAAATAAAAAAATTGAGGATATTGTTAATAAAGTTAGCCAGGATATATTTAATTTCAGGGGAAATTACGGACAAACAGATGATATTGCAATGTTGAGTTTTAAAAGAAAGTAAGGAGTATCGAAATATTATGAATATAAAGGTTCTTGAAGAAATTAATGATAAAATCCATATTAGGGATGGACTCAATTACTATATGGATTACTTTACTAATAAGTATGATATAAAAAGATGTATGATTAGAAATGAAAAAGATGGTAATATCCTTTATGAGAAAAATAATCAGGATTATAATTATGATTTTGTTATTAAATTAAGAAAAAATACATATGAAGAAATCGATTTATACATAAATAAAAAATTACAACTGGAGCAAGAAGAAACAAAAAAGGATTTTGAAATATTAAGATTAATGGTATCAAATGTTATCTTATATCACTCCATTTTAAGTTTATCTAAAAGCAGATTGCAAAAGCAAAAACAGGTTGAGACTTTAATGGAAATATCAAGAGAATTAATATTTTTAAGAAAAGAAAAGAATATTTTCAATTCATTTATTTTTGCTGTAATGGGACAGGTGATGATTTCCAAAGTGGGGATATATCTTTCAGAAGATGAGAGAAAATTTAAATTAAAGCATCAAAAAGGGTTTGTAAATCTGCCTGAGACTCTTAACTTGGAAAACAAAATTGATAAAGTAATTGATTTAACAAAAAAAGAAACCAGAGAAAAATATAAGAATCTAAAGAGATTAAAATCTCAGGATGTAAACATTGTTGTACCTATGCAGTATTTACAAAAAACTAAAGGGTTAGCGGTGCTGGGTTATAAAATGGATAAAGAACATATTACCAAAACTGATTTTGATTTTCTATTTTCACTGGCTACAAATGTTATTTTTGCTGTTGAAAATTCCAAATTAATACAGGAATCAATTGAGAAAAAGAGGATGGAACAGGAACTGGAACTTGCTACTGATATACAAAGAAATATTTTGCCTAAAAATCTCCCTGAAGTAAGGTGCTGGGATGTTTATGGAAAAAATATTCCAAGCAGGGAAGTGGGGGGAGATTATTTTTATGTTAAAAAAGTTCAGGATAAATTATGTCTTGTTATTGCCGATGTAACAGGAAAAAGTGTTCCTGCAGCATTATTAGTATCAACACTTCATTCTGCTTTTAGCATTTTAACCCAGAATAAAATAGATCTTATCAGGTTAGTGGAAAGATTAAATTATTTAATATATAACAACACTTCTATGGAACAATTTATAACTTTTTTTGCTGGCTATATAGATATAGATAATAATGAAATGAGATATATAAATTCAGGACACAATCCACCATTTGTAATTTATAAAGATGGTACAATTAATGATTTATCAAAAGGAGGAAGAATTCTTGGAATAAGTGAGAATTATGAATGTGAAGAAGGATTTATTAATATAGAAAACATATCTCTTTTAGCCCTGTATACCGATGGAATTACTGAGGCAACTAATAATTATGGCGAAGAATTTGGCGTATCCAAATTAAAAAAATTGATCTTAGAAAATCAAAAGCAGCCGGCAAAAGAAATTATCGATATATTAATCAATAATGTAAATGATTTTAAATCTAATGAAACTATCCAGGATGATATGACCCTTCTAATAACAAAAAAGAAACAAAAAGGGGTAGAATAATTATGAGGATTTATATAAATGAAAGAGAAAAAAAAATAAGAGAAGATGTGTCTCTGTTTGAATTAAAAGAAATAATTAAACCCAATGCGGATATAGTAATTTATAATGGATTCCCTGTTAATGAAGATAGAAAATTAAAAGAAAATGATAGTGTTGTATTTATAGAAAAAGGTAAAATTCCTTCCCAAAAACAGCTTGAGTCCTTGCTGGTTTCAAGGCATACTCCCGGGGTCCATAACAGGATAAAAAAAGCAGTAGTGGGAATAGCTGGAGCTGGCGGACTTGGTTCAAATGTGGCAATATCTTTAACCAGGATGGGCTTGGGAAAACTTATAATAGTTGACTATGATGTTGTTGAACCGTCTAATTTAAATAGACAGCAATATTTTATAAATCAAATTGGAATGTTAAAGGTTAAGGCATTACAGGATACTTTGAAAAAAATTAATCCATTTGTAGAAATTGAAACTTATAGTGAAAAAATAGAGGAAAGCAATATTGATAAATTCTTCAAAAATTGTGATGTTATTGTAGAAGCTTTTGACAAAGCCGAGGAAAAACAGATGCTAATTAATTATATACTAAATAATACTGAAAAATATATTGTCGCCGGTTCAGGAATGGCAGGTTACGGTCCTAACAACAATATAGTTACGCGTAAAATCGGAAAATTATTTATTTGTGGAGACGGTGAATCTGAAGCTAAACCCGGAAAGGGTTTAATGGCTCCCAGGGTAGGAATTTGTGCTAATCATCAGGCAAATCAGGTGGTTAGAATATTGTTGAATGAGCAAAAAGAGGATGATTAGAACAAAAAATCAATTTGAGGCTTTATTCATTGTAAAGTTTATTCAAAAGGCTATCGGAAAGATTTAGGTTGATCAAATAAAAGAGATTAGAAATTAATCGAAACAGAGTCATATCATTAATTCTGTTTCCTTTTTCTGCGAGATTCCATTTAGGTGCTATTCTATAAACCTTATCAAATATGTTCGGGTAATCAAAGTTGCCAACAAAAGATAGATCTATCACTATACTTTCTGAGGGAATTGAATCTGTGGGTATAGTAAAATTTTTGTTCGGTACCGCTGATATTATAATATCGGAAAGTTCAACAGATTTAAGAATGTCTTCAAAATTGGTATATTCATGACAGACTCTTACAGATCCATTTTCATTAAGAAGCATTAGAGATAGCGATCTTCCCACGGCAATAGAATCATTTATTATTGTAATTTTTTTTCTTTCAATTTTAAATGGATTATATGTTAATTTATTCGGGTAGTTTCCATTCTTTTTTTTATATTCTTCATAATCCCTGCTAAATTTCTTGAATATGTATAGTATTCCTTTAGGAGTTGGGGGAATTATTAATTTACGTTTTTTATTTGTATTTAAAAATTTCTTATATTGAACTAAATATCCCAGATGTGTTTTGGTTAATCCTTCCAGATCTTTACCATCATCTATTAGGTTCATAAAAAAAGTGTCTTTGATATCAAATGCAGTAGGATACATTATCATTATTCCGTCTACTTCACGGTCACTATTCAATTCGTATATTAATTCTTCCAGTTTCTTTTTTTGGTCAATATAATAGTCTTTGAAAGTAATATTATATTTCTTGCAAAAGGTTTTAATTCCCTTCATATAGGAAAGGGAGCCTGGATCATCTGTTGTTAGAATGGCACACATTTTTGGATTAATATTATGTTGTGAGTAAAAATTTAAGTGTTTTATTAATTCCGGTTTTTCATACTTTTCAATAATGTTTTTAATATTAATTATTTTCTTTTTGGTTTTCAATTTGTTTCTGAACCTCCATTATTTTAAGTATATTTTCACTGCATGAAAATATTTTGTTATTGTGTTTAAAAATTGAAATATCGAATAATCCTCTACTCAGCCCTATGTAAAAGGTATCGTTATTTATTATTATTTTATTTTTATTATCAATAGTCAATTTCTTATCCGTTAGAAAGCATTTGAGATTCTGTAACTTGCTTATTACTTTGGCATCATCAATAATATATTGATGATTATTTATAATTAGGGTTATTTTTTTTACATTTTCATAGTTTTGAAAAGGGTAGTGGGGTTTTAACCTTAGATTTTTATTGCTTAATCTATCAACCAAAAATATTCCTACTATTACAATAAGTGTTAAAGCGAGAACATAATATGGATTTTTTTTTAGTTTCCAGTTTTTTCTAAGCATTTCAATCTTTACACGGTTAGTCTTATCTTATATGTTAATCTGTTTTCTTCAGACTCTATGTTATAGGTTCCATTATGCTGGTTTATAATCCTATTTATAATAAAATTCAGAAAATCATACTGGGTTTCTATATCATTTTTAGAAGGTATCATAGTTTTGATTTTTTCTTTTGGATTTATAAGGCTAATATTAATTAAAATATTATCCTCCTCACGGGTAAGCTCTGTTTCTATTCTGCTGTTTTCTGTGGAATTATCAATTATCTGATAAAGTATATTATTAAAAGAAATTCCAAGATTTACCTTATCGCTTTTTATCATTTCAATTTCATCATTAAATTGAGCATTAACATCTATATTTTTATTTTTCAAATCGCTTCTGTAGAAGTTAAAAGATTTTTTAATAATTTTTACTATATCGTTGTTTTTCATATTATATTTAATATTTTCTTTAAAGATCGCAAAATTTCTAATTGAAAAATTGATATGATATAACTGATTTTTTAAAAAACTGACATATTTTTTTTCGCTATCATCAAATAACATTCTTGTTAATTTATTTAAAGCTTTTAACATCCTTGTTGAATTTACAGTAATATCCTTAGCAATTGGATCAATTATATCAAAATTAATATTACTCTTACTCTGAGAATCAATTTTCTCCTGGAGTCTTTGAAGTCTACTCTGCAGTGTTGTTATCTGTTCATTTAAATCATTTATTTTATTATTTTGTTCTGCTATTAAAGTTTTTTCATTATTTTTAAACTTCCCTATCTCTTTTACATTTATTACGAAGTCATTTTCAGTATTATTGGAAATAGGGATGAAAGTAGTTGATATTTCCAGTTCTTTATCCTTTTTGAATTCAACTGTATATTGTTTTTCCTGATTGGAGTTAAGAGATTTAGCAATTGGTTTAAAATCGAGATTTAATTTATTAAAAAATTGTCCTATAAGCATTCCCTCGGCATCGAAATTGATACTGAATAACTCTTCAATATATTGATTAATTAATTTGATATGTCCTTCCTGATCTACCCATATAAGCCCCGTATTTAGTTTTTTAAACATTTTATTAAAATGAATTTTTTCCTGTAAATTATAAAATTTATCTTTGTGTAATTTAACGGTATTTATAATTAAATTTACCAGCATATTGCTTACGGAGGTGTTTAACTTTTCAAATTCTTTCTTTTCAAAAAGTATTATTCCGTAGTGACCTATGTGAAATATTTTATAATTTTTAGGAGAAAAATTCTGGTTTAATTGTACATCTAATAAAGAATTAATATTGAAATCTTTTAAGATATTGCTTTGTTTGTTATTTATTATTTTTTCCATATTCTTTGTATAATTTATTGTATATTGATTACTTTTATTTGAATAAACAATTTTATTTTTTTCAGATTTTATAAAAACATGGATATCGGAAATATTAAAACTATTTGTTAACTGCTGTATAAATGTATTTATTTTGCGTGATAAAGATGTTTCTTCCTGTAGTTTGTTTATTATCTGTATTGCAACTGAATATACTCTATTTTTTATTCTTAAGTTTTCAACTTTATTAAGTATGCTATTTATATTTTCTTTTAAATTGGACAGGGGGTCTTTCTCAATAATTTCGAATCTTAAATCTTCATTTCCTTTTCTAACCTGTTCCATAAAAGTATCAAGTGTATCAAATTCTGTATTTCTTTTCTTAAAAACTATAAGGAAAATTGAAATTAATGCCAGTAATGCTATTGCGATTTCTAAAAAAAGAATAGAATTTATTTTGGTTGCGATGTTTTTATAAAATACAAGATATAAATCAGTGTTATTTATTTGGGTCTGTTCGGTTACGTAATTCTTGCTGCTGTATTCTTCCAGAATTTTCTGAGGAGATCTTGTTATTGCGAAGTTGCTTACTAAGGATTTGCTGATAAAATCTTTTATATTAATCCCGGCATTTAATTGCGCATCATCTTTTAATTGAGATGAAATAGTATATGTAATATCGTTTGATTCCTCGGAACCTTTTTTAGTAGAATATTTGGGAACTCCAGTTGAATCTATGTATTCAATCCATTTAAATGTATTTGAATTCCCGGCTAAAATTCCGGATATACCATCAAAAGTATCCTGATTTTCAATAGCATTTGTAATTTCAAGAAGCAGGTTTTGTTTGTTTTTTAAACCATTTCTGATATTTTCCTTTTGGTTTTGTATTTGTAACTTTGCATCATTTTTAGTATTTTCTTTTATATTTTGGATATATTCTGTTTTTATATTTGTCTCGACAAGAAAGATAACAGCGCTAGATAATACCAGTAAAATTATAACCTTAATTAATTTCATATATTTGCCCCTCCTTACATATCAATTATATTATAGTTAATTACCCCTAAATCTTCAAGTAAAAAGAAAAATTAATTGAAAATTATATATTTATATATATCATTGATTAAGGATGAACATAAAGGAGCAGAATTATGAAAAAAGGACATTTTATATCTTTTGAGGGTGGAGATGGTAGCGGTAAAACAACCCAAATGGAAAAAACTAAAAAATATATTGAGGATAAAAAAAATTATGATGTTATAATAACCAGAGAACCGGGAGGAACTGAAATATCAGAAAAAATAAGAAAAATTCTTCTGGATAAAAGCTACCATAAAGTATTAAATTATAAAACTGAACTTTTCCTGTATATAGCTGCCAGAACTCAGCTATATTATGAAAAAATTAAACCCCTCCTAAAAAAAAATAAAGTTATACTCTGTGATAGATTTTATGATGCCACGCTGGCATATCAGGGTTATGCTCGCAATCTTGGGATTGATAAAACCTTAGAACTTAATTTATGGGCTCTTGATGGTTTTAAACCTGATTTTACATTTTTATTTATGCTGGATCCCGAAACTGGACTGAAAAGAGAGAATAATAAGGATCGCTTTAATCTCGAAGGATTAAAATTCCATAGGAAAGTTTGTAAAGGATACAAAAAGATTGCAAAAAGATTTAATAATCGAATTCATCAGATCAATGTAGAAAAAAGAAATCAGGATGAAGTATTTGAAATAATAAAAAGTAAACTGGAAAAATATTTATGAAAAAGTATTTGAAAATATTTGACTCATTAATTAAGAATAGAAAATTACCCCAATCACTTATTTTGCTATCATATTCAAAATACAGAAAAAGAAACCTTTCAAAATATATAGCACAATATCTTATTACCGGAGAAAAACCCGATATGGATAATGTTGATGAATTTGATCATGCTGATTTGAAATTTATTTATAATGATAAAGGAAACATAATAAAAAAAGATCAAATAAAAAATGGTATGGAGTTTATTTCTAAAACTCCCTACAGCCAGAATAACAATGTTCTTATTCTGGAAGATTCAGAATATATGAATGAAACTTCTGCAAATATGCTTTTAAAAAGACTTGAAGAACCCCCAGAATATTCCTATATAATACTTCTTGTTTCAAATAGAGAAGATCTTTTACCAACCATTCTATCAAGATGTCAAATTTTTAGAATTTATGAAGAGAGCAGGGAGGAGATAAAGAAGTATTTTAACAACACCAATTTGCAAGCTTCCGATATAAATTATTTTTATAATTTGATAAATTATGATTATCACAATATAGACTTTTCTAATTATATTAAGATAAAAAAAGAATTTTTTGATTTTATTGGGGAAAGAAACAGTATAAGTGACATAATACAATTTGTTGATAAATTTTTAAATGCACGGGATTCGACATTCTACTTTAATATGATAGTATCTTTTCTGTATACTTTTTTAAGAGATGTATGTTTTATTCAGAATAATGATAAAAATAAATGTATAATTTGGAAAGAATTTTTTAAAGAAAATAAAAACCTTGATTTATATTCCAATATTTTTATAATTGTTGAAAAGATAGAAAACTATTATAAAAATAAACAGATTGCAATTAATAAGCGATATTTTCTATTAAATTTATTTTTAAATTTATACGATAAGGAGTAAAGATTTTTATGATAGAAGTAATAGGGGTACAATTTCATCAGGCAGGAAATATCTACTATTTCAAACCAAATGATGAAGAAATAAAAAAGGGTGAGCATATAATTGTAGAAACCGATAAGGGAAAGTGTGTTGCTGAGGTTGTAGAAACCAAAAAAAAGAAATCAATTGAAGAAATAGTTCTTCCCCTGAAAAAAGTTGTAAGAAAAATGAATAAGGATGACCTTGATTACTATGAGAAACTACAAAAAGAGGAGGAAGAAGCACTGGAGATTTGTGAAAAGAAAGTGAAAGAGCATGGCCTTCCAATGAAATTAATTGGTGCTAGATATGCATTTGATAAAAAATTTATTATGTTTTATTTTTCTGCAGAGGGCAGAGTAGATTTCAGGGATCTTGTAAGAGATTTAGCTAAAGTTTTCAAAACAAGAATAGAATTAAGACAAATTGGTGTTAGAGATGCAAGCAAAATGATGGGAGGAATAGGGATTTGCGGGAGAAGATTGTGCTGCAGTCAGTGGCTTAGAAACTTTGAAAGTGTTTCTGTAAATATGGCCAAAGCACAGTATTTATCTCTGAATCCCAGTAAAATGTCCGGATTATGTGGTAGGTTGCGCTGCTGCTTGAGATATGAAAAAAAACAGTATGAAGAAATGTCTGAGAAATACCCAAATATTGGAAGTAGAGTAAAAACACCAAAGGGAAAAGGAGAGGTGAAAAACATAAATATCTTTACCGAATCAGTATTTGTGGTACTTGATGAAAGTGAAGCTGAAATAATTGTTGATATAACTGATATTGATAATATAGGAAAAAATAATAAGAAAAACGGAGGGAATGATGAAAAAAAATAGTAAAACTTATTATATAACTACTCCATTATATTATGTTAATGGAAACCCGCATATTGGGTCTGCATATACTACAATTGTTGCAGATGTTTTGGCCAGATATAAAAGGAAAGCCGGATATGATGTATTTTATTTAACTGGAACAGATGAACATGGACAAAAAATATTTGAATCAGCTGTAAAGAATGGACAGGAAGATGATGTTCAGGGGTTTGTAGATAGAGTTGCCGATGAATTTAAAAAGGTATGGGAAGATTTAGATATTAGTTATGATTATTTTATTAGAACTACAGATAAACAGCATGAAGAATCGGTAAAAAAATTATGGCAAAAACTATATAATAAGGGAGATATATATAAAGGCACATATAAGGGCTGGTACTGTGTCTCATGTGAGAGATACTTTACCGAAAAGGAACTTGAAGAGGATCAGAAATGTCCCGATTGTGGGAAAAAAACAAGATGGGTCGAAGAGGAAAATTATTTTTTTAAACTTTCAAAATATCAGGATAAATTAATTGAATTGTATGAAAACAAAGAGGGATTTGTTGAACCTGATTTTAGAAAAAATGAAATGCTTTCCAGATTAAAAGGAGAAGACTTACAGGATTTAAGCATTTCCCGAAGAAAAGAATCCCTTCCATGGGGTATAGAACTGCCTTTTGATAAGGACCATGTGCTGTATGTTTGGGTCGATGCACTACTAAACTATATAACAGCTCTTGGTTATCCAGAGGATGAAAAAAACAGATTCGAAAAGTACTGGCCTGCGGATGTTCATTTTATAGGAAAGGAAATCAACTGGTTCCATTCTGTAATTTGGCCTGCAATTTTATTAGCTGCCGGTATAGAACCTCCCAAAAAAGTTTTTGCTCATGGATGGTTAACTGTAAATGGGGATAAAATATCCAAATCAAAAGGAAATGTTGTTGATCCTGTAGCAATTGCAGAAAAATATTCTATAGATATTTTAAAATATTATTTATTGAGAGATATAAAATTTGGAAGAGATGGAGATTTTTCATATAAGAAGCTGGAACAGCGTATCAACTCAGATCTGGCCAATGATCTTGGAAATCTTTTGAATAGAACCCTACAGATGGTTGTTCAATATTTTGAAGGTGAAATTAGAAAACCCAAAGGAGAAATTACTGAATATGATAAAGATTTAAAGACAAAAGCTGAAAATTTATATTTAAAGGTTGATGAATTAATAGATGAATTTAATTTTACAGATGCCTTAGAAACGATATGGTCTTTTATAAGAAGGACTAATAAATATATAGATGAAACAGAACCATGGATTCATGGAAGAGAAGAAAACAATATTAGATTAAGCAGAATATTGTATAATCTTGCAGAATCTTTACGTATTATAGCTGTTATAATTTCACCATTTATGGAAAACACCTCTATAAAAATACTCACTCAACTGGGACTAAATCCTGAAGAAATTTTGGATAAAGGATTTAAAGAGCTAGATTGGGGTAAGCTTAAACCCGGAACGAAGGTTCAAAAAGGGGAGATTATATTCCCAAGGATAGAAAAAGATAAAAAAAATAAAAAAAAGAAAAAGGAGAGTAAAAAAATGGAAGATAAAAATTTAATAGATATTGAAGATTTTTCTAATGTTGAATTAAAGGTAGCAACAGTTATTAATGTTGAGGAGATTGAAGGAGCAGATAAATTATATAAGTTACAGGTAAGTCTCGATGGTGAAAAAAGAACTTTAGTAGCCGGAATCAAAAAACACTATGGAAAAAATGAGTTAATTGATAAAAAAGTTGTGGTTGTTACAAATTTAAAACCTGCTACATTAATGGGTGTAAAATCAGAAGGTATGCTTCTTGCAGCAAGTAATAAAAATGGTTTATCCATACTGACATTAGATAAAAATATTGAAGATATTGAAGGTTCAAAAGTTCAATAAGTTATAAAGGGGAGTTATTCCCCTTTAATCACTATTATTTTTAATAAAATACTTGATATTTTTAAAAAAAATAGTAAACTATAACAAAAGGAGACTTTTATTGAATAAATTAATTATCCTTCCTTCAAGAAATTTTATTAAATACCTTTCAACCAATGATAACAGCTCTGAAATTAGAGATTTAGGAATTATCAGTTATAATGGAAATATAAAGGAGGGAGTTGATGCCCTGCAGGACAGATGCACAATAGATAAAAATACGGCGGTAGTTTTTATAATTCCTTCTTATAAATCACAGGTTAAATCGCTGGAAACAAATAAAGTTGAAAAAAAATATTTAAAAAACATTATTAGCAGTGAATATCAGGATGAATTACAGCTAAACCCTCAAAAACATAACTGGGATTTTACCGTAGTTAATGAAACAAAAGATAAATACAAGCTGCTGGTTTCATTTACTGAAAAAGAATATATTGAAAACTGGATTTCTCAATTGATCATTGCTGATATGGAACCATCACTTGTAACGGTTGAACAAATATCAATTTTAAACGCTTTTTATTTTCATAAAGGGTATAAGCCGATAATAGCAGTAGATATTGGTTATGTTGATACTGAAATTATTATCTATGATAGGGATAAAGAGTTTTTTCAGATGGATATTCAGATTGGTGGGAATGATTTTACCAAAAATATTAAGGATATATACGATGTTAATTGGGACCAGGCAAAGGAGATATTGAAGAATCCAGGTAAACTAGAAGCCATTATTGGTGACAAAATAAATGAGAAACCTAAACTTTTTAAAGGAGTTTCATCTCTTGTTGATAATATTATTTATGAAATTAAAAGATCAATTATTTTTTATGAGAACAGGTTTAGAGAAATTGATTTTGATGAAATAATGCTTGTAGGGGGAGTTTCAAACTTAGAAAATATAGCTTGGTATTTGGGTTATGAAATTGGGGCGGAAGTGAAAAAATATAACTATTTTTATAATTTGGAAAAAGATTTAAAGTATGATAAAAAACAACTTTTAGAAAACAATATCTTAACATTTTCCAATTTGCTGGGAGGCGCATTATTTAAATGAGAACTTATGACATAAATCTCCATAAGCGAGGAAAAAAAAATTATCTAAAAAAAAGAATAGAAAGCAAACTGGGTAAAATTTTAAGGGCTACTTTTGTTATTACAGTCATACTTTTTATCATATTTATTATTGTTTTTCTAGGAATAAATACAAGAAAAAGTCAATTACGAAAAGAGTATAATTCCATTGTTAATAACAATAAAACTAAACGGTTAAATAACTATGAAAAGGAACAGATTTTATTTTTATTAAATAGAGCCAAAAAAAGGATTATCTTGGATAAAGTTATAGATATAATATATACGGAAAAACCCTCATTCTTCTATGTTCAGCAATTTAATACTCAAAATAAAGAGGATACTCTTGTTTTTAAAGTGGATTACCTGATTAATATTACAAATGGAAATAAGATAGATTCCATGAAAAGATTGATAAAAGAACAAATTGAAAATAACAAATACAATCTCGAAATTGAAAAAACAAATATACAGAAAGTTACTATCCTGAATAACAACAGTATTCAATTAAATATAACAGGAGTGGTGAAAATTTATGAATAAAGTAATGGTATTTTTTATTGTTGTTATGATAGTAATAAATTCATTTATACTGGATGGTATAAAAAAAGAAATTGTATCAAAAAAGAAAGAAATTGAGAAAATTGAAAAAGAGATTTTTGAATATAATTATATAAAAGAAAATAAAATAATTAATGATATTTTATCTAAAAATAAAGTAGTTAGAAAATATACTTATGTAGAAGCTGCTAAAGAAATATTAGGTTACTTTGATACAAACAATGTGGTAATTAGAAATGTTAATTTTAATAAAGAGGAGAAAAATCAGGTAAAAATAAATATGACCGTAGTATCAGATTATAAAACTTTAAAAAATATATTAACACGAATTAAAAGAACAGAAGCATTAATAATAGTAAATTCTTTACAGATGAAAATATACCGCGGAAATAGATATTCCTGTGAAATAGTAATGAGAAGGGTATATAATGTATGAGAAATAAAATAATCTCTTTTATTTTAATAATTATTTTTGTCATTCTATTTTTTTCAGGAATATTTCAGATGAAAGATATTGCTCTTTATGACCTTCATTCTAAAACCACAGTAAAAGATACTGAATTCGTTCAAAAAGTAAAAGATATATTAAAAAAAATAAAATATAAGAGAGAAAAATTAAATAAGGATAAAAATGAAGTAGTTGCCAAAAAACAGAAACAGGATAGGTTTTATATAAGAATTTATTATATAATGACATCCCCCAAAAAGGAAGTAGGTATTTATTTTAATGGTAGAAGGTATCTATTAAAAGAAGGGGATACTGTTGGGAATAACCTTAAAATGGTAAAAATTCTTCCAAATAGTATCGAAGTAGAATATAATAATAAAACCTACTGGATATCTAAATAATTAGGAGGCTTTATGCAAATTAAATTTAAAAAGCTGTTTCTTTTTATGTTTTTTTTCATGTTTATTATTGGAATATATTCTCAAAAAGTATCTTTTAAGGCTGAAAATGCTCCCATGAGCATGGTTTTGAAGAGTATCTGCAAGCAGCACGATTTGAATCTGGTAATGGGTTCGAGTGTGGTTGATAAGAGAATTACAATTGATCTTGACAAGGTATCTCTTGATATAGCTCTTGATATGATAGCTAAAGCTTCAGGGGTTGCATACGACAGACAGGATAATACAATTCTAGTAGATTCTCCCCAGCATTTAAAGAATGTTGTCAGCAAAAATTTTGAATTAATTAAACTAAATTATCTGGATGTAGAAGATTTAAAAGAGACCCTATCCGGGTTTAAAGATGTAGATATTAGTACAAACGAATCGGAGAATTCAATTGCAATCTTTGCCCCTGTTAATCAATTATCTAAAATGAAAGAAATAATAAACAAACTGGATGTTCCTCCAAAACAGGTAATGATTGAAGTTAAATTAATTGAGATAACAACAGACAAACTGGACAGTTTGGGTATAAACTGGGACCAATTAAATACAATGACTTTTGCATTTGCAGAAGGGGCAGCAGGCACTTCATCAGATGCAGATGCCTTACCGGATAATATGGGATATGTTGATATGGGTGAATTCCCCTCACTCTCAAGGCAGTTAAAAGGATTCAGATTGATTTTGGATTTAATTCTTGAAAATGGATATGGAAACATATTATCTAATACAAAGCTTATTGCTATGAATAATCATGAAGCATCAATACATGTAGGAGATATAATACCTTATGTTGTTAGAACCTATGATCAAGGAGAAACCAGAGAAAGAGTTGAAAAGGAAAAAGTAGGGATTAAATTAAACATTGTTCCCCAAATATCGGATAGCAATAAAATTACAGTAAAGGTACAACCTGAGGTAAGTAACATACACGGTTGGAAGGGGCAAAATAGTGATATCCCATGGGTTAAAACAAGAAAAGCCGAAACTTTTGTAACAGTTGATAATGGTAAACCTATATTTATAGCTGGATTGAGAAATGAGGAAGAAACATACAACAAAAAGGGGATTTTTCCTCTTTCAAAAATTCCTCTTATCAAACATCTATTTACATATACAAAAAAAACAACTAAACAAACAGATTTGATAATACAGATTACTCCTTATATTGTGGGTACAGATGCAATGAAAGAAGCCAGTAATATAGATTTTAATGAGCTAAGAAAAAAATTAAAAGATAATGTAAAACCGAAAAAGTAATAATGTTTTTAAGGATGCAAAAACAGCTTAAAAAAAGAAAGTTCCTCTTTTTCCCTTTATATTTGGTTTTAGGTTTTTTTGCTTTTGCGCCATATATCTCTTCTGTAGTATCATTCTTTATTTTTATTCCATTTTTTTATTATTTGTTTCAGGAGAGCAAGTTGAAAAATGTTGTAAAAGTTTCTATTTATTCCGGATTTGGGTTTTTCCTGATTAATTCCTTCTGGATTTATAGATTTACTATAACTGGAATATTTCTACTGGCCCTGTATTTAATGCTTTACTGGGTTTTATCGGGTTTGTTTTTCTACTATTTTAAGGATAAAAAATATTTTTTCTTTTATTTCCCTTTATTTTGGACAATACTGGAGATTATAAGGGGAATGACAAGGTTTGGATTTAGCTGGTCCGAGATCGGATATTCCGTTTCTCAATTTCTATTTTTTTCAAATATTGCATATATCGGAGGAGTTCATCTCTTAACTTATCTGCTGGTTTTAATAAATCTATTAATTGCTTACTACTTTTTTATAAATAAAAAAATCTATTTGAAAAAAACTTTTATAATCTTTTTTATTTCTTTAGCTCTTGGAATTACCATATATTTTGTGAAAAAAAGTAAAACCTCAAATGATATTAAAGTGAGTGTAATCCAGCCTTCAATTGATCTTTTTGCCAAATGGGATAATGATTTTATTAATACCGTTATGGATAAATATTATAAACTTGCTATGAGAGTTGAAAAGGATTCAAATCTTGTAATATGGCCTGAAACAGCTTTTGTTAATGGACTGCTTAATTACAGGGTAGATAGAAATACAATGAAAAAGATACTTATGAATCAGAAATCCGATGCTAAACATCTGGTAGGTACGACGCTATATAAAGGTAATAAAAATTATAATTCTCTTTTTTTAATAGATGAGGAGGGGAATTATGATTATTATTCAAAGAAGATGCTTGTACCATTTGCTGAATTTTTACCATTTGAGAAATATACTAAATTTCTTATGGATATTTATCCCATACAGTATCTTTTGTCAAGAGGAGAAAATTATAAAGTATTTAAAATGGGCAACATAAAATTTTCTGGTTTAATATGTTTTGAATCTATTTTCCCGCATTTTTTGCATAATTTTATAAAAAAAGGTGCCAAATTTGTTGTTGTTAGTACAAACGATGGCTGGTATATCGATACACTGGCTCCATTTCAGCATCTACAATTTGCAAGAATGCGTGCAATAGAACAAAATAGATATTTTGTTCAGTGTGCCAATAGTGGAATATCTGCATTTATCGATAATAAAGGAAGAATATATAAAAAGTTAGGGGAAAATAAAGCAGCTATTATAGAGGACAAAGTGTTTTTAATAGAAAAGAAAAGCATTTATTATTTCCTAAAAGATTACTACTGGATATTTTTTATATTGATGTCAATTATTCTCTTTCTCAAAGAAAGTAGAATAAAAAGAAAGGAATGAATATGGCAAATGATTTTTCTATTGTATTAGCCGGTGCTGCAGGCCAGGGGATTCAGGTTGTAGAAAATCTTGCGGTTAATATTTTTAAAAAATCGGGATTTAATGTTTTTGCGGTAAAAAAATATATGTCCAGGGTTAGAGGAGGGAATAATTCTACAGAAATTAGAATATCGGATGAAAAAGTTAGAGCTTATTTGGATAGGATTGATATTTTCATTCCTTTTAGTAAAAAAGCATTATTTGCAGCGAAAACTAGAATATCGGAAAAAACCTTGATTATACTGGACGAAAAAATTGTGAAAGAAATTGGTAAGTTTAATGATGGCGAGAATATTATAAAATTACCGATTTCAGAAAGCGCAGAAGATATTAAAGAGAAAATTTTAATTAATACGATATCTACTGGAATTCTCAGTGCTATATTAGGATTAGATAAAAAAACAGGCAAAAAAGAAATAGAAAAATATTTTGAAAAAAAAGGGGAGAAAATAGTTGCCATAAATCTCAAGGCATTTAATGCCGGATATGAATTAATAGATGGGTTTCATGAAAAAACCTTTAAAAGATTTAGAATCAATAGAAATGAAAAAAGAGATAAAGAAATATTAATAAATGGAAGTGAAGCAATTACCTATGGAGGACTTGCTGCAGGATGTAATTTCGTCAGTGCTTATCCTATGTCTCCATCTACCGATGTCCTTCAAATTTTCTCTAAAAATGCCAAAGAGTTTGGTGTTGTAGTAGAACAAATCGAGGATGAGATTAGTGCAGTTAATATGTCCATTGGTGCATGGTATGCCGGTGCCCGTGCCATGGTTACAACTTCCGGCGGTGGATTTGCATTAATGTCTGAAGGTTTAAGCCTGTCCGGTATGATAGAAAGCCCTCTTGTGATTCATAATAGTCAAAGACCAGCCCCGGCGACAGGATTACCTACAAGAACAGCTCAGGAGGATTTAAATCTTGTCATCCACTCAGGTCACGGAGAATTTCCTCGAATTGTATTTGCACCGGGTACACTTGAAGAGGGATTTTATCTTTCACAAATAGCGTTTAATTATGCCGATAAATTTCAGGTGCCGGTTATAATTTTAACCGATCAATATTATGTAAGCAGTTACTATAATTTTTCGATTCCGGATTTGAATAAAATAGATAATGAAAAATCATTTATTAAAACTGAAAAGAATTATAAAAGACATAAATTGACAGAAAATGGTATTTCCCCGCGGGGAATCCCGGGATTTGGGGAAGGATTGGTTAGAACAACTGGAAATGAACATTTAGAAAATGGTATGATCACAGAAGAAAAAGAGATTAGAAATAAGATGCAGGATAAAAGGAACAGAAAAAGACAAACGATTCTCGAAAACTTCATTGAACCAAATTTTGTAGGACTCGAGGATTATAATAATTTAATTGTTTGCTGGGGATCCACATTTTTAATTATAAAAGAGGCAGTTCAAAATATGAATCAAAAAGATACTTCCATTCTTCATTTTAAACAGGTCTATCCATTAAGTGATTCCGTAAAAAAATATTTTGACAAAGCTAATAAGACTATTGTTGTGGAAAACAATTCAACGGGGCAATTTAAAAGATTGCTTAAAGCTGAATTAAATATAAATTGTGATGAATCGATATTAAAATATGATGGCCGTAGTTTTTCTGTAGAGAATTTAACCAAAAAACTCCAAAAAAGAATTTGAAAGGGGTTTATATGAAGTTCAAAAAAGAAAATAAAGATATACACTGGTGTCCAGGGTGCGGGAATTATGGAATTCTTGATATATTAAATGAGGTTCTGGAGGATTTAAATTTAAATCCCTCTAATACTGTAATGATTTCTGGCATAGGGCAGGCCGGGAAAACCCCTCATTTTATAAATCTTAACTGCATACATTCACTTCATGGAAGAGCTCTCCCGATAGCTACAGGGGTAAAAGCTGCAAATAAGAATCTTACAGTTTTAGCTGAAGGGGGAGATGGTGACATGTATGGTGAAGGGGGAAATCACTTTATGCACGCTATCAGAAGAAATCCAAATATAACTAATATAGTACATAATAATATGGTATATGGTCTCACAAAAGGACAGGCATCACCTACAAGTCCAGAAGGATTTCAATCAAAAGTTCAGGTAAGTGGTGTTTTTGAAAAACCATTTAATCCGTTGGCTGTAGCGATCTCACTTGATGCTTCATTTGTGGCAAGAGCTTTTGTAGGAAATAAAGAACATACCAAAAAAATATTAAAAGATGCCATCAAACATAAAGGATATGCATTGGTGGATTTGTTTCAACCCTGTGTTGTTTTTAACAAAATAAATACATATAAATGGTTTGAGGAAAATACTTATTATCTTGAAAACCATAATCCTAATGATAAAATTGAAGCAATAAAAGCTGCATTTGATAATAGCAAACTGGGGCTGGGAATTTTTTATAAGAACAAGGATAAACCGGTATTTGAGGATAAATGTGATGGATATTTCAACTATGAAACTCCACTATATGAAAGGAAACCGGACAAAGAAAAACTGGAAAAATTGCTAAAAAGCAAGGCGTGATTATATGAAATATCTTCTAAAAAAAGCCAAAATAGTCAATTATGATAAAAAGCCCTACAAGGGGGATATATTAATTGAAGGAAATGAAATAAAAAAAGTAGGTAATTTAAATGAAGAAATAATAAAACCTAATACTGTAATCGATTTGGAAGGATTGCATGTATTTCCGGGTATAATTGATATGCATTCTCATTTAAGAGAACCAGGAGGTTATATTGACATTAATATCAAAACACAAACTGAAGCAGCTGTTAAATCAGGCATAACTACTGTTGTTGCAATGCCTAATACTAATCCAGTTTGTGATAAGCTTGATATCTATGATAGAATAAAACAAATCATTAAAAAGAAAGCTGCTTGTGATGTAATTCAGGTAATGGCAGGTACCATGGATATTGAAGGTGAAATAATAACAGAATTTGATTCTGCTGGGACTGTAAAAGCGGTTTCCGATGACGGGAGAAGTGTTGAAAACAGCAGAATTCTTTTGAATGTGTTAAAAAAGGTTAAGAAAAAAAATATTGTTTATTTAAGCCATGCTGAAGATGATAATTTAAGAAAAGATGGGGTAATTAACAGCGGCAAGAAATCAAACAAGTTTGATCTTAAGCCGATTTACAATGAAGTTGAAGACATAAGAACATACAGGGATTTATCTTTAGCGTCTATAGCCGGTTCTAGAATTCATTTTTGTCACCTTTCAACTGAAGAGTCTTTAAATTTAGTAAAAAGATTTAAAGAAAGAAATGTGAATGTAACATGTGAAGTTACTCCACATCATTTATTTTTATCCGAGAGCGATATTAAAGAAAATATCGGTATTTATAAAATGAACCCACCATTGCGGAGTGATAAAGATCGTCAGGCATTAATCAAGGGTATAAAAGAGGGAAGTATTGATGCAATTGCTACCGACCATGCTCCCCATCCAATGAAAAATAAATTGAAAGATTTCAATGAATCTAGTTTTGGAATAATAGGATTTGAAACCCTTATTCCCCTTGCTATTGAAAAGCTTTATTATAAAGAAGATATTCCATTACAGAGATTGGCCGAGCTTCTTTCCTATAATCCCTCAAAAATACTTAATTTGGATAGACGGGGTAGAATAGAAAAAAATGCATTGGCTTACCTAACGGTGGTGGATATAAATGACAAAATAGAGATAAATAAAAGTTTTATTAAATCAAAAACATATAATACACCATTTTTAAACAGTAAATTAAGAGGTAAACCTTTATTTACGGTCATAAATGGAAAGATTTTTGATATAGAAAAGGATAGTTGGTATGAAAATAAATGATGTAAAAATTTTAAAAAATAGGAAAATAGCAAAAGATATATACAAGATGGTCGTTTATTCACCTGCAATGGCAAAAGAAACAAAACCCGGGCAGTTTTATGAAATTAAGGTTTCTGATACTTATGATCCAATTTTAAGAAGACCTATCAGCATCGGGTTGGTTGAAAAAGATCTTCTGATATTTTATTACAAAGTTGTTGGTAAAGGGACCGGCTTGATGTCCAAGTTTGAAAAAGATGAGTTTATAAATATTCTGGGACCTCTTGGAGAAACTTTTCCAATAAATAAAGATAAAAATGCATTAATTATTGGAGGGGGAATAGGGATAGCACCTTTAATTTATTTAAGTGAATATTTGAAATTAAATAATAATAGGGTGAAATTTTTAGCTGGATTTCATTCACAAAAAGATATTTATATTGAGGACCTTTACAGTATTCTTACCCCAGGAGATATTAAAGTATTTACCGATAATGGAAGTACTGGGATGAAGGGTTTTCCAACTGATAATTTAGAGGAAATAATTGGTGATTATGATATTGTATATACTTGTGGCCCGGAAATAATGATGAAAAGAGCAAATAAAATTGCTACCGAAAGAAACATTCCAATATTTCATTCTCTAGAAGAAATTATGGGCTGCGGTGTGGGGGTTTGTATGGGTTGTGCAGTTGATACTGTTGATGGATACAAGCTTGTTTGTAAGGATGGTCCTGTATTCAACGGAAGGAATTTAAAATGGTAGACCTTTCAGTTAAAATAAAGAATTATAAATTTAAAAATCCCGTAATGACGGGTTCTGGAACTTATGGATATGGAGATGAGTTTGAGGAATTATATGATCCTTCTTTGCTTGGAGCAGTTCTGAGTAAAGGATTGACAATGAGAGAAAGAGGAGGGAATCCTCCTCCTAGAATCCATGAAACACCGGCCGGTATTCTTAATAGCATTGGGCTGGCTAATATGGGGATTGATAGGTTTGTTAATGATAAATGTTTTAATTTGGCTAAAAAAAATATCGATGTTATAGCAAATATTTCTGGAAAATCAATAGATGAGTTTGGAAAAATGGCCGAAAAATGCAACAAAACTGATGCAATCAAGGCTGTAGAGGTTAATGTTTCCTGTCCTAATGTGAAGGAGGGGGGGATGGCTTTTGGTGTTGATACCGAAAATATTTATAAAATTACTAGTTTGGTAAAAAACACTACTGATAAACCGGTAATTGTTAAACTTTCTCCGAATGTAACTGATATTACAGAAATGGCTCAGGCTGCAGTTGAGGGAAAAGCAGATGCCTTAACATTAATTAATACACTTTTGGGAATGGCTATAGATATAAAAAAAGAAAAACCTGTAATGTATAATAAAGTAGCAGGACTATCAGGGCCTGCTATAAAACCTGTAGGACTTAGAATGGTTTATCAGGTAAAAGAAAAATTTCCGGATATTAAAATTATTGGCTCGGGTGGGATTTCCTGCTGGCAGGATGCAGTTGAATATTTTATGGCGGGAGCCAGTGCCGTTCAGATAGGCACAGCGTTATTTAATGATCCTATGCTCCCTGTTAATATAATAGAGGATTTAAGAAACTATCTTATGAAAAAAAATGTTGAAAAGATTGATGAAATTATTGGAATTGCAATAAAAAAGGAGGAGTGTAAATGAGTTTTACCAAAAAATATAAACAGGCCCTGAAAAAAAACAAATCTTTTTTGTGTGTGGGGCTTGATAGTGATTATGAAAGATTACCGGATTGTTTAAAAAATGAAGATAATCCTATGAAGAAATTTAATAAGGAAATTATTGAAGCTACAAGAGATCTGGTATGTGCATATAAACCCAATGCAGCTTTTTATGAATCTGCTGGGAAAGTAGGATTTCAGGCATGGGAAGTGCTAAATGAGCAGATAGGGGACGAGATACCTGTTATCGCTGATGTGAAGCGTGGAGATATTGGAAATACGGCAAGGCATTATGCAAAGTCGCTTTTCGAGCTTAACGATTTCGATGCAGCCACTTCAAATCCGTATATGGGATGGGATGCTATAGAACCTTTTATGAAATATGATGATAGATATTTATTTGTACTGGCAATTACTTCAAACTCTTCAGCAAAAGATTTTGAGTATTATCATGATTTGTATAAACTGGTTTCAAAAAAAGTTTCGGAGTGGAACGAAAAAGTTGATAATAGATTGGGATTGGTGACCGGAGCTACAAAACCGGAAGAACTCAAAGAAATAAGAAAAATATGCACTGATGAAATACTGCTTATACCTGGAATAGGAACCCAGGGTGGGGAAGTAGAAAAAACGATAAAATACGGGTATGGCGGCAGTAATGGTAATATGGTAATTAATGTTGCCAGAAGCATAATATTTGCATCTTCTGGTAAGGATTTTGCTGAAAAAGCAAGGGAAAAAGCAAAATACTATAAGGAATTGTTTAATAATTATTTATAACATGGGAGGTTAATTATGAAAAAATGTCCATATTGTGGGGAAGAGATTGAAGATACTGCTCAGGTTTGTCCTGAATGCGGAGAAAAACAACCGGAAACGGTTTATATAAATTCTTTTGAGAGAGAGGATTATTCTATTATTCAAAAATTCTTTTATTCCATTAAGGATCTGTTTTTTGCTCCTACAAAATTTTTTGAAAGTTTGAGCAGTAAAACCGGTGTGTTAAATGCTTTTTTGTTTTTTATGGGGATAACAGTTATTTCAGCTATTTTTAATTCTATTTGGACTAAAACTATGATGTCAAATATGAAAACCTTTATGCAGCAATTCGGGGATGCAATGCAGCAAAATGAAGCCTTTTGGTCGGGTTTTCAATCCAGTATGGCTAATTACTCTTTTACCCTAACTTTTATTAGGGGAGTAATATTTGGCACAATTGGAATATTTATATTATCAGCAATTTACCATGTGATTCTTATTATTCTTGGAGAAGGAAAAAATGGATTCCAAAATACCTTAAAAGCTTCTTTTTTCGGGTACACTCCTAATTTGCTTGTGATAATACCATTTTGTGGTAGTATAATCGGTTATATCTGGGCAATTGTGCTTACAATAATAGGACTTGCTAAACTTCAAAAAACTTCTTATGGTAAAGCTGCTATAGCTGTTTTATCTATTTTAGTATTATGCTGTTTTATGGCATTTTTGGGGATGGGAGCTTTAGCAACTTTCTTAAATAAATAATGAAAAAAAATAAAGAAACGGAATACTTTCCTGCTGGGTTGATTATAAATGCAGCGGTTTTAATTGGGGGAATAGCTTTTTATTTTTTCCCCCTTAAAAATGCATTCCCCTGTATGTTTAAAGAAATAACAAATATTCCATGTCCAACATGCGGTGGAACAAGACTTTATTATAACTTGTTGGATTTAAACTTATTAAAAGCATTCTTTTATAATCCATTAATTTTTTTAATATTAATATTTTTAGTTATTTATTCTATACATGATATTCTTGTTCTTTTTAGGACTATACAACCCCTAAATTTTAATAAAAACTATTTCAGATATATCATTTTGGGATTAATAATATTAAATTGGATATATCTAATAATTATGGATATTTAAACCTCTTAATATTTTTAATGACATATAAATACAAATAATGAATATTTAATCAACTTAAACTCTTTAGTTTTAAATATTTTATAGAAAGTAATTATTTACTTATTTTAAGGTTGATTTTTTATGATTGTTGCTATAATATAAAAACAGAATTGCTCTCTAAACAGAAAGGTTTCTATGGGTATAAAGGAGAATATTAAACATATAAAAAATAAAATTTCCAAGTTGAAAAAAGAATACAATATAGAAAGAGATATTTCAATTATGGCTGCTACGAAAACCAGAAATGTAAGAGAAATTCAGGAAGCAGTTGATTCAGGTGTTGAATATATCGGGGAAAACAGAATACAGGAAGCAATGGATAAATTTCATCAATTAAATAGAGATGTAAATAAACATTTTATAGGCCACCTTCAGTTGAATAAGGTTAAATATGCAGTTAGAATGTTTGACTGCATACAATCTGTCGATCGTAAAGAGTTAATTGATGAAATAATTAAAAGACTTCCCGGGGATAAAGAATATTTTGATATCTTTATTGAAGTGAATATATCAGGAGAAAAATCTAAACATGGATTATCTAAAGATGAAGTTGAAAAGCTGGTTAAATATATTCTCAAGAAAGATAAAATTGTTTTAAAGGGATTGATGACGATGTTTCCCTATGATGCAGATAAAAATTATTTGTTAAAGAAAGCAAAAGAAATGAAAAATTTATTTGATAATTTAAAAAAATACAATGAAAAGAAAAATGTTAATTTAAAACATTTATCTATGGGGATGAGTAACGACTATGAAATTGCCATTGAAGAAGGTAGTAATATGGTAAGGCTGGGTTCTGCCATATTCGGGGAAAGGAGTTATTGATTATGCACATATTGGCTTTTACTTATAAGTTAAATTTAATTGTAATCCTTGTAAATACTTACATCCTGTTCTATGCTGTAAGATTTTTTATTCCTTACAATAAAAAGATAATTTTTAATAGATTATATCGGTTTATTTACAAAACAACCGAACCTATTTTAAAAATATTCGGCAAAAAAAAGATAGCAGAAAAAGAGGACAAAAAAGATATTCGGGCCTTATATGTTATATTAATATTTATTACCCTCTACTGGTTACTTTTTAGTGTGGATAACCCCTCCAAGCCTTTTCTATTTGGCTTAATCTATATGATTAGTTCTTTTGTTACCTATTTTTTCTATCTGTTTTCTTTTATGTTTATTGCTGATTTCTTTATTTTAAAAAGGGGGCCACATTCTTATGGTGAGTTTGCCAGAATAATTCATTTTGCAAGTAATTCTGTTATAAGATTTTTTAGAAAAATTATTCCTAAAATATCGGAATTAAAAAGGATTTATAAACCTTTTATAGGGTTGGGTGCAATTATTGTTTTAAGCTCTTTTAGTATGACTATATTAAGTGGATTGCTTGGTGATGCAGTTTCATTCATGGAGAATATTGGAAGGGCTCTTCAATCATTAATAAACATGTTTGCATTTATATGGATAACTTTAATAATATTAAGAGTAGTATTTTCATGGTTTAGAACCAGCAAAAAAACTTTATTCTATGAAAATTTAATATTTTTAACAGAACCTATCCTATCAAAGCTGCGAACATATATCCCTCCTTATAAAACTGGTATAGATTTTACTCCGATTGTTGCAATTGTAATTATTTTAATTCTTGAGAAAATATCATTTTTCCTTATAAATTTAATTTTTTGAAAAGAGAGGTAAAATATGCAAATTACTCCAAGAGATATTAAAGAAATGCAGTTTAACATGAAACTGAGGGGATATGATCCGGAAGAAGTAAAGAATTTTTTGGATATGGTTTCTTCTGAATTTGAAAAAGTTGTAATGGAGAATAATAACCTTAAAAATAAAGTACAGAGATTAGAGAATGAACTGGATGACTATCGAAATAAGGATGAAAAGTTAGATAAAGTTTTGATGTCAGCACAGAATTTTGCTGAGAATGAGAAAAACAGAGTTGAGAAAGAAATTGAAATGAAATATAAGGAAGCGAATTTAAATATACAGGAAATGATGCAAGAAGCACGCGAAAAGAGAAGCAAACTTGAAACTGAAATTGAAAAATTAAAATATAAAAAAAAGAGAATGATTAAAGAATATGAAAATTTCCTAGAAAAACAAAATGATTTTCTTCAGGAATTAAAAGATGATATAGAAGAAAAAAATTTGAATAAAAAGGAAAATGAGGAAGAAATCACGGGGGAAGATAAAAATTATGAATGATTATTTGAAAAACATTAATGAGGCAATAGATTTTATCAAAAAAAAGGGAATAAACAACATCGATATAGGAATGATTTTAGGTTCAGGTCTGGGAAAAATTGCTGAAAAAATCCAAATTAAAATAAAAATATCTTATAAAGAAATACCCAACTTCCCTGTTTCTACAGTTAAGGAACACAGTGGAAATTTAATCTATGGTACTGTAGGGGATAAGCACGTGGTTTTTTTTCAGGGCCGACTACATCTTTATGAAGGCTATTCAGCAAAAGAGGTTGGTTTTCCAGTTAGAATATTGCAAAAATTGGGAGGGAAGCTGTTAATAGTTTCCAATTCTGCAGGAGGAGTTAATCCTGGATTGAAAAAAGGCGATATTGTTGTAATAAAGGATCATATAAATATGATGGGAGAAAATCCGCTGGTAGGAAAAAATATTAAAGAATTTGGAACCAGATTCCCGATTATGCATGATGCTTATAACAAAAACCTTCTAAAAAAAGTAAAAGTTATTGCTAAAAACAAAAATATAAAATTAAAAGAGGGAGTGTATTTAGGATTAAAAGGGCCATCCCTGGAAACTGATGCAGAGTATAGAATGGTAGAGATCCTTGGAGGAGATATGGTGGGAATGTCAACAGTACCTGAAGTTATTACTGCAGTACATGGAGGTCTTGATGTATTAGGTTTTTCTATTATTACTAATAAATTTGACGGCATGAGCAAAAATGAAGCAGATTTTAATGATGTGTTAAGAGTGGCCAACAAAGCAGGTGATGTATTAAGCAATCTTGTGCTTAAATTAATTAAGAACTTGACTTATTGAGTATTTTTTATTACCTTTTGTGAAGGAGGTTTTATGAAAACCCAGTTTAAATATTTTATAATTTTTTTATTAGCATTTTTAGTTTTTTCCCCAAATACTTTTGCATTAATTCATAATCCAAAACCCAATCCCAATCCATTCAAACAGGGAGAATCAGTAGAGTTTAAAACTGATTATTCTTCTTATCAGAAGGTAGAGCTCTATATATATAACCTTAAGGGCGATTTAATTCATAAACAGAAAAAAACCTCAAATTTTACAGAGACAATGACCTGGGATGGGAAAAACATGAATGGGTATTATGTTGCAAAGGGTGTATATTTTTATGTATTAAAGATTACACACCTGGATGGTAGTGAAGAAAAAACTGACTCTATAAAAGGGTCTATTGTTTTTATTAAATAAAAGGGGAAATTATGAAAAAAATGTCTTTACTTTTTTTAGTATTTATTTTTGTATTTTCATTAATTTATGCTGATAATACCTGGGTAGGTAGAACTGGAGGCAACATTTTAAGAATTAATCCTTCTGTTAGGAGTATGGCCACGGGGAGAGGTTTTATATCAGTAATAGATGGGGTTCAAACAACATCGATAAATCCCGCAGGATTAACAGGAGTTGGTAGAAGACAGGTTTCTTTTTCCCACGTGGAATTATTTGATAATTTTAGAGTTGAATATTTAGGTTATGCTCAAAAAATACACTCTATTTATCTATCATTAGAAACAAAAGGATATTTCTTCCAGTATACCCAGCTTGATGCTTCAGAAAATGATCTTGGTTCTAAAACAAGCTATTCTTTAGCACCTTCTTTGGGACTTGCTTTTAAAATGTTTGATAATTTAAGTGTGGGAATATCCGGAACGGTTTTATATGAAAATTATGGAGAAATAGGAGATGAAAATCTGGATAAATTTAGCTGGGCATTTAATGGGGGATTTCAGTGGAGTATTTTTGAAGATAGTTTTAGAATAGGAGCTTCTGTAAGAAATGTTTCAGATACAAATCTTTCATTCTATGAAAGTTCTGATAAAACACCTATGCCACTGGTCGGGAATGCAGGCATATCTTATCTATTCAAAAATGATAATATTGAAAATAAAGTTATTGTTTCTGCTGATGTAGAAGTTCCATATGAAAAAGATTTCATACCAGGTATGGGAATTGAATATATGTTGAGAAACTGGATAAAAATAAGAGGTGGTTATCGACTGAATGAAGATTATGATGATTTTTTACAAAATCTTTCATTCGGTCTGGGTATTACCGAAAAAATCAAAAATTTTACAGGAACATTGGATTATGCATATTTTGCATATGGCGAATTAGGTGGAACCCATAGATTTAGTTATACTTTAGATTGGTAAAAATAGTTTAAAAAAATTAAAAAAATATATATATACGGGAGTTGATAAAAAATGGCGTACAAGGATTCTTTGAATTTACCTCAAACTGATTTTAAGATGAAAGCAAATTTATCTGAAAGAGAAACAAATTTTCTTGAAAAATGGGAAGAAGAAAATTTATATAAAAAAATAATGGATTCAAGAAAGGATAGTGAACAATATTTACTTCATGATGGCCCTCCATATGCCAATGGAGACCTTCATATGGGGCATGCTTTAAATAAATTGTTAAAAGATATTGTAATGAGATTTAAGACCCTGAAGGGATACAAAACACCTTATATTCCCGGATGGGATTGTCATGGATTACCTATTGAACTAAAGGTTACTGAAAATGTAAAAGAAGAAGATTTAACCATAGAAGAATTTAGAAAAAAGTGTCGAAATTATGCGTTTAAATATGTAAAAAAACATGTAAAAGAATTTAAGCGATATGGGGTTCTTGGAGAATGGGAAAAACCTTATTTGACATTACATCCCAATTATGAAGCAAACGTGCTTGAGGTTGTAAAGACACTGGCAGTCAATGGTTTTATTTATAAACAGAAGAAGCCGGTACACTGGTGTCCAAGCTGCCATACCGCTTTAGCTTTTTCAGAAGTAGAATATAAAGAACACCAGTCTCCATCAATATATGTTAAATTTGAGGATATTGAAGATAAAAATACTTATTTTGTTATTTGGACAACTACTCCATGGACTATACCTGCTAATTACGCTATTGCACTTAATCCTCATTTTAAATATCTAAAACTAAAGGTTAATGATGAATACTGGATAGTTGCTGAAAAATTATGGGAGGATATGGCTAAGAAAATTGGAATAGAAGATTATGAAATTGTTGATACATATACGGGAGATGAACTGGCAGGAAAAAAATGTCAGCATCCGTTGATAGAAAATAGAAAAAGTAAAGTTGTCCTTGCTGATTATGTTACTGCAGAAGAAGGTACCGGGTGTGTTCATACCGCTCCGGGACATGGTGAAGATGACTTTTATACAGGTCTAAAGCATGATCTTCCAATATTTGCACCAGTTGATGATAGGGGTAGATATACAGAGGAATTTGAAGAACTTGAGGGACAAAAAGTTTTAGAATCCAATGAAGATGTAGTGGAGCTTCTAAAAAATGTAAAAGCATTAATAAATGTTAATAAAGTTACACATTCATATCCTCATTGCGAAAGATGTAAAAACCCTGTAATTTTCCGGGCTACAGAGCAGTGGTTTATTGATGTTGACAAAAATGATTTAAGAAAAAACACTTTAAAATCAATAAAAGATGTCAAATGGGTTCCTCCAACTAGTGAAAATAGAATTACTTCTATGGTAGCTGAAAGACCGGATTGGTGTATTTCAAGGCAGAGATCATGGGGAATTCCTCTACCATTTTTTCATTGTGATGATTGTGGAGAGGATATAATTGATAATGAAAAGATATTTAATAGAGTTATTGAATTTGTAAAAGAAAATGGAACTGATGCATGGTTTGTTAAAAATGAGAATGAAATACTTGGAGATTTAAATAATTGTCCTAATTGCGGTTCAGGGAATCTGGTTAAAAGTGTAAACATTTTGGATGTATGGATCGATTCAGGTTCGAGCTTTAAGAGTGTTGTTGAAGCATGGAAGGGTATAAAAAATAAAGCTGACATGTACCTGGAAGGATCGGATCAGCATAGAGGGTGGTTTCAGAGCTCTATACTTTTGAGTAATGCAGTAAACAATCAGGCACCGTTTAATGAGGTAATAACTCATGGATTTGTAGTTGATGCCAATGGAAAGAAAATGTCCAAATCCATTGGTAATGTAACTTCACCTAAAGAAATTATTGAGAAATATGGAGCAGATTCTCTTAGACTATGGGTTGCTTCCGAAAATTATCGCGATGATGTTCCAGTATCAGATGAAATTATGAAACGGGTAACAGAAGCCTATAGAAGAATTAGAAACACATTTAGATTTATACTTGGGAACCTTTATGATTTTGATCCGGACAAAAACAGAGTAAAATATAAAAACATGCCTGAGCTTGATCGTTATATGCTCTATAGACTTAAAAATATAGTTGATAAATCAAACAAAGCTTATGAAAATTATAATTTTCATAAGATCTATCATATGGTACGTAATTTTTGTGTAAAAGATCTTTCGGGATTTTATCTGGATGGAGCAAAATCTGTTTTATATCCATATAGAGAAGATAGTATTGAAAGAAGATCTATTCAAACTGTTATGTGGGATATTTTAAAAGCACTTACCAAAATACTTTCTCCTATACTTGTTTATACAACAGAAGAGGTATGGGAATATCTTAATAATATAAAAAAAGAGGAAGATAGTGTTCATCTGAGCTACTGGCCTGAAATTGAGATTGAAACGGATAAAGAATTCATTAATAGGTGGGATAAAGTCTATGAAATAAGAGGTACAATACAGAAATTGTTGGAAGCAAAACGTGAAAATGGAGAAATTGGTCATGCTCTTGATTCATATGTTTATTTATTCAGCGAAAATGATAATGAATTAAAAATGCTTCAAAATTTAAAAGAACAGATAAAGAGAGCAAATGTTGTTTCGAATGTATATATAGAAAAAAGAGATGATATGATTCAGGATGAATATTACGAAGATATATATATCTCTGTTGAAAAATCACCTGATAAAAAATGTGCTAGGTGCTGGGAATATTCACATAAGGTTGGAAGTTTTGATGATTATGAAGACCTATGTGAGAGATGCAGAGAAATAGTACTGGAAAAGGAGAAGAAATGAAAAGAGAAAAACTGAATAAATATAAAAAGCGACTGCTTCAATTAAAAAAGAAATTGTTGCATGATATAGGTGTAATTGAGGATGAGCACATACGTCATTCAGCAATATTAGAAGGCGGGGATACTTATTATCCCCAGCACTCTGCAGATATTGCTGATAATGAATTTAAAGCAGAAACAGGATTTAAAATTAAAGAAAGCGAAGAAAAACTTCTTGAAGAAATTAATGAAGCACTGGATAGAATTGATGAAGGAAGCTACGGAATTTGCACCGATTGTGGGATAATAATCAAGGAAAAAAGATTAGAAGCACTGCCATGTGCTATTAGATGTATAGACTGTAAAAGTAAGTATGAAAAAGAAGCTAAGTCATATTAAAGTTTTTCTATTTACAGCAATTGTTAGTTTTCTTCTTGATTTGATATCCAAGGGGATTATATCATCAAAGATGGGATTACATGAATCTATACCCATCATTGATAATATTTTTAGATTAACCTATATAAAGAATGAAGGAATAGCTTTTGGGTTGCTTCAGGGAATTCCTCATATACTTCTCTTTATATCGATAGCTGTATTGGCTATAATAATATATTTGACGAAAAGAATCTCCACAAAAAGTATACCCGTTCAAATAGCTTTTGGATTAATAATAGGTGGTGCACTGGGAAATATTGTTGATAGAATTAGGTTTAGCAGTGTAAGGGATTTTTTAGATATTGGTATAAATCATAACCTAAGATGGCCGATTTTTAATATAGCAGATAGTGCGGTTTTTATTGGTGTAATTTTAATATTAATTTTTTATAAAGAAAATTCTAAAACGGAGGATATTTAATGTCTGTTAAAATGAAAAATAAGTCAATCATTTCATTGAAGGATATTTCCAAAGATGAACTGATGTATCTGATGAAAAGAGCTAAAGAAGTAAAAGAAGGTAAATATGGCAATTTCCTGGAGGGAAAGATTATAAGTTCTTTATTTTTCGAACCCTCGACAAGAACCAGGCTTTCGTTTCATTCGGCTGTTAAAAGAGCAGGAGGGGATATCATCGGTTTCGCTTCGGCAGGATCTTCCTCTACTAAAAAGGGTGAATCTCTTGGAGATACTATTAAAACAGTATCCGGATACTGTGATTTAATTGTGATGAGACATCATGTTGAAGGTGCTGCAAGGAGAGCTTCAGATGTTACCGATTTGCCTATCATTAATGCCGGCGATGGAGCAAATCAGCATCCAACCCAGACATTCCTGGATATTTTTACAATGCTTGAAAAAAAGGAAAATCTCGATGGTTTAAATATAGGGTTGATGGGAGATTTGAAATATAGCAGAACAATTCATTCACTGCTTGTAGCCTTATCCTTTTTTGGAGTTAGATTATATTTCATTTCACCAGAAGCACTGGCAATTCCAGAAAGATATACTGATTATCTTGATGACATAAATGTGGAATATGAAGTTTATAAGGACTTTAAGGAATGCGGCAAAGATTTGGATTTTTTATATTGCACCAGGATACAAAAGGAAAGATTTTATGACCCTGTAGAATATGAGAGTGTTGCAGGTTCATATATTATTGATAAGGAAGGGTTGAGTTATCTTGATGAAGAAACTTATATTATGCATCCTCTACCCAGAGTAGATGAAATTGCTGTTGAAGTTGATGAAGATCAAAGAGCAATATATTTTGAACAGGCACATAATGGAGTTCCTGTAAGACAGGCTTTAATTGGGCTGTTATTGGGAATCATCAAATAAAAAAGGGGTATAATCATGGGAAAAAAGAAGGAAAGACCATATAAGGTATTTAAAATTGAAAAAGGAACAGTTATAGATCATATACCTGCACCTAAAGGGCTTTTGGTTCTTGAAGTATTGGGTAAGAAAAATGATGGAATTGTTTCAATAGGACTTAACTTTGATTCACAAAAAGTTGGCAAAAAGGATTTGATTAAATTTGAAAATAAAATAATCGATAAGGAGGAAACTGATAAAATTGCTCTAATAGCTCCGGAGGCTACTATAAATATAATTGAAAATGGTGAGGTAGTTGAAAAAAGATCAATTGATGTTCCTCAGGAAATTACAGGATTTCTTAATTGTTTGAATCCAAACTGTGTTGTAAATAGAGAAAACTTACAGCCACATTTTGAAGTAGTTGAAGAAGGTCCGGTAAAGCTCAGATGTAAATATTGTGAGAGAGTATGGGAAGTTAAATATGATATGGTAGAAAATAAGAGAAAGTGAGTTATTTATGAATATCTATGAAAGGTTGGAATTTTTAATAAGGAAGACTAGTTTTAATATTTTCAAATATGGTAGAAGAATCATAAATCGATATGAATTATCCAAATCTCAGTTTGATATAATTGTTGATATTTATTTTACTTCTCCTAAAAGTCTTAAATCTCTATGCAAGGCACTTGATTTGGCTCCCAGCACTGTGTCCGAAATGCTTGATAGAATGGAAAAGAAAGATTTAATTGTCAAGAAGAAAGATAAAAAGGATAAGAGAAAAATAAAAATAGATATAACTGAGCAGGCAAATAATATCATAGAAGATGTGATAAATAGAAGAGTAGAATATGTAAAAGAAGTATTAGAAAATGTGGAAGAGGAAAATCTTGAAGTTTTTAAACAGGTATTAATGAAGATGCTGGAATGTCAAAAATCCTTGGAATAAATCATTTTAAAAACAGATTAAATGATTTTAAAAAAATTAAAGAAGTAACCGAAGAATATCCATTTAGAATCACAGAATATTATACCGATTTAATTCAAAGTTATGATAAAAAAGACCCTATATTCTCTCAATGTTTTCCACAAAAGAAAGAGTTGCAGGATTCATCTAAGTTTTCTTTAGACCCATTCTGCGAAAAACAAAATCAAAAAATCGAATCATTTATTCATAGGTATCCAAATAAGGGAGTACTGCTGCTAAATAATATTTGTGGTGTAAATTGTAGACACTGTATGAGAAAAAGATTGTGGGACAATAATAAAAAAGAAATAAGTAAAGATAGGATTGATGATATTATTTCCTACTGTATCAAGGAAGAAATAAATGATGTAATAATTTCAGGTGGGGATCCCTTAATGTCATCCCCAGAATTGCTTGATGAGGTAGTATCCAGATTATCAGAAGTAAGAAATATTAAAGTTATAAGAATTGGTTCACGTATCCCCGTGGTTGATCCAGACCGTATAAATGAAAAAATAATATCAATTTTTAAAAAAACAGAAAAGCTTCACTTGTTAACTCATTTCAATCATCCAAAGGAGGTTACAGACCTTTCAAAATGTTATATCAGTAAAATAGTCGATACTGGAACACCGGTTTTTAATCAAACAGTTCTTCTTAAAAACATCAATGATTCAGCGTCTACATTGTCGGAATTATTCATGAAATTGCTTGAAATCAAAATAAAACCTTATTATCTCCATCAGTGTGATTTAGTTAGAGGGGTAACTCATTTTTGGGTTGAACCCAGTAGGGGGATTAAATTATTAAAAAAAATGGAAGGACTCATTTCCGGATTGGCAATGCCTTATTATGCAATAGATCTTCCAGGAGGAAAAGGAAAAGTATTACTGGGACCAAATTCTGAATTAAGCAAAATAAATGGGAAGTATATCTTGAAAAACTATAAAAACGAAACTATTAGTTATAGTTTATATTGATGGGTAAAAGTTCAAAAAAATTAAAAATTATAGTCATAAACTTGATTATAAATATGGATATAATAGATTTTATATAGATGCTTTAGCTTTTGGAACTTATTCATTCTGTAGTTGTTTATAATATGAATTTGGAGGATGTTTATGAATATTGATATTTTTTTGAGTAAATCCGGTATATGGGGCTATCCTTTACTTCTTTTATCTATTATTGCTTTAGCAATAATTATTGAAAGATTAATATATTACATAGTTTTATATTATAAAGACAGAAAAATCAATATTGATAAATATATCGAAATTATAGAAAACCAAAATGATATTTCAAAAATTAAAGAAAATAATTATTTTAACGAAATATTAAAAAAACATTTTTCTGGCTATAGCTATTATTCTTACACAAAAATAAAGGTTGAGTTGGAAAAAATTTGGAAGAATTCGAAAAACAATGTTAAAGTATTAGAATTTACAGTAAAGGTTGCACCGCTTCTTGGAATTCTTGGTACCATAAGCGGTATAATTAAATCCTTTATTGCTGTAGGAGAATTTGATATGGAGAAAAAAGCACTTGTTACTTCAGGTATATCTGAAGCTCTACTTACTACTGAAGCGGGATTGATTATATCTGTAATAGTTCTTCTATGGATTTATATTTTTGGGTGGATAAGAAAAAAAATATTTTCAAAATATGAAAATTTTCTCACGATATTTGAAGCTATTTTACAGGATAATAAGTAAAAGGAGGGATGATATATGAATATATATGATAAATTTAACGATAGAGCAAAAAATGTTATATATAATGCAAGAGATTATTCTACATATTATAGAAATAACTATATTGGGACCGAACATCTATTACTTGGGCTTTTAGATGATAAGGGAAAAGTGCTTGAAAAAACCTTTGCTGCCTTAAATATTACAGATGATGATATAAAAAAGGAAGCTGAAAAATACATTAAAGAAGGACAAACAAAAGAAAGTTTCGGAGAGGATAACTTTACCACAGGAGCTAAAAGGGTGTTGAGATTTGCCTTTGAAGAGGCAAATAATTTTGGACAGGATTATGTTGGCGATGAACATATATTTCTGGCCATAATAAAAGAAGAAGAGAGTATTGGGTCAAGAATAATGTATCATCTGGGTATTGAAATAAATAAGGCAAGACAGAAGGTTAGAGAATATACAAAGTCAAAAAAATCTAAAGAGGAAATATCTGAAGAACAGGAATATCTGAAACAGTTTACCAACAATTTAATTGAGATGGGAGAGAATAATAAGCTTGATCCTGTTATAAAAAGGGAAGAAGAGATTGAGAGATTAATCCATATACTCTCAAGAAGATTAAAAAATAATCCTGTATTAGTAGGAGAAGCAGGTGTTGGAAAAACTGCAATAGTTGAGGGACTGGCTTTGAAAATAGTTGAAAAACAGGTTCCAGAAATATTACATAATAAAACAATACTAAGTCTTGATATTGCTTCAGTTCTTGCTGGTGCAAAATATATGGGAGAGTTTGAAGAAAGGCTCAAAAAAGTTATAAATATTATCAAAAGCAGAGAGGATATCATTTTATTTATAGATGAGATTCATACCATTATAGGGGCCGGTAGAACCCAGGGGGCAATGGATGCTGCTAATATATTAAAACCAGCTCTTGCAAGAGGTGAACTTCAGTGTGTTGGAGCAACTACAGTAGAAGAATACAGAAAATATATTGAAAAAGACCCCGCTCTTGAAAGAAGATTCCAGCCGATATTTGTGAAAGAACCCAGTGTTAGTGATACAGTAGAAATACTTGATGGATTAAGAGAAAAATATGAAATTTTTCATGGAGTTAAAATATCTGATGAGGCTGTTAAAGCAGCTGCAAAGTTGTCTGCAAGATATATTTCTGACAGGTTTTTACCGGATAAGGCAGTTGATTTGATGGATGAAGCCTGTGCAAAAGTTAAACTTGATAGTCTTATAATACCCGATGATTTGTATGATTTAGAAAAAAAGTTAAAAAATATTCGTGTTGAGAAGGAAAGTGCTTTCAATGATGGTGATTATGAGAAAGTGGCAAATCTTGGAGTGGAGGAGAAGAAATTAGAAAAGGAGTATGAAAAATTAAAATCAGAGTGGAATGATAAAAGGGCTGAAAATCAAAAGGATAACATCGTAAAATTTGATGATATTGCTCAAATAATCTCAAAATGGTCGGGTGTGCCCGTAACAAAAATTACAGTTAAAGAAGGTCAGCGTCTGTTAAACATGGAAGATAAAATACATGATAGGGTTGTATCTCAGGATGAAGCAATTAAAAAAGTTAGCGAGGTAGTTAGAGCATCAAGGGCAGGCTTGAACAATCCCAAAAAACCTAATGGCGTTTTTCTCTTTCTTGGTCCAACAGGTGTAGGTAAAACAGAAGTAGCAAAAGCCTTAACCGAATTTTTATATGGTGATGAAAATCTTCTAATAAGACTGGATATGTCCGAATTTATGGAAAAACATGCTGTTGCTAAATTAATTGGTTCTCCTCCAGGATATGTAGGCCATGAAGAAGGTGGGCAATTAACGGAAAAAGTAAGAAGAAAGCCATATTCTATAATTCTTATGGATGAAATTGAAAAGGCCCATCATGAGGTATTTAATATTTTACTTCAAATATTTGATGATGGAAGACTTACGGATGGCAAAGGGAGAACTGTTAATTTCAAAAATACAATAATTATAATGACCTCGAATATTGGAGCTGATATGATAATGGATAGAACAAAGAATACAAAGAAAGAAAATATTGATAAGATTATAGAAACAGTGGAAGATGATTTAAAAAATAGATTGAGAAATCATTTCAAGCCGGAGTTTATAAACCGAATTGATGAAATAGTTGTTTTCAAGGCATTGAATACGGCTGATATTAGAAACATAGTTGAATTACAGATAGAAGAATTTAAGAAACGTTTGACTGATAAAAATATTAATCTTGATATTACAGAAAAAGCTCTAGATTATCTAGCAGAAATTGGATATGACCCAGCCATGGGAGCCAGACCCTTACAGCGGGTGATAAGCAAATATTTAGTAAATAAAATATCAAATTTAATACTTGCAAATGAAGTGAAAGAAAATGATATGGTAAAAGTTGATTATAAGAATGGGGAAATTACGGTAGAACCGGTATAAAAATTACTTTCGTGGTTTTTAAGTAAATGGTGAATATTAAATAGTTTGGGGTAATTACTTCGAGATATATTGACTAACGGCTAACGAAAATAGCTTTGCTATTTTTAATAAAAGGTTTGACTTTAAGGCATATATTGATATAATACTGTCCGTTGATATATTGTTTTGGGCACTCTGTTTGGACCCCTGACAAGAACAGGTTTGTAAAGTCCGTCAGGTCCGGAAGGAAGCAGCGGTAGCAGATTCTGTTCTGGGTTAGGAAGTTCTGGATGGAGTGTCCAAAAGAATAAATAGGAGTAATATGTCTTATCTCGCATTAGCAAGAAAATATCGACCCCAGAGTTTTTCCGAAGTTGTAGGACAAAATCATATTGTAAAAACTTTATCAAATGCTATTAAAAACAGCAGAATTTCCCATGCATATTTATTTATTGGTCCGAGGGGTATTGGAAAAACATCTGTAGCAAGAATTTTTTCAAAATCTCTAAATTGCGCTGAAGGTCCTACTTTAGAACCCTGTGGAATGTGTGAATCCTGCAACAGTATAAGAGAAGGACAGAATATTGATGTAATTGAATTTGATGCTGCTTCTTATAGAACGGTAGGGGAAGTACAGGAAAAAATTATTGAAAATGTTCATTATAAACCTGTAAGTGCTAATTATAAAATTTATATTATCGATGAAGTTCACATGTTTAGCAAACATGCATTTAATTCACTCTTGAAAACACTGGAAGAACCTCCCCCGCATGTAATATTTATATTTGCTACTACTGAACCTCAAAAAATACCGGAAACAATTACCTCAAGATGTCAAAGGTTTGTTTTTCAAAGAATTTCTCTTGATGATATAAAAGAAAGACTTGAAAGAATTGTTGAGAAAGAAGGAAAAAAGATTACAGAGGATGCGTCTCTATTAATTGCCAAAGTTTCGGATGGAATAATGAGAGATGCCGAGTCACTTTTAGATCAAATAATTTCTCTATCCGATGGTAAAATTACACTTGAAGATGTTGAGCTTTTAACGGGTGCAAAGGAAGAAAAGGTAGCTAATGATTTACTTAAAATTGTGCTGGAGAAACCTTTTATTGAATCTATAGAATTTTTGCAAAATATTGAAAAAGAAGGCGTTAATTTAAAAAATCTTTTAAGCAGATTTACATACCTATTTCGGGATGCTTTGATTTACAAAAATACAGATGGTTCTGACCTTCTTTTTAATAAATATAATGAAAAACTTCTTAAAAAGGTAAATGATAAATATACAGAGAGTAATTTGACCGTGATTGTAGATATTTTATTTGAAGCATTGAGTTCTTTTAGGTATCAAACTGAAAAAAGGGTGCTCTTTGAAATGGCATTGTATAAAATAAAAAACATTAATAATCTGATCAAGGTTGATGACATGACACAGAATGATAAATTAGAAAGTAAAGCCTCGGCGGAGATTGTGAAAAATGATAATGGATCAATCGACTGGAAAAAAACTATTATAAAAAGTGCAGCTTCCCGTTCGATGGATCATGTAGTATCTATTCTTAAAAAGGCGAGATTTGCAGTCAATAAAAAGGGTATATTATATATAGCCTGGAAAAATGATTTTTATTACAAAAAAGGAATTGGTAAAAAAGATAAAATTGGTGAAATAATCGATGAAGTAGATTCTACACAGCAGTTTAAACTTTATAAAATAAAAAGTGAAAAGAAAGATAATAACGGTAAAAAAAAAAGTAAAAAAAAGAAAAAAACAGGATTAAGTGAAGAAGTTTTAAAGTTTAAAAGTGAATTTAATGGAAGTATAATAGATATAAAGGAGGAATGAATATGTTTGGAGGAAAAAACATGAAACAAATGATGCAGCAGGCTCAAAAAATGCAAAAAGAAATGCAAGAGCAGCAGAAAAAACTTGAAAAAGAGACCGTAGAAGCACAGGCAGGTGGAGGAATGGTAAAAGTTGTTGTCAACGGGAAAAAAGAAGTATTATCGATTGATATCAATGATGAGGTTATTGACCCGGATGATAAAGAAATGCTGCAGGATTTAATTTTAGCTGCTGTAAATGAAGCAATAAACAAAATGGATGATTATATTCAGGATAAAATGCAGGAAATAGCAGGACCTTTCGCAAATTTGATGTAATTGATGATAAATAAGATAAAAAAGCTCATAAGCCAATTAAAAATGTTCCCTGGTGTGGGAGATAAAAGCGCCAAAAGAATGGTATATTTTCTTTTAAACCAGGGACCTGAAAAAATAGAGAAACTATCTGAAGAAATCAAAGATTTAAATAATATCAAGAAATGTAAAATCTGTGGTGTCTTTACAGAAGATGAATTTTGTAAATACTGCAGTTCAGATATTAGAAATGATAATATTATCTGTGTAGTAGAAGATTTTAATGATGTTCAGGCAATAGAGGACACAGGAGTTTATAACGGCGTATTTCATATACTCGGAGGACATATCTCACCTGTAGATGGAGTATTTCTTGATGATCTAAATATAGATTCTCTTTTTGATAGAATTGATGAAGATACTGATGAGATTATCATTGCAACTAATCCCAATTTAGAGGGAGAAGCCACAGCAAACTATCTGGTAGAGCAGCTTAAAAGCCATGATTTAAAAATAACTAAACTGGCAACCGGTCTTCCAATGGGTGGAGATTTAAGCATCCTAAATCAAAATACTATTAAAAATTCTCTAAAAAATCGATTTGATACCAAATAATTTTCATATCGAAAAACTAATTACTAACTACGAATAACTAAAATTGCGATAGCAATTTTAAAATCTTCAAAGGGATAACATTCAAACTTTTTAAGCTGTACATTGCTTAAAAGATTTTTTTGTTGTTTTTCTTCAGAGGTATTACATTCAAGCTTTGTGCTCTGTACGTTGTTCCGATGTGCATTGAAAAATTGCGTCAGCAATTTTATCCTGCTTTGGAAGTACATTTAAATATTTCCTTCAGAAAAATTGCATACAACTATTAACTATTCAATAATTCCCTTTGACTATTTACTAAAAATCACGATAGAGATTTTACTTAAACTTTAACTTAGACTTGGACTAAAATCTCGAAGAGATTTTATACCCCATTGACATATTTTAAAGAATGTGGTATTATTTTCTTGCAAATTAAAGTCACGCAATTACTTTGAAAGAGGTGTTTTTATGGAAATTAAATTAAAAAATTACAATATCTCCAACGATAATAAATTTTTTCTTATTGGCGGTCCGTGTGTTATTGAAGATGAAAAAATGATAATGGAAACTGCCGAAAAACTGAAGAAAATTACCGAAGAACTGGATATATTTTTTGTTTTTAAAAGCTCATATGATAAAGCGAACAGGTCATCAATTAAAAGTTTCAGGGGACCTGGAATTAATAAAGGATTGAAAATACTGGAAAAGGTTAAAAATCAACTTGATTTACCCATTTTAACCGATGTGCATTCTCCACAGCAGGCAAAAATAGCTTCTGATGTAGTTGACATTATTCAAATTCCAGCATTTTTATCCAGACAAACTGACCTTGTCGTTGAGGCTGCTAAAACCGGTAAGATTGTAAATATAAAAAAAGGGCAGTTTTTAGCTCCATGGGATATGGAAAAGGTTTTAAATAAAGCTTTAGCCAGCGGTACTAAAAATGTTATTCTTACCGAAAGAGGAGCCTGCTTTGGATACAACAATCTTATTTCTGATATGACGGCTCTTGAAGTTATGAAAAATTTTGGTTACCCTGTAGTTTTTGATGCTACCCACAGTGTACAAAAGCCAGGTGGTTTGGGAGATAGAACCGGTGGAAATAGAGAATTTGTATATCCACTTGCTAAATCAGCTTTAAGCATAGGAATTTCTGGTTTATTTATGGAAATTCATCCCGAACCTAAAAAAGCAAAATCTGATGGACCTAATATGGTTAGACTTGATGATGTTAAAGAGATGTTGAATAATTTAAAAAAGTTGGATAATCTTATAAAAGAGGAAAAAATATGAAAGAAATTGCAAGAGAAGTACTTGATATTGAATTAAGAGAATTAAAAAGATTATATGATAGAATTGATGATAATTTCATAAAAGTTGTTAACACAATCAAAAATATAGACGGAAGTGTTGTTGTAACAGGAATGGGGAAATCCGGTCTTGTTGGAAGAAAGATTTCAGCAACACTTGCCAGTACAGGTACTCCTTCTTTCTTTTTACACCCTGCAGAAGCGTCTCATGGAGATCTGGGAATGGTACGAAAAGAAGACCTCGTTCTTGCTATATCAAACAGCGGGGAAACTGAAGAACTAGTGGGAATACTGCCGGTATTAAAGAGAATGGGAGTTAAAATAATAGCGATGACGGGAAATAAGGATTCTGAACTTGCAAGATACAGTGACCTGGTAATTGATATCTCTGTGAAAGAAGAGGCTTGCCCCCTGGATTTAGCCCCTACAGCGTCAACATCCACAACACTTGTTATGGGAGATATGCTGGCAATAACCTTGCTGAAAATGAAAGGTTTCAAAGAAGAGGATTTCGCTTTATATCACCCTGGGGGAACCCTTGGAAAAAAATTATTATTAAAAGTTGAGGATTTAATGCATACCGGTAAAGAAATTCCTAAGGTTAAAGCAGAAACACTTTTAAAAGATGCTATTTATGAGATTATGACTAAAGGTTTTGGAGTTACTACTGTTGTTAATGATAAAAATCAGCTTCTGGGTATATTTACAGATGGTGATTTTAAAAGAACATTTGCGGAGTATGGAGAGATGAATGAGTTGAAAATGAAAGAGGTTATGACGGAAAATCCAAAAACGATAGGAAAAGATAGAATGGCAGAATATGCTTTGAAAATTATGGAGGATAATCAAATTACCTCTCTGGTAGTTCTTGATGAAGATAAAAAAGTTGAAGGGTTAATTCATATGCACGATTTATTAAAGGCTGGGGTAGTATGAGTTTTGAAGATGCATTAAAAAAATTAAAAATGGTATTGTTCGATGTAGATGGAGTTCTTACAGACGGTAGATTATATCTGCATGAAGATGGATATGAATTAAAAAGCTTTAATGCCCGCGATGGACTTGGAATGAAGATGCTTATGGATAATGGAATAGTTTGTGGAATTATTAGCGGAAGAGATGCTAAAACTGTAGACATTCGAATGAGAGAACTTGGGATAACTGAAGTTCATCAGGGAATATCAGATAAAATTGCAGTTTATGAACAGCTTAAAGAAAAGTACGGTTTTGACGACAAAGAAATTGCTTTTGTTGGAGATGATGTTCCAGAAATAAAAATATTTAAAAGAGTAGGGGTTGCATTTGCAGTTAAAAATGCTCATGAGTTAGCTAGAAACTATGCTGATTATGTTACAAATAATAACGGTGGGATGGGTGCTGTCAGAGAAGTCTGTGATCTTATCTTAAAATCCAGGGGAAAAGAACCTTACGTACCGAAAAAATAATTTTAAAATTAGTATAAAATTCTAAATTATATAAAACATTTTTAAATAATAAAGGAGGATTATATGGCGAAGCTGCCAAAGTATTACGGCGGGAAAGAGACAGAAAAAAAGTGGCAAAATTTTTGGGAAGAAGAGGGAATTTTTAAATATGATGAAAATTCTGACAAACCTGTATTTTCAATAGACACTCCGCCACCTACGGTTTCGGGGAGTTTACATATAGGTCATGTATTTTCCTATACACAGGCTGAAATTATTGCCCGTTTTTATAGAATGAATGGATACAATGTTTTTTATCCATTTGGATTTGATGATAACGGATTGCCAACAGAAAGACTGGTTGAAAGAGAAAAGGGTATTAAACCCAGAGATATTGAAAGAGAAAAATTTAACGATATATGTCTTGAAGTGTCAGAAAACGTGGAAAACGATTTTAAAGAACTGTGGCAGAGCCTGGGATTTTCAACAGATTGGGATCAGCTCTATCTTACAATAGATGAGCGTTCCAGAAGAATTTCCCAGAGATCATTTCTGGATTTATATGAAAAAGGTTATATTTATAAAAAGGAAAGCCCTGCTCTATACTGTCCAAACTGTAAAACAACAGTTGCACAGGCAGGAACAGAGAGCAAAACAAGCCCATCAAAATTTGTAGATCTGAAGTTTGAACTTGAAAATGGAGATGATTTAATAATTTCAACAACAAGACCGGAATTATTACCTGCACTTGTTGCAGTATTTGTTCATCCGGAAGATGAAAAGTATTCAGATCTTATCGGTTCAAAGATTAATCCCCCTCTATTTGACCTTGAGGTGGAAATTAAGGCGGATCCAAAGGTGGATATGGAAAAAGGTACTGGTGCAGTTATGTGCTGTACTTTTGGGGATACTACTGATGTTGAGTGGTTTAAAGAGCATAATTTGGCATTGAGACAGGTAATTGATGAAAACGGTAGAATGAATGGGCTTGCAGGCAAGTATGAAAATTTGACAATAAAAGAAGCAAGAGAACAGATAATAAAAGATTTAGATAAAGAAGGCTATATTACCGGGACAAGAAAGATTGAACATCCGGTTAATGTTCACGATAGATGTGAACACGAAATCGAATATATTGTAAAGAGTCAGTGGTTTATAAATATTATGGATCATAAGGAAGAAATTAAAAAGCAGGGTGAAAAAATAAACTGGTATCCTGAATTCATGAAGCAGAGATATACAAACTGGGTAGAAAATCTAAAATGGGACTGGTGTATTTCAAGGCAGAGATATTTTGGAGTGCCTTTTCCTCTATGGTACTGCAGTGATTGTGAAGAGGTTATTCTTGCAGATGATGAAGATTTGCCTGTAAATCCTTTAAAAGATGAACCAAACAAAACCTGCCCAAAATGTGGATCAAATGATTTTGTGCCGGAGAATGATGTGCTGGATACATGGGCTACTTCTTCTGTTACACCTCAGATAAATGCTAGATGGGGTGAAAATGATGATAGAATGGAAGATATTTTTCCCATGAATTTGAGACCACAGGCCCACGATATAATTCGTACATGGGCTTTTTATACCATTGTTAAATCATTTTATCATCATGAGGAAATTCCGTGGAAAAATGCCATGATTTCAGGTCATGTTTTAGCAGGAAAAGGATCAAAAATTTCTAAATCAAAGGATAATGCTCCTTCATCACCTCAGGAACTTATTGATAAATATTCGGCGGATCCTGTAAGATACTGGACGGCCGGAGCAAGACTCGGAAGAGATGCAGAGTATTCTACTGAAGTTATTGAAGATGGGAGAAAATTAATTAATAAAATCTGGAATGCAATTAAATTTTCAATTATGAATCTTGATGATTTTGATAAAAAACAGGAGGGGCCGAAAAACATAATTGATAAGTGGATTCTTCATAGATTAACCGAAACTATAAAAAAAGCTACAAATTATCTGGAGGATTATGAATTTGGACTTGCCCTTAGTACGATAGAAGATTTCTTCTGGGGAGAGTTCTGTGATAATTATATAGAGTTAAGCAAGCAGGTATTTTTTAGAGGAGAAGAGGATGAACAGCTGGGAACACAGAAGGTATTATATAGAGTTGCATATGATATTTTGAAAATGTTTTCTCCATACCTGCCGCATTTAACTGAAGATCTTTATCAGAGATTTTTCAGCGATTTTGAAGATGAAATATCAATTCATATCGCGGATTGGCCCGAAGCCAACGAGGATTGTATAAATAAAGAGATTAATTATGAAATGGAAAAAATTCTCGAGTTTGTAGAACTGATTAGAAAGTCAAAGTCCGAAAACAATCTATCGCTTAGACATCCTATAGATAAAATTTCCTATGAATGTGATTATGAAAAAGTAGATATAAGTAAAGCAATGAAGCAGATTTCATTTTTATTATGGATAGATAAAGTGGAAGATGATTTCGAACCCGATTATACTGCAGAATCTGAAAACGGTAAGTTGAGAATCAAAATTAAATGGGGTGAAAAGTAAATTCTATAGATGAATAATTTCTTTAAAAATAAAAATAAAAGGGCTCTTCTTGAAGATATCAGGAAGGAGTCCTTTTATAAGAATTTTAAACGAATGGAAGAAATCGAGAAAAAGGAGGCTAATTTTAAGCCTATTCCCGAATTTCTCGATAATAAATTAATAAATTATCTAAAGTCAAAAGGAATTGATAGTCTTTATTCACACCAGTACGATGCGATAAATAAGATTAATAACGATGAAAATGTAGTAGTTGTTACCCCAACAGCAAGCGGTAAAACAATGTGTTATAACCTTCCCGTTTTCAATGAGTTATTAAAAGAAAAGGGAAGCAGAGCCTTATATCTTTTTCCCACAAAAGCTCTATCACAGGATCAACTTTCAGAGATACAGGATATCAACGATTCTTTAGAAGAGGTTATTAAGTGCTATACTTTTGATGGAGATACACCATCACAGGTAAGAAAAATTGTAAAGGAAGCAGGGGATATCGTAGTAACTAATCCCGATATGCTGCATCAGGGGATACTTCCGAATCATACAAAATGGGTTAATCTTTTTGAAAGTTTAAAATATGTAGTAATTGATGAAATGCACCAGTATAAAGGTGTATTTGGAAGCCATGTTGCTAATGTTTTAAGGAGATTAAAAAGAATAACAGAGTTTTACGGTACCGATATTCAGTTTATATTTACTTCTGCTACAATTGCCAATCCGGTGGAGCTTGCAGAGAAATTAACCGGGGAAGATGTTTCACTCGTAAGAGAAAACGGTGCTCCTTCGAGAAAAAAATATTTTATGGTTTATGATCCACCTGTAATTGATGAAAATATCGGTATAAGAAGATCTTCTTTAAAGGAAGCAGTACGGATTGCAAAATTTTTACTCAAATACGATTTAAAGGGTATAGTTTTTTTAAGAAGCAGAATCAAGGTTGAACTATTTTTATCATATATGAGAAAATATGCTAAAAAGTTAAGAATTCCTCTGAAAAAAATTGCTTCCTATAGAGGTGGGTATCTTCCAGGTGAAAGAAGAAAAATCGAACGCAAGCTTAAAAATGATGAAATTTCTCTAATAGCGAGTACCAATGCTCTGGAACTTGGAATCGATATTGGGAGCCTGAATTTTTCAATTACTGTCGGTTACCCGGGAAGTATATCTTCGGTATGGCAGCAGGCCGGCAGAGCCGGAAGGCAGGATAATGAAGCATTTTCTTTATTTGTATGCACAGCAGCCCCTATAGATCAGTACATTGCAAAAAATCCAAAATTTCTATTCGAAGAAACGGTTGAAAAAGGGATAATTGATCCGAATAATCATTATATACTTACTTCCCATCTTAAATGTGCGGCTTTCGAACTTAATTTCAAAGGTGATGAGACTTTCGGTCTTCCCGAAACTCAGGAGATACTTAAGTTCATGGAAGAGGAGAATGTGGTAAAATATAAAAATGGAAAGTGGTACTGGACCGATGATGTATATCCTGCACAGGATATAAGCTTGAGAAGTGCAGCGATGGATAATTTTGTTATAGTTGATAAGACAGACGATAAACATCAGGTTATAGGGGAAGTTGATTTTTTTAGCGCTTCTACGACAATTTATGAAAAGGCTATTTATCTTCATAGGGGCACCCAGTATGAAGTTCAAAAACTTGACTGGGAAAATAGAAAAGCCTATGTAAAGGAAGTTCAGGTTAATTACTATACCGATGCTGAAACAAAGGTTGATATTAAGATACTTGATAAAATCGATAGCAGAAAAGATTTTATTGAATATGGCGAGATAAATGCTACAACGATTCCAACTATCTATAAAAAAATCAAATTTTTCACACACGAAAATCTTGGCTGGGGAGAAATAAAACTTCCCGAAATAGAGATGAATACAACTTCTGTATGGTTTAATATTGATGAAAAATTAATTGATGAAATGAAAATAAGTAAAAATGTTTTTGGGATGGTTCTCGGCGGACTGGCGTATCTTTTAAGAAATTTAATTCCACTATATGTTATGTGTGATGTAAACGATATCAAGGTAATATCAAAGATAAAGGATCCAAATTTTGATGCTCCGACACTTTATATATACGATAATTATCCCGGAGGAATCGGATTAAGTGAGAAAATGCTTGAGGATTACAGTACGGTTTTAAATGATGCCTATGATTATATAAAACAGTGTGAGTGCAAGGAGGGCTGCCCGTCATGTATAGGACCTGTTGAGGTATCTGCAAATAGCGTTTCCGCTTCAAATATCAATCTAAAGAAAAAAGTAAAAAATGTTCTGGAATATCTGATTTTCAAGGCTCTGGTGTAATCCTTATCAATTGCCACTTGAGATTGCCGCGCTCGTTTGGTTTAATTTGTGTTTGTGCTTGAGGTGTGAAAAAATTATTTCTGATAATTTTTTGGTTAAAGTATGAGTATAAATAAAAAATAAATATTAAAAGTAATTTAGAAGATTCCTGAACTAAGATTTGATAAAAGTAGTTCATATCCGTCAGGAATTTCCATTACTTATTTTTAATTTTATAAAAATTCCGAATGAAGCGAACGAAGTGAGCAAAATCCCGGAATCATCTTATACTACATTTAAATCATTTCATTGAAGTAATTAGGTTTAAATTATTACTTAAACTTGAGCTTTGACTTAGACTAAAAATCTCAAAGAGATTTTTTATATCCACTTTATCTTTGACTTTTTAATCTAAATATTATAAAATTTATTAAATTAAAATGGAAAGGATGCAATATGTTTAGAAAATTGATGTTGACTTTTATAGTGATTTTATTCTTATTTGCAGGCTGTCAGAAAGCTGAAGAAAAAGAAGCAGGAAGTTTTGAAGAGCTGGATAAGATTAAACTGGAAAAACCAATGAGTATAACGTCTATGGTTTTTGCTAATAATAAAATAGTAGCCTTTAATCAGGGTGACAAAACTATTTATTTGCTTGATTTAAAAGGAAATGTTATTGATAAATACAAAAAAATTGGGAAAGGGCCTGGAGAATTTACTACTACAAGAGGGGTTAATTTGCTTGGATATTCCAGATATCTTTATGTTATAGATGGGATGACAAATAAAATAATGAAATTTAATTTGGATAAAAAAATTGATTTTGTGGATGAATATTATATAGAAGTATCACAGGTTTCTCCAGTAGGATTTGTAGATAGCAAAGAAAATATTTATTTAGCAACAATGATATCTGACCATGTAATTTTAAAAGTAAATTCAAATGGTGAAATTATTAATAAATTTCTTAAAAAAGAAAAGGAATCTTTTGAAAATATGAATGCCAATCAGATTAGGGATTATCTGGTATCTAACCTTTATTATCCAATTATCCAGGAGAATACTATGGTTCTTACAGGATTTTTATCAAAAAAACTAAAATTTTATAAAAAGCAAAATGATAATTTTAAACTTTTAAAAGAAACTGAAATGCAGGGGCTGAAAGGTAATGTTTATAAATCAGAAACCAGGGAGAGTTCAAATAAAAGATCAGTTTCTATAGAGGGTATAGGATATATAGGCAGCTGGATTCATCGGGATAAATACCTGGTTGGAGTTTCTAAACATGATTTTTCAGAAAGTTTTGTAAACTGCTTTAATTTAAATGGGAAATTTATAGGAAATATTGAGCTTGAAAGAGATATAAATAAAAAATATGAAAGTATGTTTTTTAACAAAAAACAGGATCGTTTTTTCTACCAGGTTAGTAGACGAAAAAATGAAAAAGAAGATTATGAATTAGATACTGATTATCTGTATATAGGTAAACTTGAGGTTTATGAATAAAAATAGATAATTTTGTAAAAAAGTATTTCTTTTGGGTGTTTATACTTTTTCGCGATTTTCTAATAGAACAAAATCAGAGGAGTATGAAAAAATGGTATATGTCCCAATTATGGGGATTTAGTAGGCTTAAAAAATAAAATAAAATTGTTCATAAAATAAAACATATCTTTAAGATAAAATCCCTGGAATTGCTATACAGAATTTAATTAAGAAGAGAGGCTAAAGAAGTTATGAAAAATAGTTCTGCAGAGAAAAAAGTACAACTAAAGTTAAATTATCATTTTATAAATTTATTGTAATGAAGGAGGATCAATGGCAGTAAAGGACATTCTTTTACTCGGCAATCTGAATTTGAGAAAATTATCTCTTCAGGTGGATTTTAATAGAGATAATGTAGATGAAATTTTTAGAGACCTTAAGGATACTCTTGAGAATTTTCAAAATAGGAAGGGTCTTGGCAGGGCAATAGCTGCACCTCAAATTTCATACCTTAAAAGAATGATATATATAAATGATGGTAAAAATGAAATTAAAATGGTTAACCCTCATATTCTTTATTGCAGCAGAGAAAAAATTCAAGTATGGGATACATGTTTTAGCTTTAAAGCAGAATTCTATGTTAAAATTAAGCGGTTTAAAAAAATTAAAGTACAGTATTTAAATGAAAATAAAGAAGAAAAAACCGAAATATTTGAAGATTCCATGTCGGAATTGATTCAGCATGAAATAGATCATTTAAATGGAATACTTGCTGTGGACCATTTAGAAAATTCAAGAAATATTATAATGAGAGATGAATTTGAAAATCGCCTGGATCGATTTTAAAAATAAGATTTGTTGCTAAATAGTATCAATAAGAAGTTCTTTAAGAAAATATTACATCTTGCCGTGTTTTATAATCGATATTAGAAGCCAAAATCCCATTATTCCTGCTGATAAAAAACCCAGCAGACCTATGACTGAAATATCATTCCATTTGGGTGGAATGTCGGCAAGTACAATTAGAGAAGACCCTATAATCAAAGATGCAAGTACAATCGAAAACGATATTCTGTTGCTTATTTGCTCGTTTTTGCTGATAAATTTATCAAAATCCTTATGTTCCATTACTATTTTAAATTCGCCTTCTTTTATTTTAGAAAGAATACTGCGTGTTTCATAGGGGAGGTCTTTAAGAAGATTAAATAATTCCAGTGAAGTGTTGTAAAAATTTTTAAAGAATGATTTTATCCCCATTCGTTCCTTAATAATATTTTTAGCATAGGGTTTGATGTGTTCTATCATATTAATATTAGGATATAAATCTCTTGCGATGTTTTCTATATTCATCATCGATTTAAATAAGAAAGTTATATTGGAGGGTAGTTTTATATTATGCGAAATCACTAATTTAATCAGTTTGTTTAAGAGTTCGGCAACATTTATCTGTTTAAGAGGTACGGAGTAATATCTTTCAATAAGCTCATAAATTTCCAGTTCAAACCGGTCTTCGTTTTTTATATTCTTATTTTCTGACAGTTTAATTATTGCTTTAGTAATTTTCCTTTCATTTTTTTGCATGAATCCAATCATAATGTCCGCCATTATTTGTCTGTATTTTGGAAGAAGTATTCCCATCATCCCAAAATCTAGAAAACATATTTTGTTTTCTTTTAGAGCAAGTATGTTTCCTGCATGGGGATCGGCGTGGAAAAAACCGTGTTCAAATATCTGCTTTAACATCGATTCTACAATATTTATAGCAATTTCCTTATTCTGTTCAGTATCATTAAATTTTTCTATTTCGGAAAGGGGAGTTCCAATAATTCTTTCCATTACTAGAATCTTTGAAGTGGAATATTCTTTATAAACCCGGGGAACATAAATATTATTATTATCAAGAAAGTTTCCCCTGAATTTTTCAATATGCTGAAACTCAATATAGAAATCAAGTTCTTTATAAATTGTTTTTTCAAATTCTTTAACAATTCCCGGAAAATCAAAATTTTGAGCACCTTTAATATATTTTTCAATTAATTTGGATAGGGTATACATTATTTCTATATCATCTTTAATAATATCATGAATCCCGGGACGCTGTACTTTGACAATGATCTCATCATCATTTAGTAAAATTCCTTTGTGAACCTGTGCGATAGAAGCAGCAGCTATAGGTTCTTTATCCAGTGATTTGAATACTTCATTAATTTCTTCATTAAGTTCTTTTCTAATTATTTCAAAAGCTTTATCAGGTGAAAAAGGAGATACCTCATCCTGTAATTTTTTTAACTCAATTATAAGAGGCTGGGGGAGAAGATCAGGTCTATTGCTCATAAGTTGTCCGAATTTGATGAAAGTAGGTCCTAACTCTTCAAGAACCATTCTTATTCGCTCCCACCTGGAATATTCTTCTTTGATCTTTTCACCTGTTTTTGATGTTTTTCTATAGGGAGATATATATTTTTTGAGTTTAATGTTTATGAGCAAATCTTCAAAGCCGTGTTTTATGAGGACTATGAAAACATCCTTGTAACGGTTAATCTGACTGGATATCTGTTTTAAATAACTTTTTCCCTGCTCTTTATTATTCATCTTTTGTTGTTATTTCTTTTAATTTTTTTTCTAATTTATTGATTCTTTTTTCAAGTTTTTCAACTTTGTCCTGGTTAGGAATATCTAGTTTATCAAGAGATTTTTTAACGTATTCATCAACCTTTTTTTCAATATTTTTTTTGGTTTTCTCAGATTGTTTTAAAATTTCATCAACGAATTTTTCACCTTCTTCTTCTGACATTTTACTTTCTTCTGCAATTTTTTTTCCAATTTCTTTAATTTTTTCCCCTGTTAAAGAAGCGATACCAATTCCGGTTAAAATAGTTTTCTTAAGAAAATCTTTCATATAAACTCCTTTCTTTAATTAATTTAATTATAAACCCTACATTTAATAATAATAGGATTTCTGAAAAAATCAATATTTAAAAGGGTAATGGAAATGTTTATTTATCAGAAAACAGAAAAAGTTTCTAACTTTATCTTTTTACTACTATCATAACTTTTTTTGTATCTTTTATAGGAATATTATTTCCTGTCTCATAATTTCTTATTGCATCATATAGTATGTCTTTTTTATATTTAAAATTTCTACCTCTTTTTGTTCCAGGATCATTTGTTATAAAATATTGAGAAATTTTGTTCCACCCAATAATGAGAAGCATATGTCTTTTTGGTCCTGGAGGGGTAAAATATGGATTGTTGAGCTTTTGTCCGTTGACTGGAACAATTATTATTCTATTTTTGTTTAATTCATAGATAATACTTTTTTGATCTAAAACAGGCTTTATCTTTACATTTGTGTAGGAAAAATATGCTTTAAAAATTCTTTTGACTGTATCTTCAGCAGATGTGTCGTAAAAACTACCGTAATTGTTGTGTTCAAAATTTGAAATTGCTATGATTTGAATTAAGGCATTATTTTTTGTTAAATTAGAATTATAAACCCAATTCATGGCCATTACTGCGGAAGCTTCTTCACAGCCTGCTGCCTGTCTAGTATCATTCCAGTTTCCAAAGGGAGCCTGGGGGGGTAAAGAAAACATTATGATAAACCGAGTTTAATTTTCTTATGGGATAAAAAATATAATCATAATTAAAATTCTTATTATATGAATTATTATCCTTAATTATTCCGGTGATATTTAGATGATTAAATATAAAACTTCTGTTTAGTTTGAATGAAAACGGTTCTTTATTTCCTAAATTATATGAATCAAATATGGCACTGTTTAAAATTTCTGAATAAAAAACTCTTTTTGTTGAAGAAAATAGCACAAATAAAATCACTATTAATAAAAAATATTTTTTAAAAATAAACTGTACTTTTTTCATATTTTTCATACAATTATGTTGATATCAAAAATCTATAATGTCAATTACTATTTATATATGGTATTTAATCTCGATAGAAAAAATTAATGAGTTTAATATTGATATTTTGAATAAATTGGATAATTTATATAACAGGAGTATAAAGGAGGGTTTTATGGAAAAGAAAAAAATGGGGAAGAAACCAAATATGTTTCCTTTTCCTGTTACAATTGTTGGCGCAAATTATAAATGTAAACCAAATTATATGACAATTGCCTTTGCTGGAGTTGTTAATATGAATCCAGGGATGATTGCTTTGGGAGTTAATGCGAAACATGTTACAACCAGAGGAATTTATGAAAATAAAACATTCAGTATTAATTTCCCAAATGAAGAAATGGTTAAAGTAACAGATTATATTGGTATAAATTCTGGGAAAACTGTTGAAAAGTCAAAATTATTTGAAAATTTTTATGGACAGCTTAAAAATGCTCCTATGATAAAAGAATGTCCTGTAAATATTGAGTGCAGAGTATATAAAACTATTCAGGATATAGGATCGGATGATATTGTTATAGGGGAAATTATTGAAACTTATGCCGGCACTGATTTTATTACCCATGGGGAAATAGATATTGAAAAGGTTAAACCTATAACATTTAGCTGGAAGGGATATTATTCCACAGGTAATTTTATTGGGAAAGCATGGGAAATTGGAAAAAATTACAATAAAGATTAAATTATGAATAAAAGCAAGCCCATTATAGTATCGGCGAGTAGAGCTACTGATATCCCGGCATTTTACGGTGATTGGTTCATGGATAAGCTTGAAAGAGGACACTGTAGCTGGATTAATCCCTTTAATGGGAAAAAGAAGAGAATATCATTTGAAAATCTCAGATTGATAGTCTTCTGGACAAAAAATCCGGAGCCGTTTATTAAATATTTAAATAGAATAGATGAAATGGGGTATAATTACTATTTTTTATATACTCTTAATGATTACGAAGAAGATGGTCTTGAACCCAATCTGCCCAGCCTTGAGAGTAGAATAAAATCATTTAAAAAATTGTCAACTATTTTAGGAAAAGAAAAAGTGTTATGGCGATTTGATCCTTTAATTTTAACAGAGAAAATAGATATTAATAACCTAATAAATAAAATTAATAGAGTAGGTGAAAGAATCCAAAAATATACTAAAAGATTAATATTTAGCTATGCCGATATAGAAAAATACAATTCCGTAAAAAAAAATTTAAGGCAAAAAAACATCAGCTATATAAAAATGTCAAAAAAAGATAAACATAATATAGCCAAAAAAATAAGTGAGTTAAATAAAAACTGGCATCTTGAAATAAATACCTGTGCCGAAGATGTTGAATTAGAAAGATATGGAATATATAAAGGGAAATGTATCGATGATAAAATAATGATTAATTGTTTTTATGAAGATAAAAAACTAATGGAATATCTTGGAGTAAGTAAAAAATTTAATATTAACTCCGAATCCCCCAAGAATTTAAAGGACAGGGGACAACGTAAAGAGTGCAAATGTATCGAAAGCAAAGATATTGGACAGTATGAAACCTGTATGCATTTATGCTATTATTGTTATGCTAATAAAAACCCCAAAAAAGTCAAACATAATCTTGAAAATCATAATTACCATCTTGATACAATATGCTGATTTTCTATATCTAAAATATTTATTCTGAAATGATAATTTTACTAAATAAAAAAAAAGTTGCAACATTTAGAAAAAGCTTCGTATAAAAGTATGAAAACCACTCAAATGGGGGAAAATTTGGGGAAGATGATTCCCGTAGTTATATGAAACAGCAGGAATCATCTAAAATCGGGACTATATAGTCCCGATTTTTTTTTATTTAAGCACTTTTGAAAGATATAAAAGGTAAATAATAAAAATGGAACAAAACTAAGGTTTTATTGTTTATTTAATGAATTCGGAAAGAAGATGCAAATAAGGTATGTTAATTACCTTACCTTCTGCCAACAATATCTTCTTTCCTCCTTTCTCACTTTCAATAAATTTAATGAAATCTTTTTTAGTTAACATTAGATAACAGGTATAGTTTTTAAATAATTTTGAAAAAATGTATTAATTATATATTTTTTCATCTTGGATATTTTCTTATTTTTTATTCAAGTAATTTTATTAACATGCAGTGATACTTTAGTTAGCTTTTTGAAAATGGTTGACTATAAAACAAAATAAACTATTATAGTTTTAAAAGAAAGGAGTATTATGAATAAAAAGAAGAAATTGGCAAAAAAACTATTAACCTTTATAGAAAATTCCCCGACATCTTTTCATGCGACCAAAAATATTAAAAACAAACTCGAAAGTAATAATTTCAAAAAGCTTAAAGAAGATGAGAAATGGGATTTAAACCCTGGAAATAAATATTATTTAGAAAGAAACAATTCGGCTCTCATAGCTTTTACCTATGGTAAAAATAACATAGAAAATGGATTTAACCTAATTGGTGCTCATACTGACAGTCCACTTTTAAAAATTAAAAATGAAGCAGTTATAAAAAAACATAATTATATAAAAATAGGTACTGAAGTTTATGGAGGTCCTATCGTTCATACCTGGCTTGATAAAGAGCTATCAATAGCAGGTAGAGTTACAGTAGAAGAAGGTGGAGAAATAAAATCTAAACTCGTTAATTTCGAAGAGCCTGTTGCTATTATACCAAATTTAGCTATACATATGAATAGAAAGGTAAATAAAGGATTTGAATACAACAAACAAAAACATTTACCTGCAATTATATCAACCGTTAATAATGAAGATGATAATTCAAATAATAATAAAAATTTTTTAAAACAGCTGATAGCAGATAAAATTAATACTAAATACGAAAGTATTTATGAACTGGATCTTTTCCTTTATGATATAACTTCTCCAAAAGTTACCGGTATTGAAAATGAATTTGTTACAGCAGGTAGATTGGATGATTTAGCTATGTGTCATTCGATACTTGAGGCTTTAACAAATAAAGATAGATATGAGGCTACAAATATAGGTATATTTTATGATAATGAGGAAATAGGAAGTAGAACATATCAGGGAGCAAATTCGAATTTTTTAAGAGATACTTTGGAAAGATTAATAATAACAGAGGGTGGAGATAGACAGGATTATTTCAGGGCAATAGCAAATTCATTTTTAATTTCTGCAGACCAGGCGCATGCTTTACATCCAAATTTTAGTGATAAACATGATAGCAACTATGCTCCTGTAATAAATAAAGGACCAGTTGTTAAATTGAATGCAAACTTTAGATATGCAACAACATCCGAAACAGCATCATATTTTGAAAAATTATGCAAAGATGCAAATGTACCGTTTCAGAGATTAGCAAATAGATCCGATATGAAATCTGGCAGCACAATAGGCCCTATGACTTCCTCTTTACTGAATGTTAAGACTGTGGATGTTGGGAATCCTCTATGGGCTATGCATTCAGTTAGAGAAACGGGTGGAGTAAAAGATCATTTTTATATGACCGAAATCTTTAAAAAATTTTTTAAATAAATTATAATCGCAGAGGCGAAACTAAACCCCGGATATTATATCCGGGGTTTAGTTTATAAAATATATTCAATATGAATATCTTTTTGTTTTAATTTATCAACTATTTCATCATGAAGGTTTTTGTTTTTTCCAATTATTTCAGGAGGAATAACGCCGTTTTCAAATTCATCTGAATATTTAATAAAAGTTTCAACTATAATCCCTGCTGTAAAACCGGTGACCCGGGACATAGAAGATAAACCATTTTTTTCCTCATCATAAAGGTAATACTTTATTTCCCGTTTTTTATTATTGATTTTTCCATAACCGATAACTTCCATAATTGAAAAATCTTTACTTTCATAATCCATTAGAGGGGAGATTATCTTTAATGTGTTTTGAAGATTTTCCTTGTTGAAAAAATTGAGATCTCTGAGGATTTTAATTTTATTGAGATGTCCTTCCCATCTAAGGGTAGTTTCCCATAAATTACTTATATCCAGAGTGCTAAGCAATGTCCTTAATCCATCACTAAAGAATTCTTCGAAATCGTTATTTTTGATTCTAACTTTATTTATAATTTCCAGAGGATCAATTTCAATTATTTCATTATTTTTTATCAATCTTGCATTTCTTATATATTCGGATATTAAATCATGCGGGGACCATGTTATTTTATAATATAATGGAGATTTCTTTTTAATTGGAAGTCCACCAACCCGAATTCCAATTTCATCAATTTCATCAAATTTCTGATATAACCTTCCTGCAAAAAGATTACTCAATCCGGGAGCAAAACCGGCATCGGGAATGATTGTTATATTATTTTTTTTCGCTTCTTCATCCAAAGAAAGGCTGTCTTCAGGCATAAAAGATAAATCTATAAGGTCTATCTGGTTTTCCATACATGCCTTCATTGTTTTCAAACCTAATTTCCCGGGAAGACACCCAATGACGAGATCATAATTTTTAATTAATTCGGTTATATTATTTTTATTATTTATTCTACATTTTTTTGGTTTTCCGTAATTTTCAAGTTTTTTTAAATTATTTTGAGAACTATCAACTATGGTTAAATCAAACCTGTTATTCAAATAAACCGATATTACCTCTCCAATCCTTCCTGCTCCAAGTAAAATAATATTCATTAGTTTATCCTCCTTTTTTTAGTTAAAAAGATTTATGAATATACAAAATATAAGTAACTGATAAGAAATAAATTAAAAACTATACCTACAACTTCACAGGGGCATAGAAATTTATTATAATTTAATTATTTCAGGCAATTAAATACAGGTTATTTATTACACAATATAACAATTTAATCAACCATGCAAATAATTTAATAAAAATTCATGTTATAGTTTAGAATTAAATTTTGATTGTGTATATAATTTTACAGCAATTATACTGTGTTTCTAATAACTTGTGTGTATTAAAAAATTTAATTTCTTAATAATAGAAAATAAAACCAAAAATTATATTATTAAAGAATTATTTAACAGAAAAAATATATTTATAATTAAATAGGTCTTTCTACTCGCTAACAGTTTTGCTTATCTCTACTGTAATTTTTACAGGAGCTTTCCCACCGTACTTTACAGATATGTTTCTTCTTTTGGTACTACCCGGAGTAGCTCTTCCATAATAAGATTTTTCATTGCTATTTATTAAGTTATTATTCTGATCATAGAGGGAAATTTTAACGAAGAGTTTTTTAAAAGTTTTATTTGTGGAATTATTATAAACAGTTTTTACAAGGAATTTTTCATTATCTATTTCATATTCTGTTATTTTTATCGAGCCCTGATCAATAAGCTTCCATTCGTTATCAACTTGAATTACTTTTTGTAGGGGTTCCCATCGACCATCAGGATAAAGAACAATATTTTTACCGTTTTTTCTGGTTACGGCTAGCAAACCGGAGTCCTGTCCATAAATGCATATAATTGATATTAATACTACAAGAACTAATATAATATATTTTTTCATAATCATACCTCAACTTAAATATATTAAACAATAATAACCTATAGCTATAATAGGCTTAAATAAATTAATTGTCAAGGATAAATAAGTTAATAATATTTAGCAAAGAGTTTTCTAGAAAGGTCTTTAAATATAAAATATACTTATTATAATTAATTAAGATTGTTTTATTTTGATAAAAGAGAGGATATGTTGGGATTTGATAATATTATACTGGAACTTTCAATAATATTTGTTGGGTCTGCTCTTCTAGCAACTATTTTTTTAAAGTTAAAACAACCTGTTATTCTTTCATATATATTTTTGGGAATGCTGATTGGTCCCTGGGGGTTTAAATTAATAAACAATCCCGCCCAAATTGAAAAAATATCCCATTTCGGAATAATACTGTTGCTTTTTTTGTTAGGACTTGACCTTCAACCTGCAAAATTGATTAAACTGTTTAAAAAAACCGCATTAATTACACTGGTATCTAACTTCTTTTTTATGGGAATAGTTTTTGGTATTCTTCAAATATTTGGTTTTACAGCACTGAACAGCGCTGTAGCAGGAATTGCTTTAATGTTTTCAAGTACCGTGATATGTGTGAAATTAATAAATACCAATACATTACATCACAAGTATATCGGGGAAATGATTATAAGTATTTTATTAATTCAGGATATTTTGGCTATATTAAGCATAATAATAATTAAAAGTGGAAAATTGGAAAATGCAATTTTGGATTCCCTTTTTTTAATATTAAAATTAATTGGTCTTATTTTGTTGGCCTATCTTGTAGTTAAATTTTTGATTTTAAAAATAGTTAAAAAATATGATACTGTTCATGAATATGTTTTTATAGTATCTCTTGGATGGTGCCTGTTGGTTGCTGAAATTGCAAAAGTACTTGGGTTATCATATGAGATTGGAGCTTTTATAGCTGGAGTATCCCTTGCTATTTCTCCATTAGCCCTATTCATACTTGATAGATTAAAGCCTTTGCGAAATTTCTTTCTTGTTTTGTTTTTCTTTTCCATCGGAGCCAACTATGATTTTTTATTAACCAGAAATATTATACTACCAGGAATAATTATTGTAATTGTTTTAACCTTAATAAAGCCTATGGTTTATTATTTTGGTTTTAATATTTTAAGGGAAGATAAAAAAATATCAAAAGAGCTCGGGTTTAGACTTGGACAATCGAGTGAATTTGCTCTAATTATTGCATATACTGCTTTGCAAATTAATATAATAACTGATTCTACCAGTTATTTGATACAGTTTGTTACAATAACTACATTTATTATTTCCACATTTATTGTTATGAAAAAATATAAGACACCAATTAGTTTAAAATAAAGATTTGAAAGGAGGAATAATGACTAAAAAGTTCTTATTGTTGATTGTTTGCGGTTTTTTTCTTTTAGATTTAAATGCTGAAAATTTGCAAATAAAGCTACCTGAACCGATTAAAAAGAGCAATGTGTCTATAGAAAAAGCTCTTGAAAATAGAAGATCAATAAGAAGCTATAGTTCTATGCCTGTTAATTTAGAGGAGCTGTCTCAGCTTTTATGGGCAGCTCAGGGAGTTACAAATAGAAAAGGCTTCAGAACAGCTCCCTCTGCCGGTGCACTATATCCTTTAAAATTATATGTGGTAGTAGAAAATGTAAAAAATTTGGAAAAGGGAATATATATGTATAAACCTGAAGGGCATAAATTAATAAAAATAAAATCGAATACTAATATCGAAAAAATTTATAAAGGAGCTTTAAATCAGCAAAGTATAAAAGATGCATCCGTTAATATTATTTTCGGTGCAGATTTTAGTGTAACTGATAAGAAATACAGAAAAAGGGGGAAACAATATGTTTATCAGGAAACCGGGCATGCCGCTCAAAATATATATCTGCAGTCGGAATCATTGAATATAGGTACTGTTGTAGTTGGAGCATTTTATGAAGAACAAATTAAAAAAGCTGCTGGAATGGGGGATAATGAAACACCAATTTGTATTATGCCTGCAGGTAAAGTAAATGATTAAACTGGAGGTAGATAATGGATTTTGTTACTTTTTTGCTAGTAATAGGAATAATTTTATTTTTTATTTTAGGACGAGAATTAATCTGCTGGTATTTGAAAATTACAGAAAATGTGAATGAATTAAAAAAGAATAATAAAAATTTAGAAAAAATTATCGAAACACAAAAAGAAATTATTAAAGAAATGAAAAACAGCAAATAAGAAAATAAAAGATGGGAACTTAAAGTAAACAACATTATTAATATTAATAAGTTAAATAAGATAGGAATAGATTAAAATATTATATTGTATAAGGATGCCTATGCTGTTTTTGCTTGATTAGTCAAATCTTATTTATTATAATTACAACAGCTAAAAAGGAGTAATTGCTTTTAATTCTCTTTATATAATTGAGTTAAGAAGATTTACTTAAATTTAAAGTTCAGGAGGTAAATTATGCTTGTTAAGTTGATGAAATCAAAAATTCATACTGCAACAGTAACAGAATCCAATCTTGATTATGAGGGCAGTATTACAATAGATGCAGAATTAATAGAGAAAGCCAATTTCTATGTTGGTGAAAAGGTTCAGGTTTTGAATAAAAATACCGGAGATAGAATTGAAACATATATCATTGAAGGAAAAAGAAATTCGGGTGAAATTTGCTTGAATGGACCTGCTGCAAGAAATGGAGAAGTTGGCGATGAGGTGATAATTATTTCATATGCATTTATGCCGCCAGAAGAAGCTGAAAATTTCAAACCTACAGTTTTGTTAATTGATGAAAAGAATAAAATTAAAAAGCAAAAATGAAAAAACTTGTTACTGTTATACTTTTATTAACTTTTACAGTAACTATCATTTATTCTTCAACTATATCAATGTTAAAACAAGCATTGCAAGAGAATCCTGAAAATCATGAAATTAGATATGACCTAGCTAATGAGTATTATGAAAATAATTATTATAATGAGGCAATAGAACAGTTTGAAATATTATTGAAGAATGATTACAAAAATGAATATTCCATTTATAGTATAATACTGTCGTATTTAAAACTAAATTCCTATAAGGAAGCATTTAATTATACAAATAAATTAGATAAATTAAATACTGAAGTTATAACTGAAAAAGAAATTCTCGATATATATTATAATATCGGAATCTCAGCACTGGATGAAAAAAAATATAAATTTAGCAGAAAAGTTTTTTTAAAAATATATAAACGTGATAAAAAGGATTACAGGGTTAACACAGCTTTGGGAATTTTAAATTTCCATGAAAAAGAATATAAAAAATCTTTAAATTATTTTATTATTGCTTTTAAACATCTCCCAAATGGATATAAGGATAAAAACAATCTTTTGATGAACATAGTGACAGCTTCACTCAATTACGGACAGGAATTGTATTATTCAAAACAAAAAAAAGATATACAGAATTCATTTTATTATTTTCAAACTGCCATAGATTATCAAAGAAAAATGGATCATAATTATAGTAAAAAAAATATTAATAAGTGGATTTATGCTTATTTTATGAAGGGGAAAATATTAGTTGAACAAAACAATCTTAATGAAGCAAAAAGTATATTTTTTTATATTTATGATAGGAAACCTGAACTGATAGGGCTTGCCGAGGAGATAGGCAATTTAGCCGTTAGGTTCCAGGAAAATAAAAACTATCTTTCAGCAATCAGATGCTATTCAAGGGTCATTGAATTAAATTTCAATGATTCGACATATTTATATAATATTGCCACATATTACATTGAAAAAAAACAGTATGAGGCAGCTTTGTGGTATTTGGAAAAATGTTTGAATATAGAATATAAATCTAAATATATACATGTATACTCTAATATAATGGACAGATATCTGGATAATCTTCTTTCTGAAGCAAGAGAAAATTATAAAAAAGGTGAAAAACTAGATGCTTATATAAAGTTTTCGAAAATAAATTATTATAGAGAAGATAATAAAGAGATTCAAAGACTTCTGGAAGAATTTAATCCTCAAGAGTTTGAAACAAAAAATTACTTTGTAAAAGTTGAAAATTCAGAAAAAGAAATTTTAAAAAAAGATGCTTTGAATTTTTATAATAAAGCTTTAACCTCATTTAAATCAAAAAATTATAAGGATAGCTATATAGAGTTAAAAAAAGCTATTCAAATTTATTATCCTTATAATGAAGCCCGAAAATTATTTTTAAAAATATATCCTCATATTTCAATAATTGTTGAAAAAAGTATAGATGAAATTGATGATAAACTATCTGAGGGTAAGATTGATGAAGCTGAGACTATTTTAGATAATATTGAATCATTAATCGATAGAAATATTGAAAAAAGCATAAATAAGAAAATTTCTATAGCAAAAAAACAAACTGAATATAATAAAATGTCAACTTATATGAATAATTTGGAATACAATTTTGAATCTGAAAATTATAAGCAGGCTGAAGAGTACATATATAAAATTTTAAATATCGATGAGGATAATAAAAAAGCAAAGCAGTATCTAGCGAGGATAAATAAAATTAAAAAACGTAAAATTGAGGAATATAAACGATTGTATGAAATAGCTAAAGAGAATAAAAATATAAATAAGATGTATAATTATCTAAATCAAATTCTTATAATCGATAATAATAATAGATGGGCAAATACAAGAATGTACTCATTATCACAAAAAAAGGAAGAAAAAAATCTGCAAAAGGCACAGAATTATTATTATAAAGGAATTAAATATTATACTTCTGGAGATTATAAAAAAGCTATTGAGATGTGGAATAAAGTGTTAGAAATCTACGGGAATTATAAAAATACAAATGAATATATCCAGAGAGCAAAAGAAAGAATTTAAATATGAAATTTAAACTAAAATCAAAGTATTTTACAGCTTTTATCTTAGCATTTCTACCAATTTTTATAATATTTAATATTATTATATATTCATATATGAAAAACAAATTATTCAATGAAAAATGGAATTCAATGGCCACTCTGGCAGAGAATTCTGCTTTAATATCCGAAGAATATCTGGTTGGTGAAGATATAGATCTCCTCTCATTGCAGCAAATTTTAACCAATATTAGCAAAAATGAAGGAGTGATAGAATCATATGTAGTTAATAAAAAAAATTCTTTAATAGCACATCAGGACATTGATATACTCAAAAAAAGGAATCAAATAAATAGAAAATTAAAACCTGAAAATGTTAAAATTAAAAGAGAAAATTCCAGGGTGTATATGTATCAGAATGATTATCTTGTTACAGCCCCAATATATAGAAGTAATACAAGAGAGATTATAGGTAAGCTTGAAATAATATTTTCGAAAAGAAATCTTATGAAGATCATAAATAAAATTTTAATACGGACAGTAATTTTGTCTGCATTGGGAATCATTGTCATTTCAATAATAATTTTGTTTATGGTCAGCTTAATAATAAAACCTATAAGAAGATTGCATAGAGGAGTTGAAGCTATATCTACCGGAAATTATGAAGCCAGGGTGGAAAAAACTACAAATGATGAAGTAGGAGATCTTACTGAAGCTTTTAACAGGATGGCTAAAAATTTAAAGGAAAAAGAACTTGTTAAAAATATGTTTTCTAAATATTTAAGTCCTGATATAGCTGATTATATTCTAAACAACCCTGAAGAATTAAAATTAGGAGGAGAAAATAGGGAATTAACAATAATGTTTGCTGACATTAGAGGTTTTACTTCTTTAAGCGAAAATTTTCCCCCTCAGGATATAGTTAATTTATTAAATAGCTATTTTACTTCTATGGTTGATATTATTTTTGAATATAAGGGTACATTGGATAAATTCCTTGGTGACGGATTATTAGCTATATTTGGGGCCCCTGTAAAATATCCAAATCATGCATATAATTCGGTTCAGGCAGCTGTTAGAATGGTTAAATATATAAAAAGATACAATAAAAATAGGGTCAAATGGGGGTATGAGCCAATTCATATTGGTATAGGTATAAATACAGGAAAAGCTATTATAGGAAATATAGGGTCCAAACAGAGGGCCGAATATACTGTTATTGGAGATACCGTAAATACATGTTCAAGAATTGAGGGTTTAACCGATAAAAACGAAATTTATATTTCTCAATCAACTTACGAGCTGGTAAAAGATGATATAATATATGAATATATTGGAAAACATAAGGTAAAAAATAAAAAAAATCCTATAAAAATTTACAGGGTGATTGATTTAAAATGAAAAATAATCAGGATAAAGGTTCTGCTGGAGAAAAAAAAGCTTTAGAATATTTAAAAAAAAATGATTATAAGATTATAGACACCAACTTTAATTCAAAATTTGGTGAAATTGATATTATTGCTGAAAAAGGAGAAAATTTGGTTTTTGTAGAGGTAAAATACAGAAAGGGAAATTCTTATGGCTCTCCCCTTGAAGCTATTACGAGAAAAAAACAAAGAACTATTATTAAAGTTTCAAGATATTATCTCCTTTTAAACGGTGAAAAATATCTAAAGTATTATATTAGATATGATGTTATCGGCATAAAGGGCAATAATTTGGAACACATAAAAGGTGCATTTTATGAATAATAATTCCGAATTTTTATCTGATTTCAAAAATTATAATTATTATCGGATATTTATTTTTAATTTTGTTGTGGGGTATCTTTATTTCTTAAGTTTATCCTCAAATACTTCAAAGTATTACTTTTTTTCTGCAATTTTCTTAATGAATATTATTTTTATTCTATCGATTTTTCTAAAGGAATATATAAATAAAATAAAACTTTTCTTTTATTTTCAGCTAATCATAGATGTTCTTGTTATTTCTGTTCTATGCTATTTCGATGGAGGTATCTTTCAAAGCAGTTTATCTTTGCTTTATTATTTGATAATTATAGCAGCAGGCTATTTTTTCTTTGATAAAGGAGCAATTAGTGTAGCTACATTAATAAGCATTATTTATCTATCATCCTCATTTTTAATTATTAATGGAATAATCCCTGCTTTAAATACTAGTGGTTCAACAGTGAATCTTGATGAAATTGTAAATAGAAGAGTATATATAAAAATATTTGTCAATGTAGTTTTATTTTATGTAACTGCATTTTTAATTGCTAATATGAGAAAATCATCAAGGTTAAAGGATAGACAAATAGAAACCCAGCAAATTCTTTTAGATGACATTTATAAAAATATTTCATCAACAATATTAGTATTTAATCAAAAAGGAGAAATAACCCATTCAAACCGCGAAAATAATAAAATATTTGGGAATAAAATACAAATGGGAATGGATTTTGCAAAAATATTTCCTGAAAGTTTAAGAAACGATTTTAAAAATGTGAAAAATAATAAAGGATTGTTAAACAGTGAAATTGATTATAATGATAGTTTTTATGAATATACAATAAACACAATTAGGAAAGAAAATGAAATATTAGGGTTTATAGTAAGTATTAAAGATGTAACTGAAAAAAGAAAACTGAAAAACAAACTGTATGAACTGGATAAACTGGCATATTTAGGAAAAATGGGCGCAAATATAGCCCATGAATTGAGAAATCCTATTGCCTCCTTATACGGAAGTATTCAAATACTGGATGAAAATAATTTTGATAAAAAGGATAGAAAACTATATGATTTAATCTTAAATCAAACTGAACGATTAAATAAGATTATTAAAAGCTTTTTAAATTATACAAAAGGGCAGGATACTCAATTTAAAATCATAAATGTTAATGAATTAATAAAAAACAATATAGAGATGATTAAGGCTCTTACGGAAACTGATATTAAGGTTGAATCGAAAAATAATTCTTATATAGAGGGCGATGAAAATTTGATTCTTCAGGCATTGAATAATATACTCTGGAATTCAGTTGAAGCTACCGGGAATAAAGGGAAAATAATTATTAAAATTGAGAAAAATGATAATGAATGTGTAATTAAAATAACTGATAATGGCAAAGGAATTCCAGAAGATGATATAGATGATATTTTTACTCCATTTTATTCCACTAAAGAAGAAGGGATAGGATTAGGATTAGCAATTGCAAAGAAGAATATCGTAAAAAATAATGGTAGAATAGAAGTGGATAGCAAGCTTAAAGAGGGAACAACTTTTAGGGTATATCTTCCTCTTGAAAAATAGTTTCTGTGTCTGTGTGAGTGTGTGTTGAAAATCACTGTCGTGATTTTTTTGAAGTTCTATTTTTGAAATTAGAGGTTTGGAAAAATTAGTATTGCAAATTTCTTAGTGAATAGTAAATAGTTTTAAAAGTAAAACCTAAGAAAATTTTTTTAATTGCTGATACAGTTTTTGAAGTTAAAAACTAGCCAGGCTGATTTTCAAAATAAGTATAAGTATATGTTTCGGAATAAGGATTTGAGATAGTTTTTTAAAAATTACTTCGTGATTTTTTTATGAAATTCTTGACAAAAACTAATTAAAACTTATTATCAATTCATGGAAAATTTGAAAAAAGGTCAGGTTATAGAAATTAAGATAGACAATATAGGTGTTGAAGGGGATGGTGTAGGCAGGATAGAAGATTTTGTTGTTTTTGTTAAAAATGCTTTACCTTCCGAAAAAGTGAAAGCACAAATTTCAAGTGTTCATAAAAATTTTGCAAAAGCAGAGCTTGTTGAAATAATTGAATCATCTCATTTTAGAAAAGATCCCGAATGTCCACATTATAAAAATTGCGGTGCATGTGATTTTATGCACATTCAATATTATAAAACTCTTGAATTCAAGAAACAATTTTTATTCAATAATTTAAAAAAAATTGCCAATATTGATTTCCCAAAGGAAAATATAGAGATTATAGGAGCCGAAAATAAACTATACTACCGAAATAAAGTGTTACAGCATGTAGGAGAAGATAAAAATGGAAATTTAATTTCAGGGTTTTATCAAAAAGGGACACATCACATTATTGAAGTACCCAACTGTAAGATACAAAATTCGAAAGCAAATGAAATATTTGATTATATTATCAAGAAAGCAAATCAACTTAATATTGAACCTTATGACAGAAAAAGTAAAAAAGGGTATTTGAAGCAAATAGGTTACAGATATTCTCCAAGAACCCAAAAATTCATGCTCATATTTGTTACTAATACAGATAACAAAAAACCTTTAAAGAAGTTAGTTCAGAGCATAGAATTTAAATTTGGTAATATTGCTTCTATATATATGAGCGTTGCGGGCAAAGATAAAGATACATTAAGTAACAAAAATATTCTTTTATCAGGGAAGCAATATCTTGACATTTATCTTGGGAAGGCTATATATAAATTATTACCGGATACATTCTTCCAGATAAATTCCGAACAGGCCGAAGTTATGTTTAAAAAAATTATGTCATATTTACCATTTGAAAGATTGGATACTATCTGGGACCTATATGGTGGAGTGGGAGCTATTTCTTTTTTTCTGGCATCTGAATTCAGGAAAATTTTAATGTTTGAAAGGAATAAAAATTCAATTAAAATTGCTAAGGTTAATAAAAAAATTAATTTTGCTACAAATGTTGAAATAGTACAGGCTGACTTAGATAACTGTAGTTTTTCGGAATATGAAAAACCCGATGTTGTGGTAATGGATCCGCCCAGAAGTGGAGTTTCCCAAAATATTATTGACATGTTAAACAGGGTCAAGCCAAAAAAAATAATATTTGTTTCCTGTGATACAGCTACCCTGGCAAGAGATATGAATAAATTAAAAGAAAATTACTCAATAAAAAAATTATCCATTACGGATATGTTTCCACAAACCCATCATGTAGAAACTGTTGGAATGCTCGAAAGGAAAGAAGTACTATGGATGAAGAAAAATTGAAAAAAAAAGCTTTAGAATATCATTCAAAACCATTTCCGGGTAAAATTAGAACTTTTATATCAAAAAAATGTAAAACCCAAACTGATTTATCTCTTGCATATACTCCTGGAGTGGCATATCCATCTATAGAAATTAAAAAAAATAAACAAGAGGCTTACAAATTTACCAATAAAAAAAATCTGGTAGGGGTTATTAGTAATGGCACTGCAGTGCTGGGATTGGGTGATATCGGTCCGCTTTCTTCCAAACCGGTTATGGAAGGTAAAGGAGTATTATTTAAAAAATTTGCGGATATTGATGTTTTTGATATTGAGATAAATGAAAAAGATCCGGATAAGTTTGTTGAAATAGTTAAATCTATGGAGCCAACTTTTGGGGGAATTAATTTGGAAGATATTAAGGCTCCTGAATGTTTTTATATTGAGGAAAAATTGAAATCTGAAATGGATATTCCAGTTTTTCATGATGACCAACATGGAACTGCTGTAATAGTAGGAGCTGGACTTTTAAATGCCCTTGAAATAGCAGAAAAAGATATAAAAAATATTAAGGTTGTTTTTTCTGGAGCAGGGGCTGCTGGGATGGCCTGTGCCGAGTTTATCGTAGCTTTGGGAGTTAAAAAAGAAAACATATTTATGTTTGATAAGAAGGGTGCTTTAAACGAAAAACGGAAAGATCTTATACAAAAGCAGCGACGGTTTTGTCATAATCGCTATAAAAATTTAAATGAGGCATTTGAAAATGCTGATGTATTTATAGGGGTTTCAGCTGGAGGTATTGTCAGCGAAGATATGGTAAAAAAAATGAATTCTAATCCTATACTTTTTGCATTAGCAAATCCTTATCCAGAAATTGATTATAATAAAGCTACTGGGGTGAGAAATGATTTGATTATGGCAACAGGAAGAAGTGATTTTCCAAATCAAGTTAATAATGTTCTTGGATTTCCATTTTTATTTAGAGGAGCTTTAGATGTTTTTGCAAAAGCAATCACTGAAAATATGAAAATTGCGGCATCAAAAGCTTTAGCAGAAATTGCTAAAAAAGAGGTACCCGGTTATATAAAAAAGATATATAAAGAAGATCTTATTTATGGAAGAAAATATATTATACCAAAACCGTTTGATAAAAGAATTCTGGTTGAAGTTGCTTCTGCAGTTGCTGAGGCCGCGGTAAATGATGGAGTTGCAAGACGGAATGTGGATATAAAAAAGTATAAATCGGATTTAAAAAAAATAACATCAAATATGTTTAATCAGTAGGCTGTAATCTATAAATAAGCTGCAATAATTTCAGAATTAAGTATATATTGTAATATTTAGATTTTTGAATACCCTTGACATAAATAATATCTAAATTATAATAAATCTATGAAATTAAAAAAGCTCGATAGATTATTAAAAGAAAAGTTTCAAATAGAAAAAATCAAGGACCCATCTCTTAACGGTATTCAAATTGAAGGAAATTCCCAAATTTCTAATATCGGGTTTGCAGTTGATGTGAACGACAAAACGATTAGTATGGCCATAGAAAACAGTGTGGATATTCTTATAGTACATCATGGTTTATTTTGGGGAACGGAGTATAGAATAAAAGGAATAATGAAGAAAAGAATTAAAAAATTACTTGCTAATGATATTACTTTATATGCAATCCATTTACCCCTGGATATTCATACAAAACTTGGTAATAACAGGTATATTTTTGAAAAATTAAACCTGGAAAAAAGGCAGAAACTTGTTGATTATGAAGGTTTCCCTCTGGGCTTTGTTGGGATTTTAGAAAACAGAATTAGTCTTAATAATTTTGAAAAGAAAATTGACGAAAAATTAGGGGGAATAAATCATAAAATTGTGTCCGGTAGGAAAGTTAAAAAAGTTGCTATATTATCCGGGGATCCGAAATCTCTACTCGATAAAATATTTGAACAGGATTTTGATGTATTAGTTTCTGGTGAATTAACCCATGAGATATATTTTAATATCATAGAAAAAAATATTTCGGCTTTTTTTGTTGGACACTATCAATCGGAAATTGGAGGAGTTAAACTTCTTAAAGAATATTTTGAAAATAATTATAATGATGAAATTGGAAACACATATTTTTTTGAATATGATTCCGGATTGTAGATAAGGAGGATATATGTCTTATATAAATATTGAAGAAAACAATTTTGAAGAGGAAGTTTTGGATTTTGAAGGACTTGTAGTAATCGATTTTTGGGCTGAATGGTGTAATCCATGCAAAATATTCGGGCCATTATTTGAAGAGGTTAGTAAAAATTATAAAGATAATGAGAGAGTAAAGTTCTGTAAGGTTAATATTGATAAACTCAAAGAAGTATCTGTAGAATATGATATTATGAGCATCCCCACTGTTATGTTTGTTAAAGATGGGGAAATAGTTCATAAAAAAGTCGGTATTCTTGAAAAAAAGGATTTAAAAGAATTAATAGAAAAATATTTATAGTATGATAAAAAAAATTAATTTTAAAAATTTTTTTTTAGCTGCATTAATAATCATAACTGGGATTCTTGCCGGGATTTTATTTAAAACTTACAATTCCCGGGTTCCATTTTTCTCAGAAAATACTGAAAACAGTTTAGATGAAAATATTCAAATAACCGAAGAGCGAAGTGGAGCAATTGCAAATGCAGTAAATAAAGTTTCATCTGCTGTGGTAAGTATTAAAACCTATTGTAATAAATCAAATCCAAATCTAAATCTATACCGAAAGTTTTTTGAAAGATTTTTTGGGGTTGAACCCTTTGAGAAGAATAGAGAAAGAATAAGTTTAGGTTCCGGAGCAATTATATCGGATAAAGGATACATTTTAACTGCACAGCATGTAGTTGAAAATGCGGATAAAATCGAGGTAAATCTTCCCGATGGAAGAAAATTTGATGGTAAAGTTTTAGGAATGGATATACTTAATGATCTTGCTATTATAAAAATTAATGGAGATAATCTTCCTGTGATAAAAATGGGGAACTCCGATAATCTCCAATCTGGAGAATGGGTTATAGCTTTTGGAAATCCCTTTGGGTTAATGGTTCAGGATCCCCAGCCAACAGTTACAGTAGGGGTAATTTCTGCAAAAATGAGAACAATAACTGTAGAGGATACTAATAGATGCTTTAATAAAATATACGGGGTTATCCAGACTGATGCTTCAATAAATCCAGGTAATAGTGGAGGCCCTCTAGTTGATGCTGGAGGAAATCTTGTAGGAATAAATAATTCAATATTTTCTACAAGTGGAGGCTCCCAGGGAATAGGTTTTGCTATACCCATTAATAGTGCTAAGAAAAGCATTGAGGATATAATTAAATACGGAGAAGTAAAAAGGGCCTGGTTAAATTTGAAGATTCAGGATATCCCATATTCAGTTAAAGAAAAATATAATTTAAAGAATCATCACGGGGTTATTGTAACCGAAATTGGTGAAAATTCTAATGCTGCAGCAGCCGGATTGGAAAAAGGAGATATTATAACTGAATTTAACAGCCTTTTTGTAAAAAATAGAAAATGGTGGCAGGGGTATCTGGTTAGATTATCTCCCGCCAAAAAAGTTAACCTGAAGGTTTGGGATGGTAAGGAAGAGAAAATTGTATCTTTTTATCCAAAAGAGTATAATCTTGATAATTATTTAGAATCCCTTGGAATTGTTAAAATAAAGAATTTAACCTATCAGGAAACATTGGATTACAATTTAAGGAACGAAAAAGGTTTGATCATAAAAAAAATTCGTAATAATTCTTTAGTTTCGAATAAAAAGATCAAAGAAAATGATGTTATACGAATGGTTGAAAACTGCAAAATCCATACAAAAAAAGATTTGAATGAAATACTATTAAAACATCTTTATGAAAATCATATAAGAATGGTAATAGAGAGAAATGGTTATCTTTATAAAATTGAAATGGATCTTTTATGAAAAAAGTATTAATTCTTTTTTTGGTTTCAATTTTGTTTTTAAATACGGCTTTTGCTGGGGATGATGATGCTGATTTTAATAATAAAAATAAGAAATCACCAACTAAAGCTTTAATTATGGGAATGATTATTCCAGGAAGTGGTGATTTTTACAACAGAAAATATATTAAGGGGTCTATTTTCCTTGGGGTGGGTTTGTTTTTTGCTTATAAATCATATAATTATTATGAAAAACAGGATGAATATTACACTGAGTATTTAAAAACAAATGATGAGAATAAATATAAACTTTATGAAGAAAATTATAACAAAATGGAAAGTTATATGTATTTCTATATTATTAATCTAGCAATAAGTACTATTGATGGGATAGTAGAAAGTTATCTGTCAGACTGGCATATTGAAAAGATTGAAGTTAATTCTGAGTATAAAAAAGAAAAGGTTAGTTTGTTCATTACCAAAAGGTTGTAATATGCATAAAATGATCAGATTCTTCATTTTAAGTTTTGTTATATTCTTTTTTTTCTTTTTAACAAGGGGATCAGTAGATTATGAATACAGTATAAGAAATAATATTTCTAAAATCGAAATTACTCATAATTTTATAGATGATCAGCTTTATATAAACAAGATGAATGAAGATAAACAATCAGCTATTATAAAGATTAAACCTCTAACTGATGCTAATTATTTTAATATTAAAATTTATCATGTTAATTTTATCGATACAAAATATAAGTTATATTTAAAAAAAACTAGCGGTATGTGGAGTTATATAGATGGTATCTATAATAACTATGGGTTTCAAAGTTTTAAAAATTTTAATATTGATGAATTTTTGAATAATAAATTTATTATGATTAAAATCGAAATTGATAGTTATTTTATAGGCATAATCCAAAAAATTGAATGCCGTTATTTTGAAGAATATTTTAAAAACAAAATAACTATTAATAATGAGTATGAAGGAGTAAATTTAGAGAGCAATATTATTACTGCAAAAGGGTTTGCCATTTTAAAAAATTATAATAATCCGGAAGAAAAAATTAAACAGCAAAGAGCAGCTACAATTAGAGCATATAGAAATTTAGCTGCATTAATAAGGAAAATAGCTAATAATGAAAAAATAAATTTAGAGGAGAACCGGCTTTCTGGCTTTGTTAGGGGAGCAAAAATTATCAGAAAAGAGTATAAAGATGATGGGATATATGTTACAATAGGCATTCAGATAAACGGTGAAAATGGATTGAATAATATTGTAAAACATTAAAATAGTAATGAACTAAAACAATAGCAGTATTTTGCTGGTATTGTTGTATATGATAAATTTTATATAAAAGGTCCTGGAGGTAATTTATGAATTATAAAAAATTAATAATTATATCTATTTTATTGGTTTTTGTATTAATGGGCTGTCAAACCCAGAATATAAAAGACAAATTATCAGGAAAAAATATAAAAGATAAGAAAGAAACCAAGGTTGTTGATGAGGATACCTTGGATATTAAAGATGTTAAAAATAAAAAGGTGGATGTAAAAGAAGGTGTTGTTGTAGCAAAAGCTGAAACAGATGAAAAGAAAAAAATTGATATAGTTGTTAATAAAAATGAGGAAGAGATATCAATTGAAGATGCTGAAGATGGAACAGAACAAACTTCAGAGGAGAAAAAATCCAAATCACTTAAACGAATGGAGGGTTATAGAATACAGATTGTTGCGGCTACACAGAAACAAAATGCTGCAGAATTAGGAGAAAAATTTAAAGAAAAATGGGAAGAAGCCCGGGAAGACGAAGAAAATGAAGATTCATATTATTATAGAGAAGACATTCCAATTTATTTGGAATTCTATAAGCCTTACTGGAAATTAAGGGTGGGAAATTACAAAAGGAAAAAAGAAGCAGAAGAAATGCTGGAATATGTTAAAAAAATTGGATATGAAGATGCCTGGATTGTTAAAACATATATTCTTGTGGAGGAAAAAAAGTGATAAGTTTTACAAATGAAAATATCACTGACAATTTTAAACCTCTATCACTTTCAAGAAATATTTTTGATTTAAAGTCCGGGATATTTTCTGTAAAAGGGAGAATACAAAAATACTCCGGTCAGTTTTCTAAAAATAATTTCAAAATAAAAGCTAATCCAGCACTGATAGATATTGATTTTAAAAAATTAGAAATTAATAAAAAATATTATTTTGGAAACACTTTCTTAATTTCAGTTTATAAAAAAAATAAAAGTTTTGAAGAAATAGAAAAAAAAGAATTTAATTATAAATTTAAAAAGGCAGATTATATCTGGGATTATCTTAAATATATTGGTGATATGATTAAAAAAGATTTAAGGTTTCTGGATTTAGGGATAAATGAATTTGTAGATAAAAATATTAATATTGTTGGTTCTAAAAACAAACTTTATACGGGAAAAAATGTAAAAATTTATCCGGGGAATGTAATCGATACTACCAATGGGCCTGTAATTATTGATGAAGGAACCACTGTTAGATCTTTTAGCTTAATTGAAGGACCTGCATACATAGGGAAAAACTGTACTATCGATGATGCGAAAATTCGATCTGACACTTATATTGGAGATGTATGTAAAATTTCAGGAGAAATTGAAAATTCAATTATTTTATCATATACAAATAAACATCATCATGGCTTTTTAGGGCATTCATATCTGGGAAGCTGGGTTAATTTAGGTGCTAATACCACCAATAGTGATTTAAAAAATAATTATGGTGAAGTAAGAGTCTTTTTAAATCCAGAAAAAAAAGTTAATACCAAAAAAATAAAAATAGGTGCATTTATCGGGGACCATGTTAAAACCGGAATTGGAACACTTTTAAATACCGGGAGTTTCCTGGGTTTTGGTAGTTTAATATATGGAGGGGGAATGTTCCCAAAATTCGTTCCTTCTTTTAGCTGGGCCAGTAACTCAAAATGGAATCAGTATAGACTTGAAAAATTTATTGATAATGAAAAGCATGTGATGAGTAGAAGAGAGATAAAAATGAGTGAAAATTATGAAAGAAAAATCAAAAAAATTTTTGATAAAACAAAAAAAGAAAGAAATTGGGTGGATAGAATATGGCGGAGTTAATGGTAAGTGTTTCAGGTATTAGAGGGATAATTGGAGAAAGTCTTACCCCTGAAGTTATAGTTAACTATGTATCTGGATTTGCGGAATTTATTGATGGAAAGAAGATTGTTATTGGTAGGGATAGCAGAGAAAGTGGAGATTTCATAACAAATATTTTAAAGGGAGTACTGGTATCAAAAGGATATGATTTTATTGATTTGGGTATAGTTCCAACCCCTACAGTTTTATTAACCGTTGAAGAATTAGAAGCTGATGGCGGTATAGGAGTAACTGCCTCCCATAATCCCCAAAAATGGAATGCTTTAAAACTTGTTTCAGGTAGGGGGATGTTTTTAACCGGCTACGAAGGAAAAAAATTTTTAGATATTGTAAAAAAACATAAGTATAATTATACTAAATACAATAAAATTGGAAAGGGAAAAATATACAGAAACGCTGTAAATAATCATATAAATAAAATTTTAAAAACCGTTAATACTGAAATTATTAAAGAGAAAAATTTCAAGGTGGTTTTAGATTGTGTAAATGGCGCCGGCGGGGTAATGTCCCCCAAGTTGCTGGAAAAATTGGGTTGTGAGGTTGTTACTATTAATGAAGAACCACATGGTAAATTCCCAAGAACTCCTGAACCCA
>VSIX01000033.1 GCA_008086245.1 Candidatus Mcinerneyibacterium aminivorans
AGTGATTGCGGTTCGCAAAAACTTGCCCAAAATAGAAAAGAAAAACTTCTTTTAGAACTTTTTCCTACTGTAGCCAAAAATTTTCTTCATCGAAAAAGAAAAGAAGAATACATTCAATACTTAAATGAATTATATCCAGAACCGCGTGATATAGAACCTAAAGAAATTGATGAGGAAGTTGAAGAAAATTTGTATACAACATTCTGGTAAACTATCCTAAAAATTAATACGAGGAGGAATAAATCAAATTCCTCCTCATATATATCAAATTTTCAATTTATATGATCATTTTCCAAAAATATAACGTTTTAAGCATCATATTTTTCTATTTATTGCTTCTTATGTAATCATCAATAGCCTTAGCAGCATTATGTCCATCAGCTACCCCATTAATTATATCAGGACCATTAACAATATCTCCTCCAGCAAACAACCAATCCATAGAAGTTTGATGTGTTTTTTCATTAATTTTTATCTGAGGGCCTTTAAATTCTAGTTCTTCCTTAATATTGTCCGGTAAATAATCATAGTTTGGAGCCTGCCCAATAGAAATAAAAACCTGACTGGCTTCATGAATTTCTGTATTATCTTTATTCAGTTTAGGATTAAAATTCCCCTTATCATCGAATAATGCTATACATTCTGCTGTTTTTAAACCTTTTATTTCATCATTTTCAATAATTATTTCTACAGGTCCAGAAGCCGGATATATTTCTAATCCTTCTTCCTTGCCTTCCTGTATTTCATCTTCCCCTGCAGGAAGATCCTCTTTTTTCTCAAGGGCAGTTAAGGTGACATCTACTTTACCATATTTAATATTCTGCAGACGGGCGACACTTCTACCAACATCATATGCTACATCTCCTCCACCAATAACTACTACTTTTTCAGCAACTTCCGGCATCTGTTTTTTGTCTCTGACAAAATCTCTAACTTTTGGTAAAAAATCCATTGCTGCAACAACATCAGGATGATCGGAACCTTTGATTTTTAAATGTCTGGGTTCCATAAATCCTGTTGAGATAAATACCACATCATGTTTTTCTCTTAACTTACTGAATTTAATGTCTTTTCCAACCTTAGTATTTCTATGTATATTCACACCAATTTTTTCAATAAACAGTATATCCTTATCAATAGCTTCATCAGGTAATCTATATCGGGGTATTCCATATCGCATTACACCACCGGCTAATTCTTCTTTTTCATAAATATCTACATCATACCCAATTGTTCTTAAATAATAAGCTGCACTCAATCCTGCAGGACCTGCACCAATAATTGCAATACTACCTTCTCCTTCCTTACTTACATTCGAAAGAACAACTTCCTCATATACATCTTCAGGAGCATTATCCACAATATATCTTTTTAACCATCTTATTGCAATAGGTTCTCCTCTATGAGAAATTGTACAAACATCCTCACATTTATGTGTACACACTCTTCCACAAATATTTGGAAGTGGGTTGGTTTCATACATCCATTCTACACCTTCTTCTAAATTATCATCCCATATAGTATTTATATATTCAGGAATATCCATATGAGCTGGACATCTATCGGTACATATGCCACATTCTACACATCTTGCAGCTTCTCTTTTAGCTTCTTCTTTACTAAATCCCTTAACATATTCAAGAAAGGAATCCTTTCTTTTTTTCGATTTAGTATATCTCATAGCAATTCTTTCAAGATCCAACAAATCCGTATCTTCATTTCTTTCATATCCCTCTTTTGGATAATTTTTATTCAATCCTTCTTCATCAGGTATATAAAGAAAGGTATCGGCATCTTCATCCATATAAATATAATCTTTACTCATTTTCAAAGAACCGGTAGTACAGATATCCACGCAAAAACCGCAAAAACAGCACCTGCCATAATCTATTACCGGTCTTTCATCTTTTTCTCCCTCGGGAGCATCATAATCCGGTACTTTTTCCATATTGATAGCATCTGTTGGACAGATATCTGCACATGTACCGCAGCCGATACATTCTTCCCAATCATTAGTATGAAAACCACGATATCTTTTTTGGGCTTCTCTTTCTTCCTCTGGAACCCTTATAGTTACGGGTTTTTGAATCATATATTTTATACCTTTAAAAGGTGCAAAAAAATTTGATTTTGGTTTATCCATAATTCTATCCTCCATATCCTATCTATCTACTTCAGGAGAACAAACTCCCATTGTGTCCAGCCATATTGAAACATCTTCAAGTCTTGTTCCGGGAAGGCCGGCTTCAATTCCGTATAATCCCTGAGGATAAGATGCTCCCCTTACCTGTATTCTATAGGGATATCTTCCTCCAGTGGATACAATGTAATATCCAAATTCTCCTCTTGAGCTTTCTACTTTACCGTAAGCTTCTCCTTCCTTAATCTTCCATTTAAGAGCTGTCCCCATGAGTTTGTTTCTAACTTTTCCTTTAGGAATATCACTTAATACCTGTCTAATAATTTTTATACTCTGTTTCACTTCAAGATATTTTAAATACAGCCTTGTATAAGCATCGGATTCTTCTGCTATAGGTATATCAAAATCTAATTTGTCATATACTAAATATGGAAACTTCTTCCTAACATCATATTTTACGCCTGTTGATCTCAACCCTGGACCCGTAACACCCCAGTCTAGAGCCTGCTCTTTAGTCAAAGGAGCAGTTCCTTTGAGTCGCTTATGTATAATCGGACTTTCAAATATTATTTCATAATAATCCTTCAATCGGCTCTCTATATCATTAATTGTATTTTCAATAAATTCTAAAATTTCTTCATTAATATCCTGTCTAACTCCTCCGGGAACAATATACATATGATATATTCTATGTCCCGTAATTTTTTCAAAAATATCAAGTATCATATCTCTCTCATTTAAAGCCCAATTAGGAGCGGTATAAACTCCTGTAGGACCTCCAATACCTCCAATAGACATCATATGAACTGCAATTCTGGCCAATTCTAATATAATAACCCTTAAGTATTTCGCTCTCTCAGGGACTTCTAATTCTTCTATCTTTTCAACTGCCATTGAATAAACAGTTTCATTAATATCCGGTTCGGGCACGCAAACTCGAGGAATTAACGCAATATTTGACATCCATAATCTTCTTTCCATCAATTTTTCAAATCCTCTATGAAGCATTCCGGGGTTTGGTTTTGCCTTTTTAACTGTATCTCCATCCACTGTTAAGTGAACGGAGAAATTCCCGTGCATCCCCGGATGATTTGGGCCGTGAAATAATTTTACTTCTTTCATTCTATTACCTCTCTTTTTCTTTTCATCCTGAAATTTTTATATTCTTTTTCGGGAAATTTCTCTTTTGAATAATTTAAAGGGTCAAAATCCTTTCTCATAGGTGGTTTATCATCCCAGTTTTCAAGGAAGAGTTCTTTTCCATTATTAGGATTTCCATCAAATACTACTCCAAAATATTCATTTACATCCCACTCATAATATTTTGCAACGGGCCATATATTGATAATTGATGTGATTCTGGGATTCTCTCTTGGAATAAAAGTTTTAACTATTATATGCTGTTCTAATTCCCATGAAACAAGATTATATACGATTTCAAATTGGTTATTATCGATCCAATCAACAGCTGTAATTAAGGATAACTGCCAGAATCCAATATTTTTGAGGTAGGTTAGAAAATTAATAATCTCTTTTTTGTTAATTTTGACTTTAAACTGCTGATTCTCAATTTTTTTAAATTTAATTTTCTTAATCCCGTACTCATTTGATATTTTTTCAATTACTTTTTTTTGTTCCAAAATTTACCTCCCATTTTTATCTTGTTGTATACAAGCTATCGCCTAAAGCCTGTTTTTGGTTTTTCTTATACCATTCTCGATTTTGTTTATAATGTTTCCATCCATCGGCATCTCCATTTTCAATTTTTTCAATGAGTCTTTCGAAACCATTAATTATAGCTTCAGGTCTGGGCATACATCCTGCTAGATATAGATCAACCGGCAAATATAAATCAAGTTCATTGATAGTGGAATATGAATCATAATAAATACCACCATTTATGGTACAGGATCCAAATCCAACAACCCATTTAGGTGATTGCATTTGCTCATATGTATATATTACTCTTCTTAATGTTTTAGCACTCAAATAACCCGTAATTAAAAGTATATCAGCCTGTCTTGGTGTAGCCATTGGAGCTATACCCAATCTTTCCATATCAAATCTTGATGTCATTGTTGGAGGTAATTCTATTGCCCCGCATCCAGTACAATAATGTAACATAAATAGAGAATGCCCTCGAATTATGTTTTTTATTTTTTCCATCAATTTTTTGGTATACATAATTTATAACTCCTTTTTTATATTAAATAGATTCCCAGGCTTATTACTGCCTGTAAAAATGCTAAAGATAAACCCCATTTCCAGAAAAATTTTACACTTTCCTCAACCTTAAAACGGGGTAAAAAGGAAGAAATAATTACCATCAATATATAAACTACTATATATTTAATAGCAAATATCAAAATATTACTCCCGCCTCCAAGAAATAAATTAACAAATAATCCAACTTCAATAACAGTAGCAAAATCATGCTGCAGCATTAATATCCCTAAATATTTTCCGCTGTATTCAACTAGAGGTCCGGAAGCAATTTCAGCAGGAGCTATAGGAGAATCAAATGGTTTTTTTCCAAGCATCCCCATTACACTAACAAAAGATACACCAGCCCCTATTGGCATGGACCAGAGATTCCACCCATTTTGAATTTGACTCTGTACTAATCCTCCTATTGAGGAAGTCTTATTAATATACATCATAACAAGTACCACAATCAAAAAAGGCAGTTCATACCCAAGCATCTGTGTTAAAGCTCTGGAAATACCTATAGAAGCATTAGGATTAGCTGATCCAACAGCACTCATAGCCATTCCCAGCAGCCCTATAGCAAGCAAATATATAACAACTATAAAATTGGTTTGCCCGGGAATTACTTCAAAAGAACCATAGGGAAGAAAAATAAGTGTAGCCATTGTGCCGCCAAACGCCATCAAAACTCCAAAATCAAAAATAAACCCATGAGATATGGACGTTTCCTTAAATAAAAATTTGAAAATATCTCTAAAATTCTGCCAGAATACGGGACCATATCTTTTCTGTATTCTTGCAACTACCTTTCTTGAAAATCCACTTAAAGCTACCTGAAATAGAAATGCTCCAAAAATCAAAATTAAGCCTCTAAATATTATATTTAATATCATATTAGAACCACCTTATTGCAATAATTACCAAAAATGTTATTGATATCAGCCAGATATATCCATTGATACTTTCTTCATAGAAAAACTCTTCAATAACTCCAAAAGAACTTGATAGATATTCAGCACCCTTTTTATATAATTTTTCCATTGATGGAAATTTATCAAAAATTCTGGAGAATGGTTTGTAATAATTTTTTGCATAATGATAAATAGAAGGTTGGGTTTGTAACTCGGGTACAATTTCACCTGCAGTATACTGCTCGTGTTGTTTTACTCTGGTAGGTTTTGCAAATAACAAGAATATTATCAAAGCTAAAATAAATCCTGCTCCAAACACTGTGAACACAACTAACATATCAAGGGTTGTTAAACCGGAAAAAAGTCTATAAAGCGAAGCTTTTATGGGTTCAATTCCAATACTCTGCTGCATTGAAATAATAGGCTTTAAAACAAGACCCGGTAGAACTCCAAAAAGCACTGTTAAAATTGTTACAATCAGCATTCCTGCCTTCATAAAAAAAGGTACTTCTTTAACATTTTCAAATTTTTTGGGTCTCTGTCCCAAAAATACTCCCGCTAACGGCCTGAATACGTACATAAAAGAACCAATAGATCCGAAGAATGCTGCAAAAGCTAAAAAATAACTTCCATTTATAATTAATGATTGATAAATCATCCATTTTGAAACAAACCCAAAAAGAGGAGGAATGCCTGCAAGAGAAATTATTGATACCAAGTAGGTGGTAAAAGTTAAAGGCATATTTTTTATTAATCCACCTAACTCATCAATTTTGGTAGTTCCAGTTCTAAAATATACCGCTCCAATGGATAAAAACATACCTAAAGCCGTAAGGGCATGTACCAAAATGTGTGTAACACCGCCTGCAAATGCCATACTTGTACCGTAAGTAAAAGCAAGAAGTATATAGCCTGCATGACTTACTGAGGAAAATGCAATTAATTTTTTTGCATCATTTTGAAGAATTGCAGCTATAGTTCCGATAATGATGCTTATTCCGGCTAAATATGCAAAAAAAGTACTGCTTGGCAACTCTGATATTAATTTTGAGGGATTATTTTTTAAAATAAATGCAACTGGAAAAAATAAACCTATTAAATATATTAGATAAAAACCAAATTTCATTAAAATACCTGAAAGTATTGAAGTAAATGAATCCGGAGATTCACTGTATGAAGTTCTCATCCAAATATGAAGAGGATACACCCCTCCTTTTATTAATCCTGCTAAAACAAACAACATCAATATTTTAAATTTAAGAGAATAAGAGATACTTCCATAGTTATTAATTAAATTACTAAAGGTAATTCCGCCAACAGCATTATCAATCAGGAAAATACCTGTAATCATCAAATATGCTGCTATCATGCTCATAAACAAAAAAAGCAAAGCTGCTTTTTTCGAATATTTTTTCCCCATAGAAATTAGAAAAAAAGAAACCCATGTCATTAATTCCCAAAAAATAAAAAGTGTAATAAAATCTGCAGCTCCAAATACTCCTAAAATACTCATAAATATTAATGTAGTTAAAAAATTATATACCGGTTTATATTGATAATTTTTTATTCCATCAATAGAAAATAAAGATACTATAATCATTACCGAAATTCCAAGATATAAAAATATCTCATTAAAATACGAATATGTGAAATTTAAACTTATATTGTTAAATATCGCCAGCTGGGAACTGGAATAATCTCCATTGTGATACAAAAAATATCCAATAATTAGAAAAGTTAATGTCTGTAAAATTGTTCCGGCTTTCCAGTTGAATTTAGATACTAAATATATAATAGCAGACATTATTCCGGCGGTTATTATTAGATATGATATTGTCATATTATTCCTCCTGTAAAAATATCAGATATTGTTTTCATAACTGAGCTTGGGTTGAATCCTATATATATAATCATAAAACTTAAAGATATCATCAAAAAATATGATACAGCTGAAATCTGATTAATTTTTATCTTACTATCAAATTCTTCATAATACATATTTTGTATGAATCTTAAATAATAATAAACTTCAAAAATTGCTGAAGCAAGAAATATAGCCACGAATATAATCATTTTATTTGCTATCAAAGATTTGATTAGAAAAAATTTACTCCAAAATCCTGCAAATGGAGGCATGCCGATTATTGATAGAACTCCTATTGTAATTAAAATTGATGCAAATTTCTTTTTGCCTGCTATTCCTTTTAATTTTTCAAAAGAATAATATCCCAGAAGCCCAACTCCAAGAAGTATAAGTCCCTTAGCAAAAATGTTATTCAACAATTGAAACATTGCTGCATTAAAAATTGAATCTGTTATTGTCCCATTTTTTAAAGAAACAGATACTGCTGATATTATCAAACCTGCCTGGGCTATTGAGGAATAAGCAACAATTTTTCTAACATTTCTCTGTTTAAAAGCAACGAATTCTCCTATTAATAATGTAGCCAATCCAATTATAGTTAGCGAATTAAATAAATATTCATACCCTCCTTTAAAAACCAAAACAAGTACTTTTATAACAGCAAATAATGCTGCAGTTGATAAAACTGATCCAAAAAATATTGAACCTGTAATACTGGTCTTTTCATATACTTTCGGCACCCAGGCATTTAATGGTAAAAGTTCAGATTCAGAACTAAGAGCTACTATAAACATAACACTTAAAACAACTATAAAATGTGGAGAAACATCCACTAAATTTTCTGAAACAGAAGCCATATTTAGAGTTCCGGAAACATTATAAATAGTTATTGTTCCCAGCAAAAACAAAAGAGAACCAAATGTTGAAATAATTACATACAAAAAAGATGGATAGTAGCCTCTTTTATGTGTTGCTATTATATAACCTGCTATAGCCGCTAACTCCATAAAAACAAATAAATTAAAAAGGTCTCCTGTAAGCACCATCCCATTGACAGCAGATATAGCTATTATAAATCCAAGTGTATATGCAAATGAATTCACCAAATGAAATTCCTTTTTTAGAAAAAATATCAAAGCAATTAAAGCAAGTAAATTTATAGCAAAAAGGATTATACCAATTTGAGAATTAAAAATTAAATTTATCCCAAAAGGAACTTTGTATCCTCCTGTTGTGAAATAAGATAAGCTGGTTGAATTTATCTGGATAAGGCGAATAAGAACAAATAAATTATAAAACACTGCAATAATTGGAATATATTTTATTGCTTTTTTTGATATTAAATAAATAATTGGTATCAAAAATCCTGCAAAAAGTGGAATTACTATTAATAATACTGGTTCATTAATCATTTTCAATCCCCTTAATTTTTATAAGATCTAAAGTATTATATTTTTCATAATTTTTAATTACAAGAGCAAGTACAAATGCTGTTACTGCAACTGAAATCACAATTGAAGTTAAAACCAATGCTTGAGGAACTGGATCTACAAATCTAGAAGATGTAACTGCCAATTTAGCTGTATATATGGGGGCACTCGCATTATCCATATAACCTAAAGCGATAATATATAAATTAACTCCTAAATCCATAATATTTATTGAAATAACTAACTTAAAAAGGTTTTTTTGAGTTAATAACCCATATACACCTACTAAAAAGATTGCAAGCGGTCCATAAATAAATGTCCAGTAATTAATTATTTCTCCCATAATTATTCCTCTCCCATAAATTCATAAACAACATTACTCAACTCTGCACTTACTTTTAAACCAACTAAAATATATATTATCGGAATCAATCCGCCACTAAATAGCTTTCCCATAATACCAAGTTCCAGAAAGTTCTGTAAAAAATCTCCCATAATAAAAATACCCAGAAGTCCAAAGATCAAAAAACTTAATCCGGAAAAAGATTCGAGTACTTTCATTCTATTATTTTTGAGTTTATAATTATTTTGTGCAAAATACATCATTAAAACGGAAGCAGCAACAATTGTTCCGCCCTGAAACCCTCCCCCGGGAGTTATATGGCCGTGAATAAAAATATAGAATCCAAATAATACAATTAAAGGTAATAGAATTTTACTGGATGCATTTAAAATATAATTAGGTTTTTCAAATAAAATCCTGTTATTTTTTTTACTTTTTCCCAGAAGAGCTATAACTCCTGTTATTGCTAAAAAAAGGACTGTAACCTCACCTAAAGTGTCTAAAGCACGATAGTCTACAATCACTGAAGTTACGCTATTAGCTGCATTATTTTCAACATCATTTGCTTCACCATAAAGTTTTTTATCAATCTCCTTGAAAGGACTATCATCATTGACAGTTCTATTAAGATAGACCTTGCCGGTTTTCTGGGATAAATTATTTTGTTTGTATATTTTTAAATCCGGAATTAACCCGCTTCCTAAAAAAAACAAAATTAACAAAACCGTAATTATCGCCCAAAATTTTTTCACTTTAATTCTCCTTTTCAAGTTTATCTACTTTAAAATATGCTATAAAAAATAAAAAGGTGGTAAAACCTGCGCCGATTGCTGCTTCAGTCATTGCTACATCAGGAGCTTTCCATACTACAAAAATTATTGCTGTAAAAATCGATGCAGCTGATAAAAATAATATTGATTTTAATATGTTTTTTGATTCAATAGCAAGGATTGATAAAACAAACACTACAAAAATAAATATTGATGCTATATAAAGGCTATTCATTTTTTATCCACCTTTCTTGGATTAACCCCTCTTCTATAGGCTGATTTTGCTAACACCGAACTACTAACCGGGTTTGTAAAGGCTATAAATATGATAATTACTATGCATTTTAAAAACCAGGAAGGATGCATAAACCCAACTCCTAATGTTAAAGTCATAAATCCCAGAGTAGTTGCTTTTGTTCCGGCCTGTAGTCTGTTATAAACATCCGGCATTCTAAATATTCCTAAACCACCTAAAAATAGAAATATTGATCCTATTAAAATTAATATTTTCCCTACTATAATCATTTTAGCTCCTTATTTTTTTCTATTATTCGAGATATTACTACTGTCTCTAAAAAAGCAAGAACAGCATATATAAGAGCTACATCTAAATATAAAGAATTATTAAATGTTGAGGCTAATAAAACAATTGCTCCTGTTATAATAACATTTATTCCATCAAGAGAAGCAATTCTATCTTCCAGTTTTGGCCCCAAAATAATTCTTAATACCGCTAATAATACTCCCGAAATTATCAACAACCAATATATATAAGTAATCATTCAAAAACTCCTTTTATGGTTTTTTCAAATTCTGATGTTATAGTTCTATCATCTTTGACCATATCAACATCTACAGTATGAATATACAAATTGTCCTCATCAATATCTACTGTTAAAGTTCCTGGAGTTAAAGTTATAGAATTTGCAAGTAATAGTTTGCTAATTTCATTTTTCAGGTCAGTTTTGTTTTTTACAATTCCGGAATTAAGGGGAAGTTTAGGATTTAAAACAATCAAAGCCATATGTATGTTTGCTTTTATCATTTCATAAATTAATAGTGGTAGATATAAAATTAAATATTTTATTAATCTAACTGGCAAATCAAATTTTAGAATATTAAAATTAAAATAAGTTTTAGTTACAAAACTTATTACTATCGAGACGGCTATACCAGTTACTAATTCCTGCCAGTTAAAACTACCGGTAAAAAAAATCCATGTGGTTAAAGATATTATAAACAGAGATACAAATCTTTTCACAGAGCCTCCTTAATTAGTTGCTAATAACAATTATTTACCTATCAAATATTTTATATGACTAATTACAAATGTCAAGAATTTTCATATTTGTTTTTACAATTTATATTATTATAGTAATTATATTAAAAATAATTAAATTTTCAAAGAAATCCGTAAAACAAAATTAATTATTTATTACTGTAAGATTTAATATAATTGATTTATTCTTGAAAATCTATGTTAAATTAATATACTTAAAATAATTAATTTAAACAAAAGAAGGAGATAATGTGAATTTATGGGATAAATATAATTTAAAAAATAATAAGTATTATTTTTTTAAAATTGGATATCTTAATTTATGGATACATAAAAAAGATGAGGAATGGTTCATTGGTTATAAGTATGATACAGAACATCATTATAATTTTTTAAAAGATGTAAAAAAACCGGAAAATATTGAATGGAACCAATATCTGGTATCTAATACCGAAAGCAATATTGAAATTAAGCCTTCCCTTCCCGATAAACCCCTATTGATAAACTCCAAATACGATCTCTACATTCTGCCCAAAAGTGAAAACATTTATTTTACTGATATTCCTGCTTTTATTACAATAAATTTAGTTTCAACGAATGAATCAATCGAACTTTTATCTATACCAACAAAAATTCTATCAAAAACATGGGTTGGAAATCCATCATCGGAAAATGGAGTAGTTTCTTACTCCCTAACATCTAAATTATATAAAACATATGAGGAAAGCAGAAATAACCCAGTTTCAATTGTAGTTCCGCTCAAAATACAAAATAATTCTTTAACCCCTTTTAATTTTACAGCTTTAAACATAGAAAATCGCTTTTTATCTATTTTTCAAAAGGAAAATACTTTTTTAACGGAAACAATAAGTTTTAATATAAAAAAAAATAACCAGGTAAATATCAGGCTAAATAAGGATATTTATAAAGATAAAAATGCAACTCTTATAAAAGCACCCATTGACAAGATGGAAAGAAATTTGCTGGAAAAAAGTTTTAAAATTTTAAAAAATATCAAATAGAGGAGATATAATGGAAAAATTATTAGCAAATCAGTATTTTTTAATTGGTTTTAAATCCTTAATAGTCATAATAGCTGGTAGTATTCTTGTAAAAATTATAAGTTTAATGGCAGGAAAAATTCTGAAAAAAAAGCTGTCATCCCAAACTCATATTTTGATAAAAAAGTTTATCTTTTATATTGGATGGGTAATAATAATTATGACAGTACTAAATATTGTTGGTGTTAAAATTTCAGTTGTTCTTGGAGCTGCAGGGATAATGGGAATTGCCTTTGGGTTTGCTGCCCAGACAAGTGTAGCAAACATCATCAGCGGCCTATTTTTAATTTCTGAAAAATCTTTCAGTATAGGTGATGTCATACAGATAGGTGATACTGTGGGAGTGGTTGATTCTGTAGATTTATTATCTATAAAATTAAAAAAATTTAATAATCAATATGTAAGAATTCCCAATGAAAACTTCATTAAATCAGAGGTGATAAATATAACAAAATATCCTATTAGAAGATTAGATCTGAATTTAGGTGTGGCTTATAAGGAGGATCCGGAAAAAGTACGTGATATACTATTTGAGATAGCTAAAAATAATGAATACGTACTCGATAACCCCGAACCTAATTTTATCTTTACTGATTTTGGAAAGAGCTCTTTAAAAATATTTTTTGGAGTTTGGTTTCAGAAACAGGACTATATCGCTACTAAAAACTCCATCATGTTTCAGATAAAAAGGAGATTAAATGAAGAAAATATAGAGATTCCTTTCCCCCATATTACAGTATATAGAGGAGAAGAATCCAAGCCTTTTCAATTTCAAAAGGTAAATAAGAATTAACCATGATATTTTTTAATTTAAAAGCATATACTTTTGATCTTTAATAATTTTTATAATTGCAAAAATTATAATGAAAAATTCTAATCTTCCAAGAATCATTCCAAATATTTCTGTCCACAAAATAACACTCGGCGCATTAGCCCCTGTTAAACCAACTGATAATCCAACGGTTCCAAGAGCAGAGCCAAATTCAAACATACTATTTTTTATAGAATAACCTTTTGAAATAAAAATTAGTACCCCAAGGAAATAGGTAGACAAATAAAGAATAATATAATTTGCTATTTTTTTAATATCTTCATCCTTTATATAGAGTCTTTCTTCTCCTTTATAAATACAGTTTTCTTTAACCTGATAATTTCCCTGGAACTGCTCTTTAATTTCCCAGTAAATGGATTTAAGTATTATAAATACCCTATACTGTTTTATTCCCCCTGCTGTTGCTCCTGTTCCTCCACCAATGAGCATAAATAATATTATTACAAAAAATAATATTAAGCTAATTTTACCCATTCCCACGGTAGAATATCCGGTGGTAGAAAGTGCTGATACAAGCTGAAAAACTTCATTTTTTATTATATCCATGAAACTGAAATCAATGTTAGTTCTAGATAAAAAAGCCACAAGAGGAGTAAATATAATCAATAAAAAAAACATTAGTTTAATTTCTGCATTTTTTATGAATTTTTTTATTTTTCCTCTCAGTAGAACAAAATGTGTAGCAAAATTTATTGTACCTAAAAACATAAGCAGAATAGTTATTAAATATATAGCCAAATTATCCCAGTGTCCTATACTTCCCGGTTTTGTTGAAAATCCACCTGTTGATAATGCAGCCATTGAATGGTTAGCAGAATCAAAAAGATTCATTCCAGCAATTTTATAAAGAATAGCACCCATAAAAGTATATCCAAAATATATTCTCATAATAATTTTCGTTGAGTTTTTTACATTTGGAAGTAATTTATCTTCCCTTCCCTCGGCTAAATACAAACCCATTCCTTGCATCGGTAAAATGGAAGATAGAGCTATTACAGCTAATCCAGCACCTCCAAAAAACTGCATTATACTTCTCCATAAGAGAAAAATAGAAGGTGTTTCAGCTTCATTTACAACTGTAAGACCAGTAGTTGTCCATCCACTAACTGATTCAAAAATACTGTTCGTCAATGACATATTCATCCCCAAATAAAAGGGAAGAGATGAAATAATTATTGCTAGAATCCAGCTAAAAACTACAATAATCCCACCTTCTTTTAACCTCAAGGTGATAGCTTCTGAACTTTTCCCTAAAATAAAATACAAAATTGTTCCTGTTATTAAAGCTAGAAAAAATGCCAAAAGAAATTCATCAACAAAATTAATTTCCGATGGATTATGAAACAAACTTAAAAGAGGAAGTAACAATACAAAACTTAAAATTAAAATAATAGTTCCAGTATATTTAAAAATAGCCCGGTATCGATTTTTTAATATATTTTTATACTTCATTAGATCTTACCACCCAGCAACTTAATGGCTTCTGATTGTTTATCGGGTAGAGACAAAATCAGAACTTTATCATTTGCCTTTAATTCCGTATTCCCCTTGGGAATAATAATATTATTATTCCTAAGAATTGGGCCTATCATACTGTTTTGAGGAAATTCTAAATTTTTTATTTTAGTTCCTATGGTTTGAGCATCTTCAGGTATTATAATCTGACTGATACTTATGTTTCCTTCTTCAAGGGTAAAAATATTTTTTATATCTTCAATCAAAATATTTCTTTCAATTAAAGAAGTTAAAAAATCAGTAATATTAAAAACAACCTCAATCCCTAATTGTTTAAAAAGAGTTTCATTATCGGGATTATTTACCAGAGCAGCAGTTTTTTCAACATCAAAATAAATTTTACCCATCTGGCAGATAAAAAGATTTTCATAATCTTTTTGAATTAAACTAATCAAGATATCTGCTTTATAAGTATCCGCATCTTCAAGTATAATGGGATCGGTAGCATCTCCATTTATGACTTTAGCATTTAAATTTCTTGCATAATATTTTGAGTTTTCTTCCTCTTTATTGATAATCACCAGTTCATGGCCCTGAGATATAAGTTTTTTGGCAAGATGGAATAGTAGTTTACCCCCGCCAACTAAATTAATTTGCATCCTTCTCCCCCTTTTTATCAATACTGGCTAAAATATCATCCAGAAGTAAATCCAAAGGATTAACAACTTTAATTTTGCTTTGATCTTTGAACATTCTATTTTTTTCTGGATCTTTAATCCTTACATATATATCGTCTATTTCAAATTCAGTTTTAGCCAGCTGTGCTAGAAAATAATTAATTTTATCATTCCCAGTAGTGATAATTAAAAGATCAACATCTGTTATTTTTGCTTTTTTTAGAATATCATGCTCTAATGCATCACCCTCTATTTTAAATCCTGAAAATTCTAAAGAAAGTCTTCTAAATTTTTCAGGGTTTTTATCAAGTATAACAATATCATGACCTTTTTGTGATAAAATACCGGCCAGTTTACTTCCAGTTCTTCTACATCCAATAACTAGAATAAACATAACTATTCCTTTTTGTTTTCTGGTTTGTTTTCACCAAGATTTAAATCGTCTTTATTAGGATTTAACCTTCCTGCTCTTTCAAGATTTTCATCGGCAGGTTTATATGAGGGATCTAAAGCAAGAGCAGCTCTATACATTTTCATAGCTTCTGTTTGCTTATTTTGTAGTTCATAAATAACACCAAGAAGGTTAAAAGGTTCCGGTTTTGTAGATTTTTTGCCCGTAGCTTTTTGCAATAATTTTTCTGCTTCATTAAAGTCTTTATTATTAATTTTGTTTTTAGCTAAATTTATTATTTTATTAAAATCCTCTGTATTTTCTGCGTTTTCATCAATTTTGATATCATATTTTTCATATACTTCATTTACAAGTTCACGAATTTTTTCTGGTTTAAAAGGTTTTCTCAAATAATCTATAGCCCCAAGCTTCATAGTTTTTACAGCAGATTCTATAGAACCATAACCAGTAATTATAATAATATTAGTTTCATAATCAAGCTCATTAATTTTTTCCAATACTTCTATTCCGTCCATTCCCGGAAGTTTCAAATCCAGTAAAATAACTGAATAATGTTTATCTTTGATTTTTTTTAAGGCTTCCTCTCCATTAATAGCCATATCTATAGAATAATTATCTTCTGCTAATGCCTTTTCTAAAGTCATTCTAATATTTTTTTCATCATCAATTATTAAAATATTCTTTTCCATTTTATCTTCTCCTTTCTAATCTTTCTTTTATAATTTTCAAAAGTTTTTTCTTAGTTAACGGTTTTGTTAAATAATCTTTTTCTCCCACTTCCAAAGCTTTACCTACATCCTTTTTTTTTAAATTTGACAGGTAAAAAATTACCGGAATATCAGAAGTTTTAGGTTTTTCCTGAAGAGCTTCATATAGAACAAGATCCGGTATTTCTTTTTGTGCTTGTTCAACTGCTCTAATACCATCTAAAACCGAAAGAATATTTTTTTCATCATCCGCAAGCATTATTTTAGGCAAGAATTTCCCCTTTTTTATTCTCTTTTTCTTTATACATTGGAACATGAAAAGCAAATTTAGAACCTTCTCCTTCTTTACTTTCAACCCAAATTGATCCCTCATGTGCTTTTACAATTTCTTTTACGATAGTAAGTCCTAAACCTGTCCCCTTTACCTCTCCAGTATTATCGGCCCGTATAAATTTATCAAATATTTTATCCTGATATTCTTCCGGAATACCTATGCCATTATCTTTAACATATATATATATTCTATAACCTATTTTTTCCGCAGATATCTCAACTAAACCTTTATCAGTATATCTTAAAGCATTATCCAATAGATTAGATACAACCCAGCTAATTTTGCTTGGATCTGCATATATGTACAAATCTTCTGAAATATTATCTACTTTCATTTCAAGGCCTTTTTCCTTGGCCTTTTTTTTAAACGATTTAACATTTTTGTTAATCAATTTTTTAACATTAACCTTATCAAAACTCATCTGTATTTTTCCTGATTCAATTTTTGATAAATCCAGTAAGTTATCTACAAGTTCATTTAATCTGTTAGTATCTTCCAATGCTGCTTTAAGCAGTTCCTTCTGTTCATCATTAATTTTTCCAACTTCTTCGTTAAATATCATTTCAAGGCCCATATTCATAGAAGTTAACGGGGTCATAAATTCATGGGTTACCATAGATACAAACTCCGATTTCATCTGGTCTATTTGCTTTAATTCGGTTATGTCTTCCAGAAGAATAACCAGGTATTTTATTTCTTTATTTTCATCAATAATATTATTTGTATTTACTTTATAATGCTTTTCTTTCTCATCTATTTTAACTTCTATAGATTTCTCTTCTAGATCTTCATTTTCTTTTGATTCTTTTATTTTATCAAATAATTTATCATTATTTATTACTTCCAAAAAATGCTTATTTTCATCATAATGTTGAATATTAAATAACTTCCTTGCTTTTTGATTTATCATAATAATTTTATTTTCATTATCTAAAACCATTAGAGGGCTATTTATATTATTTATAATTGCTTCAAATTTATTTTTTTCATCTAAAAGTTTCTTTACATTCAATTTTTCATAATCCTGTAATCTATCAATCATATTATTAAACTGTTTAATCAAATCTCCTATTTCATTTGATGATTTCATCTGTAATTTATATTTAAAATTTCTTTTTGAGATCTCATTTACAGCTTTTTTCAATTTATTGATAGGTTTGAGTATTTGTTTTGATAAATAAAAACTAAACATAATTGCAATTATAATTGCAATTGCAGATATAATAATTGTAGATATCATAGCATGATCTACTCTTAAATTTGCTTTTTTATGGGCATTTAACATCTGATTCTGATTTATTCCTCTCAAGTCACGTATTTTATTTTTTATTTGAAGAAAAACCGGGAATAATTCTTCATTATAATAATTTCTTCTTTTATCATTATCTTTAATTCCCTGAAATGTATCGTAGTAATTTAAATATTTAACATAATTGTCCTTTATAGATTTTATAGTCGATTTTTCTCCATCAATACTACTTCTGTCTTTAACCCTGCTTAACCATTTATAGAAATCTTTTTCGTTTTTTCTAAAGGTATTTCTACCCTTCTCTTCCTGGGCGTTTAAAATCATCAAAATTGCACTATCCTGTCTTTCTATAGATTCAATCAAACTTTCACATGCTTTTATACTGTTATAGTTTTCATCCATAATATTAGTAATAGAATCAGAAAGACCTGTAAAATTTATTATTGACCACATTGTAATAAGAAATAATATTACAATTATTAAAACATATCCATATACTAATTTTGATTTCAAGCTTTTAATATTTTTAAACAAAACGCCCCTTCTTTTAAAATTTCTTTACAGCAATTATAACATCTTATACTGACTATTCAAGTTTAACCGTAATTAAATAAAATGATAAATATTCAACTAACCACTATCATAGGTCTTTTCACACCAGCTCTTATCTGGGTTCTTCCCGAAAGGCTAACATATTTACCGTCTATCTCTTCTAAATATTTCTCATATTCATCGTTCATGTTTAATTTACCAAATCCTTCCGTTAATATGAGGGTAAAATCAATATTTTCTTCACCAGTTAAAGCTACTCCAATTTCTTCATTATAAAAGTCAACCCAGTCTTTATTGTTAATAGAAGGAGCAATAATGCCTGCAGCCCTGATTTTTTCAGCTTTTTTAAGAAATTCATAATTTATCGGTTTAAATGACAATAAAACTTTATTTTTAAATCTTCCTTCAATATTTTCGGTATCTTTAACAGTAATTACCTGACCGTAATTTTCATTACCGAATCCTATTCTCCCGCGGATTGTTATCCCCCTGGTTTTTATCTTTGCTGATATATTTTCTTTAACTTCAATTATTTCCCCTCTTGTAAATGCCATCAACCTGTTAGGCTCCAAATCATAGTGTACAATTAGATATCCCTCATCCGTATTTATTTCTTTAATAGTACCTGTTGAGGGGGATTTTATAAAAACTTCCTTTTTGGGAGAAGTAGCAAGCCCCTGTCCCTTATATACAAAATCACCTTCTCTTACATTTAGATATCCTTTAATATGTGATGGTTTTACCCTCAATCTTTTGGCAATTTCAACTTTTTGGGGTTTTTTTGAATAATCCTGAATTTCTCTTAATACAATCAGGCCGTTATCTTCAATTTGTAATACTTTTCCCCTTACATGCGAGGTATATGTGACCTTGGATCCAAACAACCCAAGATCTGCCTTAAAAATTTTCTGGTGCATTTTTACATTATCTCCTTCATTAACCATAATTCCTTTTCGAATATCCCGGGAATCCAGTTTATCAAAGTTATTATATCCAACTACTCTTTTTAAATCTATTATAAAAATTCTTGGAGGGGTAAACTTGTTTTCCCCAATTATGGTATCAGGTTTTACTTTTTCACCTTTTTTTACAAAAATTTCTCCTTTATAAGGAAGTTTCCTCTCAAATATAAACTCTCCTTCCTCTATTTTGGGATTGCTTTTATATACATTTGTTTTATATTCAATGTTGTTTATCTGAAAATGAGAGTTCTCGTAAAGATTTAATTTTTTCCTTTTTAGATATTCTCCTCTCCCCCTGCCATCAATAACAACCGCTAAATTTGTTTTTAGATCTTCTTTTTTAATATTTTTTGAAACAAATACATTTTTTTCGGGAATAATAGTTAAATTAGCACCTTCGGGATAATAGAGAATATCACCATATATTATATCCTTTTTTTCTTCTGTATCGTTATTAATAACTGTTAATAGTTTATTGTTATCTTTGAATTTACCTGTAGGAGCAACAACATATGCCAGTTCATCAATAATTTGATTTTTATATATCTCAACTGCTTTTTCGGGATCCAGTTCTGCAAGAATACCCATATGTGGACTTTTAAATGTTTTATCCACCGCAAGTTTGGTTATCCCTCTGGGTTTAAAACCTTCAATCAGTATTTTTATCAAATCTTTTTTATCTTTATTCTCAGCCAATACTCCTCCAGCTCCAATGATTACATCAAAATCCTTCTGCTGGAAGAATTTATTTTTAGGATCCTCTTCTTTTCTGCTTAAAACTGTATCAAATGGAGATGTATTTATTTTTTTTACTTTTTGCTCTAAAAATCCAATATGATGAATATCATAATTTAAATCAATATGTTTCTTCCAGGCTAAATTGATCCCCTCACTCGCTACAGCATTTTCGATTTCTATTTCCGAATTATTTTCGGGTATATATGTTGGATTAAGCATTTTATTTGAAATATAATTTCTAATAAAATTTTCATCTGTATTATCTGGAAAATATGACATAATATTTTCAATTCCAGTCTGATGAAGTATCTCAGAAATAGAATAACTCATTCCTATATTAGCAGATACTGTTCTATCGTAATCTCCAAGGATATTAGAAAAAATATCAGTAGTTGCACCGCCCATATCTACAAGTATGGTATTAAGATTGTTTTCATAGGAATAAAGATTGAGAATATTTTCAACACCTTTTGGAGTTGGTAAAATATTTGTTTTAACCCATTTTTTTAATTCGGAATATCCCGGGGCCCTTTCCATAACATTTTCCATGAATAATTCATGTACTTTACTTTTTGCAGGTTCAAAATTCATTTTTTCCGGTTCAGGCCTTATATTTTCAACCATATGTAAATTAAATGTGTCTTTGAGAGTTTCCTTAACATATTTTCTTGCACCTTCATTACCGCAAAAAATTAAATCAGGTCTTTCATTTCTTTTAAATTTTGTTGTTGGTTCTGATAACTTTAATAGTTCTGCTAACCTCACTACTCCGGCAATATTTCCTCCATTTATCCCACCGGCCATTAATATTAAATCCGGATGCAAATCTCTTATTAATTTCATTTTTTCTATTTCAGATAAATCATCACTTATTGTAAATTTTCCTAAAAGTACTCCACCTGCTCCATAAGCTGTAAGTTCAACAGCTTTACCAGTATCGGTTTTTGTTAAGCCAAAAACCATTATTTGCAGCCCTCCTCCGGCTGAACTGGTGGTAATATATGGAATCTTAAGTTTATTCTTACCCGTTAATAATTTTTCATTAGATTTTTTTTCAATCTCCCTTGCTGTATTTATAACCCCAATTTTAACATCTTCATCAGGTAACTCCACTGTTGTAGGAGTGTTAGCTTCTCCTATAAACGTAAGATTGCCATTTATGTTTTTCAGATATAAACCTTTTGTTGTTGTACTTCCTATGTCGGTAATAAATAATTTTTTTATGTTTTTTAATTTATCTATAACATTTCCCTTCCAGAAAACTTCATCAAGAGAAGTATCAAAAGCCTTTGCAATTTTAATACACAATTTTAAAGAAGGGTTAAAATCGTCATTTTCCATGGCAGAGATAGTCTGTCTTGTTACCCCAATTTTATGAGCTAACTCCTGCTGGGTCATTTTATTTTTATTCCTTAACTGTCTAATTTTCTCACCATAAAGCATATTTTCCCCTTTCTTTAATTTGTTATTATATTTAACATACAAACAATGGGTAATATTGTCAAGTATATATTACATTTTTTTTATTAGTAAAGAAATAGGAAGTTATAAATGACAATTTACAGAATCAATTTATATGATTTGAACAATTTTAAAAAGGTATTAGACCTATTTTCCAATATTTCATTCCCAAGGCCACTCTATACATTTATCATGTGGTCCAAAAAGAGAATGATCAGCATCTCCCGATATTACTAAAGTTTCTATTTTACTTTTTTTGAATAATGATTTAGCCCTTTTTAGAGTAGATTTTGTATTTGATACATCATCAACAATTAAAATATTCTTCCCATTTAAATTAATATTCAACCTTTTTTCTATAACCGGGTTATCATAAATTCTATTATGCCTGTCATCTCTAAATTTAATTTTAATAGTTTTTAACGGAATATCCAAAAACCTGGATATCAAATATCCAGGCAGGATACCTCCTCTTTCAATTGCAACTACATAATCATATTTATCTTCAACTTTTTCCTTAATTTTAATCATTAGGGTGTTTAAATCTATATTCATCTTATCATTATGCATAAATCAACCGTCCATTTCTATCAAATCATATTCCAGTTTGCCAAGTCCAATATCCGCAGCATGTTTTAACTGAAGTATATTTTCAATTTTTGGATTTAACCCTTTAAATTTATCTGCTCCCGGTTGATGGTTATCTTTTAACTTAGAATTTTGAAATCCTTTCTGCTTGTTTACGAGATCAAGGGATGCTTTATCAAGAGCAACAGGATCTTTGGAAGCTAATATACCAATATCCGGCACTATGGGATGATCACTCCAGGGAGTACAATCACAATCAGGAGTTATATTCATTAAAAAGTTGATATATACAACTTTTTCTTTTTTATCAAGAACCGCACCATATGCGTATTCAGATAATCTCTCAAGAAAATCTTTTATTTCCACATCCCAATCCATATCAATAGCTTCTTCCTGGCACACATTTACACATTCCCCACACCCGATACATTTACTCAAATCGATTTTTGCCTTTGCATTCTCTATAGTAATAGCTTCTTTAGGACAATTTTCAGCACATAAACCACATCCTATGCATTTTTCTTCAATAACTTCAGGCCATACAGCATGCTGAGCTCTTTTACCAATTTCAGGAGCACATCCCATGGCTAAATTTTTTATAGCTCCACCAAATCCAGCTAAAATGTGCCCTTTAAAATGGGACATAACAACCAAGCTATCGGATTCTAATATATCACTGGCTATTTTTACATTATCAAAATGTTTTTTATTAATTTTGATATCCCTATAATTCTGGCTGTTAATTCCATCAGCAATTATAACAGGAGCATTTACAGTAGCATATGAAAACCCATTATAAATCGCTGTATTGATATGATCAACAGAATTTTTCCTCTCTCCAGTATAAAGGGTATTTGTATCGGTTAAAAACGGTTTAACACCCAGTTTTTTTAATTTATCAACTATTACCCGTACATAGGTTGGGTTAATATATCCATCATTCCCTTTTTCTCCAAAATGAATTTTAATTCCGGTTAGTTCATCTTTGTTAAATATCTGCTTAAACTCTTCAATATCCATAATTCTGTTTAATTTATTTGCCTTATTATCAGCTTCACCTCTTGCTCTCAAATTGAACATATAAACTTTTGATTTCATAGACCCTCCTTTATTAACAGATTTAATTATAAAATAATTGTTAATAAAATCAACATTTTAAAATTGATTAGTTTTTTAAATAAAAGAAAAATTTTTTTATATCTTTTAAAACAAATTTTAAAAAATGTTTTGATAATTTAATTTCATTACTAAAACTCCAGTGTAATATTTTTTGCAAATTTTTTTTATTATCAAATATTTCAACAAAAAAAGCATATAAACCCGTAATTAAAATTAAATCCTTAAAATCTGAATGAAATAAAGGCTTAAAATATATAAAATCGATACTTTTGCCCCATATTAACTTATTAAAAGCGGAGAAGAATATCCCACTTACCAGAGATAAAAAAACCCAATACGACCAAAAACTTTTTCTTTCAATACTGCTATAAAATCTGTATCCTTCAATAATAATAAACATCGAAATAATATAAACAATAAAATAAATATATAACTTTATATCTATTTGTAAAAGTTCTCCTATAAACGACCCCCTGAAATTTGTTACTGGATCAATTATTTCAATATTTTTTAAAAAGCTTTTTTCATATAATTTAAAAAAAATGAACGATTTTATTATTTGATCTATTGTCATAAATATAATCACAATAAATATTGAATACCATTTTTTCTTTTTTGTAAAATTCTCATTAATCCATGTAAATATTACAGAAATTATAACTATTATAATTAGATTAAAAAAGAAAAATTTTAATTGAGGGAGCAATTTAATATTTCCAATAATTAGAAACAGAAAAAGAAAAGAAAACCATAGCAAAATAAATATAGCATTATTTCTAAGATATTTCATCAAAAAACAGCTTCGATTTTTCCTACTTGAATTCCAGCATTATTCTTTAGTATTCTGGTTTTAAATTTTTCCAATATTTCAATATGTTTTTTTTCTGCAAAATGAGAAGAACACATTAATGCAAGCTCCTGAGTCGAAAATCCAAAATGCTTATATGCTCCACTTAAAATAACATTTAAGGCCTGTATAGGTTTAGCTGAAGACCTTATATAGGTAATGCGGTTAATATCCCCTTTTTTATAAATTACTTTATTCTGGCTATTTACAACAGCAATATAACCTCTATGGATAGATTCAACAACTTTTTTTCTCTTAACTTTTGCCAGAATTGCAGACATTTACACCAACTTATTTTATTTGATTAATAATTTTGAAATACTGTTTATATTTTCAGGCTTTGATACAATAAACACCTCATCATTTTCCTGTAAAACATTATTTCCCCGGGGAATTAAATATTTGTCTTCTTTCTCCCTGTAAATTCCAATAAACACACTTTCCTGGGGAAACTTTTTAACTCCAGTTATTTCTTCAATTGTTTTATTTATATTTTTTGATGATGTAGGAATTTGTATCGCGTATATGTTTGCTCTCTTAGGGCCCAGATTTGCAATCTCTTTTACTGGAGGTTTTTCAATCTCCATAACAATCTGATTAATTAAAAGATCACTTAATTTCACAGTAGTATCCACACCGGCTGCTTTATAAGCTTCTTCATAGGTATGTTTTCTAACAAAAGCTAAAACTTTTGAAACACCAAGCGTTCTAGCAAGAATAGCAGTTGAAATATTTTGAGGATCGCTGTGAAGAAAAGATAGAAGATAATCAGCTTTCTTTGCACCTGCATCCTTTAATACATTAATATTATTAGCATCTCCATTTATAGTAATCACTCCTGTTTCTGCAAATACCCTTTCACATACCTCTTTATCTTTATCTATAACAACTAAATCATGCTTATTTTCGGAAAGTATTTTGATTATTTGACTTCCCACATTTCCAGCACCTGCAACAATTATATACATATAATCTCCTTTCTTAGTACCATGCTTTTTTAGTAAATAAAAGCAATACAGGTAAAATTTCCAAACGTCCGGCCAGCATTCCAATAATATATACAATTTTCACTACTGGATGCAGTACTATCATCTCATTTACTGACATATAACACGGCCCTATATTGCCTAAAGCACTAAACATACCCGAAGCAGAAGCCAATGCCCCATGATTTGATAAAAATGCAGTAGATAATCCTCCAATTAATATTAATACCAACCAGGTATAAAATATTGTAGTTATCCTATTTATTTCTTCATTTTCTATTTTTTTTCCTTCAAAATAGAGTGTATCAAGTGCCCTTCTTGGTGCATACATCTTAAATATTTTCAATTTGGCTATTTTATTGAGAATAGCAATCCTTAGAACTTTAAACCCCCCGGCAGTGGAACCAACGCATCCACCTATAAACATTGCTACCAAAAAAATCTGTTTAGCAACTGCACCAAAATAGGGATTACCAATATCTTTTGTACCAAAACCCGTAGTTGTTAATATTGCAACTACCTGGAAAAGAACAGTACGAATATTTTTTTCTAAAATTAACCAGAATTCTTTTGAAAAAATTGCTACATTGCTGAATATATTTTCAGAATATATTCTCTCTCCAAGAATAAGAGTAAAAAATAATAATAAAATCCCTATAAAGTATCTGAATTCTATGTTTTGAATAACTTTTTTTATTTCTCCTCTTAAGAAAAAATAATGAAGCAAAAAACTTATACCTCCCAGAAGCATACCAAGTATAATAATATATTCAATTGCACCAGAATTTGCATAATTGTTGATTGAAAAGTAGGCAATACTCTGGTCAAATGTTGAAAAACCCCCTGTTGATAAAGCTGTAAGACCATGATTTATGCTATTAAAAAGGGATACATCGTTCAAATGTAATAAAAAAATAATTAATAAAGTAAAAAAGGTATAAATCAACCATAATATCTTTACTGTATTAATAAGTCCGGGTGTGGGTCTATCGGTTTCAGCTTTATGACTTTCGGCTCCAAACAATCGGTGAGCACCATAAATTTTAGATGAAATTCCAATAAAAAACGTTATTATCCCCAGTCCCCCAAGCCACTGGGTTAAACTTCTCCATAAAAGAATACTTTTAGGCATTGAGTTAAGACCGGTAAACATTGTAATCCCCGTGGTGGTAAAACCACTCATTGCTTCAAAATATGAATTTACAAAAGATTGATTAATACCCAATATATATGGAATAGCTCCAATAAATGAAAAAAACAACCATCCTAAAGCACAGACAATCATTCCCTGGGACAAATTGAGCTCTTTTTTTTGTGTAAAAAAGAACAATATGCCTCCCAATACTAAAGAGCTCAGAAAAGTATACACAAAAGAATAAAAAATTTCTATTCCATCAAAAAATAAGGCAAATATCATAGGTACTATCAGTATGAAAGAAAAAAGAAGTGTTAAATAACTTAATATATGAAAAATTCCTGATATAGATTTTAATCTATGTTTCATAATTATTATTATAGATATTATTTAATAATAATCAAGAAATGAGATTAGTAAATGTAATTAATTTTCTTCCAAATCTTCTTCAGAAAATTTCATACTTAAAGTTGAAATGATAGAGTTAATTTTTTCATTGCTATAGTAAATCATAGAATTTCTTTGACATTTTTAAACAAATAAGTATAATATTTTCTGTTGCGCCCATAGCTCAATTGGATTTAGAGCGATTGACTACGGATCAATAGGTTGGGGGTTCGAATCCTCCTGGGCGTGTTTTTATGAAGATAATTATATCACGTTCAATAAAAATATCTCTAATAACAACCTTATTTTCGTTAATATTAAATATTTTTATATTTACAAACGGTATGGATCCTATTCCTATTCTTATATACACTTTCATATCAACTTTTTCAATTATGATGCTTTTTAATTTTAAATTTTTTACAAAATTCGTTACATTTTTATTTTACTCATTCTTGATTGCTTTTCTTTCCAGTTTTTTCATAGATATGTTCCTGCCTAAAAATTTACTTCTAAAAATCTTATACTTTTTTCTTGTATACTTTTTCCTCTCACTGTCAATCTTTTTCTGGAAGATATATTTTCTTAAATCCGGGAAATACTGGCTATATTTTTTTGCCTTTATTGATTTTATTTTAACCATTTCAATTTTAACTTATTTATTCTTTTTTGTTCTTGATTACAGTAATTTTAAAATTCTTGATATTCTTTTCTTTAATTTGAAAATTTTTTCTATAACAGGATTTGTCATCTTCTTCTCAGAATATTACTCTATGAGATATGGTAAGTTAAATATTTTTTAAATATTAAGTAGTAATCCATAAATTTATTTTTATCAATAAATAAATTTTTAGCATTCCCGAATATCAACATTTCTATGTCTTTATAGAAGTTTCTGTTTAACTCAAATCCTTTTTTACATTTATTGCAGGAAAAACTGCCGTTGGAATAATCCAGGTAATTTAAATTAGCTGAATTCCCACATTGACATTGATTATTGAAACTTATCTTCCATCCAAGAAATTTCAAAAAAAAGTAAAAAAAGTAAAGAATTGCTTTATAGGATTTACCATTTCTAATACCTCTCAGCATAATTTTAAATTTATCATATATTTCGGGATGTTTTTCCTTTTGAGGAATAGTTTTTCTAATAAATGAAACCAGTTCCCCCAGTTTGAAAAAAACATCTGGTTCTTTAATAATATACTCTGAACTTTTTATTAATTCTGTGTCGGCTAATGTATATATACCCTTATTTTCCCTGTAGTAAAAAAATACATGCAGATAATTTAAAAACTCAAGTTCTCCCAAAAATTTACTTTTCTCTCTAAGGGCTCCTTTTGCAATAAATGATAATCTACCTTTTTCTCTGGTGAAAAAATCAAAAATTAAAGAAGTATTTTGAAATTTTGTTTTGTATAAAATGAATCCCTCTAACTTTATTTTTGACATTATCCTAAAGAATTAATAAAAACAGTTGCAAGAGACAAGTAAATGACAATACCCATTGCATCATTCGCAGTTGTTACAAACGGCCCGGTCGCAATTGCAGGATCAATTTTAAATTTTTTCATAAGAAAAGGTGTAACAGTTCCTACAAAAGATGATGCTGTAATTCCAAGTATCATGGAGATACCAAGTATAATCCCCAGGACATATTTACCATGCCATATAACAGCAATTGATGATATAATAGCAGCTACTACTATGCTCATAATAAAAGCAACGCTCAATTCTCTTAATAAAGTCTTTTTTAATTTTTCGAAATTAATAAATCCCAGCGCCATACCTTTAACAATTATAGTTGCCGTTTGGGTGCCGATATTTCCTCCCATAGCTGTTATAACGGGAATAAAACTTGTCAGGATTACTATTTCCTGCAAAGTAGCTTTAAAAATTGATAATAAAAAAGCAGAAAACATACTTCCAAAAAAAGTCGTAACAAGCCATGGCAATCTCATTTTAGCAACTGAAAAAATATTTTTTGTATATATATCTTCTTCTTCTATTCCTACAGCTTTATATACATCTTCCAGTTCTTCTTCCCTAATTACATCAATAATATCATCTGAAGTAATCATCCCTATAAGTTTGTTGTGAGAATTAATTACGGGTAAAGCAAAAAAATCATATTTTTCTATTAAATTAGCCACTTCTTCCTGATCAGCATATGCATCCACACTAATAACATTTTCTGTCATGATATCACTTATTATATCGGAATCTTTGGCAAGCAGTAAATCATGAAGTGAAAGGACACCTTCCAGATTTTTATTTGTATCAACTACATATATATACAATAAAGAATGAATATTCTCAGTATTTTTTAATATTTCTTTTACTTCACCTACCGATTTAGCCGAATTAGTTATAAAATAATCTTTTGTCATTCTTCCACCGGCAGTATCTTCCGGATAGGTCAACAGATTTTTTAAGTTAGATTTCTTTTTTCGGCTAAAAAACTCCAGAATGTTTTTTCTTTTATCCTCATTAAATTCAAGAAGTATATCTGCTATATCATCAAGATCTAATTTTTTAATTATTCTATATATTTTGTTATCAGTTTTTTCCTCCAGAATATTAATAATTTCTGTTGTTAAATGAATATTTGAATGATTAATAATATCTCGTTTATATTTTAAGGGAAGCTTTGAAAAAAAATGTTTAACCTTTTTATCATCTAAAATATTAAAAAAATCAAGTAAATTATCCAGACTATAATTTTTTAGTTTTCTAAAATTTTCTTTTTCAATTAACTTTTTTAATATATATATATTTTCTTTTTTTTCCTGTTCCATTATATCCTTTATACAATCTTATTTTCGGGAGCTATTCCTTTATAAACATCTACAATAGCCTGCGCAGCCATTCTGCTCATTTCTTCCCTGGCATATTTTGAAGCACTGCCTATATGAGGGAGTAAAACTACATTCTCCATATCAATTAATTCATTGTGTATTTCAGGTTCATGTTCATAAACATCAAGCCCCGCTGCTTTTATTTTCTTTTCTTTTAAAGCTTTTACCAGATCGCTTTCTTTAATTACTGCCCCTCTTCCAGTATTTATTATATATGTACCATTTTTCATTTTGTCAAAAGTATCTTCAGTAAATGAATGTTTCGTTTCTTCTGTTAAAGGTGCATGTATAGAAATTATATCACTTTTTTTTATTAATTCTAAAAAAGATACAAATTTGGCATTATATTTTTTTTCCTCTTCAGGATTCAATTGATTCCTATCATGATAGATAATATTCATATCAAACCCATTACATTTTTTTGCAAAAGCCTTTCCTATTCTTCCCATTCCAAAAATTCCAACAGTTTTATTTTTCAGTTCCTCTCCTATTAAAAGTTTTGGGCGCCAGCCATTAAAATTATTCTTCCTAACATATTTATCTCCTTCAACAATCCTTCTCATTATGGAAATCATTAATCCAAATGCTATTTCAGAAGTAGCATTGGTCAAAACCCCCGGGGTGTTGCAAACTGTAATCCCGTAATCCCTTGCAATATCAATATTTATATTATTATATCCTACAGCGTAATTAGAAATAATTTTAACATTATCTTTCGCTCTATTTAATACTTCTTTATCAATTGGATCATAAAGCATTGTAAGAACTCCAAAATAATTCGAAATATTTTTTTTAAAATATTCTTTATTTAAAGGTTTATCAGTTTTATTTATATCAACTTCAAAATGTTTTCTTAAAATTTCAAGCCCATTCTCCGGGATCTCATAAGTAACCAGAACTTTTTTCATAAAAACCTCCCTGAAAAAATTAGATTTTATTTTTTGCTCTCAGTATTTTTTTAATACTGTTTTCTTTTTTGAACCAATCTTCAAGAACTCTATCTTTCTTATCTTCACTTAATAACCATTTATCTTCTTTCAGTTTGGATTCCAAAAAGTTTCTTAGAATATAAGCAGTTATCGCAACAGTTACGGATACATTAAAACTTTCAACAAAACCGTTTATAGGAATATAAAAAAATCCATCGGCAAGTTCCCGAGCTGCATCTGAAACACCATATCCTTCCTGACCAAACAGAAAAGCCGCTTCATTCTTAAATTCCATTCTATCAAGGGGAGGATATTCATCATTTGGTTCAGCTATATAAAATTTGTATCCTCTTTTTTGTAACTCATTTTTACATTTGTTTACAGTATCATATTTATTTATCGTCAGCCATTTGTGAGCTCCCTGAGTTATTCCTTTACTGATTTCAAATTTGTTTTTTCCCTCTATAACATGAACATCCTGGAATCCAAAGCCTTCAATACTTCTTAAACCAGCACAGATATTATGAGAATCATAAAAATTTTCAAAAACAAAAGTAAAATAATCAGAACGTTTATTTAGAATATTTAAAAGTTTGCTATATCTTCTATCAGTTATATATTTTGAATATTTTTCAAAATCCATGAATAAAAAATATCATAATGTTTCACACATTTCAATAATTGAATTATACAACTCATTTTTAGTTTTAGCAGCTTTTAATATTTCAATGTTATTATCTTCAGCAATAATATATGAAATTTTTGATATAATATTTACATGTTCACAGGGGTTATTCCTATCTGAAATAAACAAAAAAACAATTTGAACAGGTGAGTTATCCATAGTAGGATAATTTTTTATGTTTTTTGCCCTCATACATGAAATAACAGTATTCCCCCATTTTTCTATCCTTGCATGGGGAATAGCCACATTTAAACCTATTCCGGTGGTTAATTTTTTTTCTCTCCTATTTATTGCATCCAAAAGTTTTTTATGATCCCATTTTTTTAATTTTCCTATTTTTTTGGTCAAAAAATCAAATAATTCATTCCTATCAAATTCTTTCTCTTCAACAAATATTAATTCGGGGTAAATATTTTCTTTTAATTCCATTTCTAAACTCCTTAAAAACAATTATATTATATTTTATCATTTGATATTTTTATCATCAAGTATTTTTTTCATCTCTTTTTCTGCTTTATCTATAAGATATTTTGCTCTGGAAAAATCGAAAAAATTAACTGTATCAAATATTGGCTCATAATAAATATCAACATCACGATTGTTTTCGCCAGCTTTTGACTCAATGAAATAGTTTTGTGTTATATAAAAGATGTTTTCCAATATATCCATTTTAGACAACGGTTTATCCTCATTATTTTTATCAAAATAGTCATCAAAAAAATCATAAAGTTTAAATATTTTTTCTTTTATTATATTTTTCTGTGAATCATTCTTAACCTGCTTTAAAAGAAAATTTGAATCCAACTTTTTCTTGAATTTGCGTTTCTTTTTTTTATTTTTATCTTTATAATAATCAAGATTTATACCAATTCTCTCTCTGGAGAAATTTTTTATCTTTTTTTTCATAACATTAACAGCAATAATAGTATTTGGGTTGTATTCTTTAGCAACATCAATAGGAAGCGGGTTTATTAATCCTCCATCAAATAGAACCCTACCTTTATATATAAATGGAGAAAAAATCATCGGAATTGCCATACTGGCTCTTAATGCAGAAACGAGATCACCACCATCTATTATGGTTTCACAGTTATTTTTCAAATCAAAGGCAACTGCTGAAAATTTTGTAGAAAGGTCTTCAATCTTTGTATAGCCAATGATGTTTCTGAAAAACTTTACTATTTTATCACCTTTAATTATTCCTGTTTCAGAAGTGGGTAAAACAAGAATCTTAGCAAATTCTTTCCAATCAAAAGTACTGGCAATCTCCTCAATATCTTTTAATGATACTCCACTGCTGTAAAATCCACCAATAATTGCTCCCATACTGGTCCCTACTATAATATCAGGAGATATATCATGCTCCTCAAGAGCTTTTAATACTCCTATATGAGCAAACCCCTTAGCTCCACCACCGCTTAAGACTAATGCTATTTTGTTCATAATATCACCTATATTTTATTATAGATAAGAAAAAATTATTATTCAAGAAAGATATTATTTTAATTAAGAATTGAAAGTAAACAGTAAATGATCAATAGTAATAAATTTAAGTTTGCTATGATCGATCTCATAGGGTTTTACTTCGGAACTTGGTGTAACCTTTACTAAATCTTCTATTGAGGATGAAAAGTATCAGAAAACAAATATTTAATATGATTTACTAAAAAATTATATAATTATAATATTCATTTTTATTTCAGTCAATTAGGAGCCAAGACACAGATCACAGAATTCAGACCACAGTATCCTTTACTCTTTTTGGGATATTCTTTTGAAATAATGAGGTGAATCCCCCCATTCATTGAAGCCTACTTTTTCTCCAATTGATTCTACCCTTTTTTTCAAACAACTTCTGCATTCTTTTGATTCTTCATCTATACAGGGTTTATTTTCATAAAGTTTATAATACTCGCGGTATTTTTTATCTGTAATGTTTGGCATAACTACATTTGCACCTGCTTTTAGCCCCAGTTCTCGTCCTACAGGATTTAAGGCCTGAAGTGCGGTAGTAGCAGCAATATTTATATCTTTCATAACAATTCGTGTTAATGCTATAATTTTTAAACCTAATTGCAGCTGCTTTTTCTCATCAAAGTTAATAACTTTTTTTGCCAGTGGGGTATCCATATGCTTAAGGTATGGTCCCATACCTACCATGTCGATATTAAACTTTCGATAAAATTCCACATCATCGACCATATTACCAACCTTCTGATAGGGAAGACCTATCATTACACCAGTTCCCACCTGATATCCAATTTCCCTTAAATTCTGAAGACATTGAAATCTTGATTTAAAATTGTGGTTTGAAGGATGAAGCTTTTCATACAGCCTTTTGCTGGAAGTTTCTATTCGTAATAAATAGCGGTGTGCTCCAGCTTCATACCATCTCCTGTATGTATCATAACTCTGTTCCCCCAGCGATAGAGTAATTCCAAGTGCCCCATCTCCAATACTCTTTATTTTTTTCAATAATTCTTCTACAAACTCAACATATTCATTATCAGTTCTTTCTCCCGATTGAAGCACCAATGAACCATATTCATTTTCATAAGCCCATTGTGCAGCTTCTATGATCTCTTTTTCATCCATGGTATATCTATCCATATTGCTGTTACTCTTCCTTATTCCACAGTAATAACAATCCTTTTCACAAATGTTACTGAATTCCACTATACCTCTAAAATATACTTTCTTATCTACATATTTCTCCTTAATTTGATAAGCATAATCATATAAATACTGAAGTTGATTTTTATCTTCTAGCTTAAAAATATATTTCATATCCTCTCTGGATAAATTATTTTTATTTAATATATTTTTAATTTTATTCATAGTAAACTCCTTTTAATGATCTTTAGTGATATCATATACATAATGATATTAAATATCTTTCTAATTATCTTTAACTACTAATATTTCATCCCCAGTTTTAACATGCCCTGATATTAAAACATCTGCAAAAACTCCTTCGTTGGGCATTACACAGGTTCCTACCTGTTTAAATATCTCACATTTATCATGACATTTTTTACCTATCTGAGTAATTTTAACAATAATGTTCCCAATTTTTAATTTTGTTCCAATTTCAAGTCCAATAAGATGAATTCCCTGGGTTGTTATATTTTCACCAAAATCTCCCGGACCCAAATCGGGTAAATTTTTTCTCATTTTTTTTATACTTTCAAAAGCAAGAAGACTTATTTGTCTTTTGCTACCGGCATGTGCATCGTTTTCTAAACCGTGATCTTTTATAAAAAATCCTTCATTAATATTTATTTTTTTTTCACCTTTATTGTTACTTATACATACTGCTTTAACTACAGCCATATTGACCTCCTATATCTAGAAACATTCTATATTTTGATAGATAAAAATCAAGAAAAGAATTTTTATTTAAAAAAGATTGCAAATTACATATTTTATAATATTATATAAAAAAATAATAAAAGGAGGAATTATGGCTATAGAAAATGTATGGATAGAAGAAGGATGTATATCCTGCGGCATGTGCGTGCAGGAATGTCCTGAAGTGTTCAAAATGGATAATGCTCTGGCAGTAGTTAAAGAAGATGTTGATTTTAATGAATATGAAGAGAGTATTAAAAGAGCCGCTGATATATGTCCGGCAGGAATTATAAAGTTCTCTTAAAAGACTAATTAATTATTATTTGTAGAATTCTTTTTATTTGGTTTTTTAACCTGTTTTACACGGTTTAGGAACATTTTTTCAGCTTTATCAATTTGGGATCTGGACATTATATTTTTTAATTCATTTAGCATTAATTCGGCTTTTTTAACTTTATTTCTTTCTGCTAATTTATAGAAATAATAGGCTTTTATTAAATCTCTATCTGTTCCAAGCCCAAGATAATACATAGCTGCAAGCATATACTGTGCCCTGGCCTGATTTTGATTCGAAGCTTTAGTAAACCATATAATAGCCTTCTTTAGATCTTTTTCTACACCATTACCAAATCTATACATAGCTCCTACATAATACTGTGCAAGGGGGAATCCCTGATTTGCTCCTTTCATAAACCACTCAAATGCCGTCTCTGGATTTTTTTCAACATTCTTACCCTGATAGTAATAGATTCCCAGCCGGGTTTGAGCAACAGGATTGCCCTCCTCCGCTTTTTGCCTGATAAAATCAAAATCCTGTGAATTTAAACTAAATATCATGACAATACAGATTAACAGTAAAACAAAAGACCTTTTCATTTTCCCCCCCCATCAGCTTTATTATATTAATTATATTAAAGGTGATAAATTTATCAATTTTAATCACTTTTTTTATAAAAATATATAATTTATTGATTACTACAATTCAATTTAACGAATAAAGAATTTAGAATAAACTGAAGAAATCATGATCCCAGATACTTTAATTTGTTTCTCATTTTGAAAAATTTCATAGATAAAATATAACAAATTGATTATAATAAAAGAAATGTCAGAATCACGAAAATTGAGATATATGTTATAATTTATAGTTGTTCTTTATATAATTTTTAATTTTAGATTTATATAAATGTCCGTAAAAATATCCACCTGCAGTCCAAATTATAAGATTTAATATTGAAACACCAAAATTAAATAAAACTTCTGCATTTAGATCCCATTCAATAATTATAAAGGTTATCCCGATAGGTAGCCCCCAGCTAAAAACCCCTACAATATAAATATAATTTCTGTATATTTTTTTCATTTCCTTTTTTCTTAAAAGATTCCTAAACTTTGCCCAGAAGTTATATTCATACTTTCCTTCAAAAATACCGAGTAGTAAATAGGCAAATATATTTATTAAATATCTAAAGAAAAAATGGTTTAATTCATAAGAGATATTATCAAATACAGTAAAAATGAAATAAAATATAACTGGAATAATAATTCCGAGAATCAGAAAGAATTTTAATATCCTTTCCTTTAAGATAAATTCCTTTTGAGTTTTATTTTCAACCGTTTTAAGAATTTTTTCAATATCTCCCATATATACCTCTATTTATAACTTAAATGATATAAAAACTTCTGTCAACCTATTGATTTTTAGGTAATTTTCTTAACTCCATTATATTAATAAATTTTAAGATACAAACCCGGGTAATATTACCCGGGTTTGTAAAACTTAAATAGATGCCCTTTTTCCCGAATTACTTTTGTTCTGATATAAATTAGTTGATAAATATTTTTCTCCTCCATCTGGAAATATTGTTGCGACATTTCCCCTATCAATTTCCTTAATTAACTTTTTTACTCCTAAAAAGGAAGCCCCGCTGCTCATTCCAGCAAATATACCTTCAGTTTTTGATAAATCCCTTGCATTCTTATATGACTTTTCGGTATTAACATTAATAAATATATCAATAATTTTATCATTATAAATGTCAGGAATAATTGATTCCTCCAAATTTTTTAACCCCTGAATACCATGCTCCTTTTCCGGCAAAACACCTATTATTTTAATATTTTTATTTTTTTCTTTTAAATATTTTCCAACTCCCCGTATAGTACCAGAGGTTCCTATTCCAGCAATAAAGTAATCAATATTACCATTTAACTGTTTCCATAATTCAGGACCTGTTGAATAATAATGAGTAAGATAATTATATTTATTTGAAAATTGGTTTGGGTTATAAAATCTTTCAGGATGTTTTTCCACTAACTTATTTACCAATCTGATTGCCCCATCAGTTTTTTCTTTTTTAGAGGTTAATATTATACTTGCTCCATACGATCTTAATATTTTTCTTCGTTCTTCAGACACAGATTTGCTCATAACTGCTGTAAAATTATAACCCTTTATTTTTGAGACAAGAGCAAGACCAATAGCAGTGTTTCCCGAAGAAGCTTCAATTATAGTTTTTTTTCTGTTTAATTTTTTTTCTTGTTCTGCCTTTTCAATCATTTTCGCTGCAATTCTATCTTTTATACTTCCACCGGGATTAAAGCTTTCTAATTTTGCATAAACATTTATATTTTTATTTTTATTTTTTTTAATATTATTAATTTTAACAACTGGAGTGTTTCCAATTAAATTTAAAACACTATTATTCATAGTAATCCTCCCTGTTTTTCTTGTTTTTATACTTTCGCTTATTCATACCATTTTAAATAAGAGGATTAATTAACAGACAAAGTTGCCAAAAGAAGAAAAAATTGAAGAATCTACATTGAATACTGATAAATATATATTGAAATAAACAAACAAATTTGATTTCTTTTTAAATCTTAACACAAAATTCCTCTCTTTATAAAATAAAGTAGCAAAAAGAAATTTTGTTCCGTTATTTTATTTATTTTCTTTTGTAATTGCTTTATTAACGGCATTTTTCCAGTTTTTGTATAACTGGTTTATTTTTTTTACATTCATTTTATTACTAAAAACTCTATCAATTTTATAAAGTTTTTCTAAATTTTCTAAATCGATAATATCAGAGCCCACGGCACTCATAAAAGCAGCTCCCAATGAGGTAGTTTCTGTTATCACAGGTCGTATAATTTTTTGATTTAAAATATCGGATTGAAACTGCATTAAAAAATTATTCTCACTCGCACCACCATCAACCTTCATTTTGCTTATTTCTCCACCATCTTTTTCAAATACATGATAAATATCTTTAACCTGATATGCTATAGCTTCAAGTGCAGCTCTTACAATGTGCTCTTTTTTAATTTTGGAAGTCAATCCTGTAATCAATCCCCGGGCATTCATGTCCCAGTATGGAGCTCCAAGCCCGGAGAATGCTGGGACAATATAAACACCGGAATTTTCATCTATTTTTTTTGCTATCTTTTCTGTTTGAGCTGGATTTTTAATAATTCCAAGATTATCCCTCAGCCACTTTATCAAAGAACCACCAGTAAAAACACTTCCCTCTAAACAGTAATCAACTGTGTTATCCACAGAATATCCCACAGTTGTAAGTAAACCATTATTGCTATATTTAATTTTATCAGTATTCATAAGCATAAAGCATCCTGTACCATAAGTATTTTTAAGATCTCCTTTTCTAAAACATAGCTGCCCAAAAAAAGATGCCTGCTGATCCCCCAGCACACCCATAATTGGAGAATTAATATTCAATATTTCCTTTTTTACATTTCCGAAAAAGGAATTTGAGCTTTTTACTTCCGGTAGAATGTTTTCAGGAATATCAAAAAGATCTAAAAGTTCCTTATCCCACTTTAATTTTTTAATATTATAAAGCATTGTTCTTGATGCATTAGTAATATCTGTATAGTGATTTCCCGTTAAATTATAAATCAACCAGCTATCAACAGTCCCAAAAAGTAATTCATTTTTTTCTGCCTTTTTTCGCAAACCCTCTATATTTTCAAACAGCCAGATTAATTTTGTACTGCTAAAATAAGGATCCAAATACAATCCGGTTTTTCTGTGAATTTTTTCTCTATATTTTTTAAATCTTTCACAAATTTCACTGCTTCTTCGGCACTGCCAGACGATGGCATTGTAAAGGGGTTTACCTGTGTTTTTATCCCATACAATTGTAGTTTCTCTCTGATTTGTTATACCTACCGAAATAATATCTTTTGATGAAAGATTATTTCTTTTTATAATTTTATCAGCTGTTTTAAATTGACTTTTTAAAATATCATCCGGATCCTGTTCTACCCAGCCGGGATGGGGGGTATAAACATTATATTCAATGCTACACTTATCAATAAGTTCACCCTTTTCTGAATAAAGGATTGATCGCGAACTCGAAGTACCCTGATCCATTGCTAATATATATTTCAAAATTACCTCCTATTTTATATTATTTTCAATATATTATAATATTTAATTATCATCTTTAAAGATAAATCTGAAAATATATTTTAGAAAAAAAGGAAGATAGAGAAATATTTAGAATTTCTCTATCTTAGAATAAATATTTAGAAAGAATATCCTAATTCTACTTCCCATTGATGCATTTCTAACTCAATTTCTTGTTGTTCGGGTGCTTCCATTGGGTTATATCCCTTTATTTTATTTGATAATCCATGCATTATTGACAAAGATAACAAATTATTATTTTTAATTTTTTTGGTTACTCCTATAGTTAAATGATTCTCAATTACAGCAGGAGCTAAAATATTTAACATAACGTCCTTTTCATCAATTGGGCTTTTACCATAAGAATAGCCAGCCTGTAATGAATAATCTTTATTAAGTTTAATATCAACCCCTGTTTTATAAATATTCATGTCTTCCCATCCAAATCCGGGACCATTATCATCTCCAAGTAAAATTCCAGACCCAAAATCTAATGGATTAAATTCATTAGCTATTGGGTTAATATTGCTGTAAAATATTCTTTGATATGTAATATTCAATGTAATTTTATCAGTTAAAGATGATGCTACACCTAAATTCAATTGAGAAGGAATATCGAAATCTCCCTGTTCAGCAAATAATCCTTTATACTTATCAAGCTCACTCATCATTATACGAGTTTGATATGATAAACCTAAATTAAAATATTTATTAAATTTCCCATAATATCCAATTTTTGCTCCGTACCCGAATGAATTATCATAATCATTATTTGTTAAATCTTCGGAACTTGCTGAAAAAGCAGTAAATGCCTGAAGACCTTCTGCTTTAAAACGCTGATAAGCTAATACTGCTGATACCCCAAAACTATGATTCTTTGAGACTTTTTTAGCAAAAGTTATATCTGTAAACAATTGTGATAAATCAACTCCTGTTGGTTTTTCACCATTAAAAACAGCAGTATCATAATGGGTATTCATCCCTCCATTACCATAAATATTGATTGACATATCAAATAATTTCTTTACAGAAAACTTAGTTCCAACTTTGGGCATAATAAAATAATTTTTTTCACTTTCTACTTTTTGTGGTATTAATGGAAAAGTTCCTGGCGCACCGGATGGATTTCCAGTTACCTTATAATATCTAAAAGGCATGAAAACACCCAAACCAAAACTGTAGTTACTGCTCAAATCAGTAATTAATGCTGGATTTGAAACTCCTGAAAATGAATCTATAGGTAAAGCCACTTCTGCACCTGCTAATCCCTTACCTTTAGTAGTATAACCATGTGTAAAATATCCATTTGTAGCTTGTGTAATGGAAACTATTAAAAAAATAGTACCTAAAACTAAAAACAACTTCTTTTTGCCTAACATCAATTTACCTCCTATATTTTTTACCCTAGCATATTGTTATTATAGAGATAAAATAATTAAAATCAAATATTTTTTTATTTTTTATATAAAATAATGAAGTATTTCTGGTTTAATTAATAATATTTATGATAAATTATCAATTTTATTATATTTTTCATATTTTTCATTATTAAATGCAGCAATAGAATCCATGAAATTTATCTTGAAAGAAGCAGGTCCAATACTTTTTTCTGCAGATATTTCTCCAGCAATACCATAAGAAACAACAGCTTTTATAGTTGAATCAAAGTAATCATCTGAAACACCAGCGAAAACTCCGATAGTACTTGTTAACATACAACCAGTTCCTACTACCTTTCCAAGTAATTTGGAACCATTTTTTATTTTATAAATCTGGAAACCATTAGTTACAATATCTTCTTTTCCAGATACAACAACAATTGAACTGCTATTTTGAGCTAATGCTTTAGAATTTTTAATAATTTCATTATATTTCCCTACAGATTCTACACCTTTTACCTGTCCTTTTTTTCCTGCAAGTACAGTTATTTCACCTTTATTTCCTGAAATAACTGCTATATCAAGCTCATTTAATAAATTAACAGCCATTTCGGTTCTATAGGAGGTCGCCCCTACGCCAACGGGGTCAAGAATCACCGGTATATCTAATTCATTAGCTTTTTTACCTGCTTTTAACATTGCTTCCATTTGTTTTTTATCCAAAGTTCCGATATTTAATACCAGAGAGGAAGCCAATTCAACCATATCATCAACTTCTTCTTTCGAATGAGCCATTACAGGTAATCCTCCCCAGTATAAAGTTGTATTTGCACAGTCATTGACTGTTACATAGTTAGTTATATGATGAACCAGCGGTTTATCAGTTTTAATTTTATTAAATATATTTTTCATTATTATACTCCTTTTATTTATTATTTTTAATAATTTTATTAAATCTTATAATTTTTTTTCCAATATTTTTAGATTGAGTTATTGCTGAGATAACTGCAACAGAAATAGCTCCTGCTTCTATTACTTTTTTAACATTTTCCAACTTTATACCACCTATAGCAACAATAGGTAGGTTAATATTATTTTTGATTTCTTCCAATAATTCTAATCCTAAAGACTTTCTTTTATCATCAAGTTTTTTCGAACTTGTATCAAATACTGATCCATACCCTATATAATCTGCTCCATCTTTTTCTGCCTTTATTGATTGTTGAAGAGAATGAGTAGATTTTCCAATTATTTTCTTATTTCCAAGTAGTTTCCTTGCAACTTTAACCGGCAAATCATTATTACCTAGATGCACACCATCTGCATTTAAAGCTAAAGCAATATCGATATCATCATTTACTAAAAATGAAATATTTTTATTGCCTATTATTTTTTTTATCTTTAATCCTAATTTATATTTTTCTTTTTTTGTCTTATTTTTTTCTCTAAGCTGAATAACATCTATTCCAGCATCTACAGCTTTCCTAACAATATCTTCTGTACTTTCAATAGATAGTATTTCTTCGGTTACTAAATACAATTTCCAATTGTTAATTCTTTCATTTTTCATAATTTCTATTCCGAAATATGTGTTAAATGGTTTAAAGGATTACGCCCTTTTCCAATTTTTACACCTTCTTTTATTGATTTAGTAACAAATTCTTTACTTTTTCTAACAGATTCTATTAATGTATTGCCAAGAGCTAAATAAGAAGCTATAGCAGATGATAAAGTACAACCAGAGCCATGAGTATCCCTTGTAGGTATATATTCTGATTTAATTCTTAATATCTCATTTCCACTATATAATAAATCAATAATATTTCCATTATTTTTACTTACCCCTTTAATCAAAACATTATCTGGACCTAAATTATACAGTTTTTTTATAATCTTATTATAATCAACATCATCATCTATCTTATATCCCGCCATCAATTTTGCTTCATATAAATTAGGTGTAATTATTTTAGCAATAGAAGAAAGTTTGTTTATTAAACTTTTTATTGCCTTTTTTTCCAATAATATATCCCCACCAACAGCTACCATAACAGGATCAACAACAATATTTTTAATATCAGATGCTTTTAACTTTTCATATACTAAATCAATAATATTTTTATTTGCAAGCATTCCGGTCTTTACAGAATTAATTTTTATATCATTAATTACAGAATCAATTTGTTTTTCAACAAATTCACTGGATAATATTTTAATCCCCTGTACTCCAGTTGTATTTTGAGCAGTTACAGCAGTAATGACGGTTGCACCATATACATTTAATACTGTCATAGTTTTTAAATCTGCCTGGATTCCAGCTCCTCCAGAAGAGTCCGACCCTGCAATAGTTAATATTTTTTTCAAAATTCCTCCTTTTTTATTATTATAAACAAATCAAAAATTTATTAAAGAAAAAAGAAAACATAATAGAGTAATATTAAATTATTCTTTCTTGTTTAATAAAATTATAGTTCCAAAAATCACACATGAATAAGTATATTATTATATAATTATTTTCTTATTTTTCCCTTGAACTTTATTTTTAAACTTATATACTGTTTTAAAAAAAGGAGGAGTTATGAAAAAAATACTTGCTTTAATTCTATTTTTTATTTTTATATTTAGCTATATCTCGGCAGAAGTTAATTGGATTGATTACAACAAATCAAGGGAAATTAGCAAAAAACAAAATAAAACAATATTATTATATTTCTATTCCACCAACTGCCCATACTGTCAAAAAATGGAGGATGAGATATTTGCTGATAAAAGTATATCAGGTATAATTAATGAAAATTTTATCCCCGTTAAAATAAATCTGCAGAAAAATGAGACAATTGATAAAGGAGGGCAATTTGAAACAACTTTAGAATTAGCCCGACATTACCAGGTAAGAGGCACACCAAATACATACTTTATTGATTTTGAGAATAACCCCCTAACAAGAGTACCAGGTTTCGCCCCTCCTAAAACTTTTAAAATATTATTAAATTATATTGCTTCAGAATCATATAAAAATATTGAATGGAAAGAGTATTATAATAAAAGGAAATAATAAATAAAATGGACCCTCTTATACAGAGTAATTTAAATCATTTTAAAGTATTTTTAACAGGTCTTTCAACAATTTTGAGTTCTTGTACTTATATACTAATTCCAAAATTTGTTGCTGCCCTGTTTTTTTTAGAAATTTTTGAACAAAACAGCAGTAAATTAAAATCCTATATTAAAAATTCTTCAGTTATAATTTTCACCTTTTCAATTATTTTTATTCTAAAAAATATCAGATCTTTACCTGTTTATAACTTTATAACAGAAAATACGAATAACTTTCATTTAGTGGGAGGAATTTCAATTATAATTATTGTAACTATTACTTTTCTTTTCAAAAAAAGGAATATTTCTTATTTTAAAAAATTTAAATATACATTATCTTTATTCTGGGGAATAATTTTTTCTTATAATTGGCTTCCCTGCATTAATCCAACACTCTCTAAAATATATTCCAACCTATCATCTTCTGCTAATTTATATGCCTTAATCAGTTTAATTATTTTTATGCTTGGATTTTCGCTGGCTTTTATTTTAATAGGTTTTCTGATTTCTCTTCTACTGAAACTAATAAAAATAAAAAATTCAAATTTTAAAGCATCTATTTGGCTTGAAAAAATATCATTAATCTATCTTTTATATACAGGTATGATTCTTATTGCAAAATCATTTTAAATTGAATCATTTATTTTTTTGTTTGTTTTGATTTTTTGAAGCTAAAAATAAACAAATATTGGATATCACAAATCCAGAAAATATTATAATTATAGAAATATTTTTATTAAAAAAAATATTTAAAAAAAGCATAATAGCCGTGCCTGATAATATAAGCACCCCAACTATAAATAATATTAGTTGAAATATTAATTTTTTCCTTGTATTAATATTCATTATTTCTCCAGTGAAGTTAAAACATTAATGTCTTTTCATAATCAATACTAACATAAAATATTATTTTGTAAAAATAATTAAGTAATATTATCAGTTTTCTTTAAAATCGAAAACTTCTATAGTAAACAGGTATATAAAATAATAAGAATTACCATTTAGAGCAACCATATGAAAATGAATTAAATAATAAAAAAAGAGATAAAAAACTCACAACAATGTTTGTAATATTAATTAAAATATTGTTGTGAGTTAAAACTATACAGTTTTTTTATTCAAATATTTGTTTCTCAGCAATATCCCCAACTACAGGAAATTTATACTGCTGATTATTATACGCTTTAATCATACCAATAATCCAAAAAATAATAGCTAATACAAACAGGATAAAACTTATCAACCAGCCAAGAATTGGAACCATTCCCAACACCAAACTTGCAACAAAAATACCACCAAAAAAAAGTAAAGATTGCAAAGCATGAAATTTCACAAATTTACTTTCTTTTTCAATTATGAAAAATATTAATCCTGTTATCCAGCCTAAAACATAACATAAAAGTCCTGCAAGATTTTCTTTCATTCCTGTTGATGATTTTGTTTCCATAAATTGAAACCTCCTTATTTAATTATATTATACTATATATAAAATATTAAACAAACCTATTTTTTCAAGTTAAATAAAAAATTAAGTAAAAATTAATGTGAAATATTTTAACTTTTAAGATTCTAATGTATTATAAATTTCTCTATATAATTTATAAAAATCAATCGGTTTATAAAGATATTTTTTTATATCTAACTCATTTGCTTTTTTTTCTTCTATTTTCAATTTCCCATACACTTTTGATAAAATAAATGCAAAAATAAGAAAACTAATAAGAAGAAAACTTCTAATATAAAGTTCATGTGGTGGAACCTTAAAAAGTAATAATTCCCAAAATGTTCCTTTATAAAAAAAAAGAAAATCGAGAACTGAATCTATAGTCCACATAACAAGTGAAAAAAATAAAATTATATAAAATATTTTTTTTCTTTTTTTCAAATTTTTAAACCCCCATATTATTAAAATACCACAAATAAAAATAATTTAAAGTTTTATTAGAAAAGTTGGATATAATTTCTAAAATAATAATGATATTCTACAATAAATTTACAAATTTAAAAATAAAAGATAATATTGAGTTATGAAAAAATAGAATAATTATTTATATATCAGTCACACTTCCATATAAATGAGAAAATTTTCCTTTTAATTGAAACCAGTAGATACTCCCCTTATCCTGACTTTTCCCTGATTTTACATATAAAAAGAGAAAGTTATTCTTATACTCTTCTGTATGCTGCATCTCAATTAATTCTTCGTATGCCTTTTTAGATAGATATCCGTAAATAAGCATTCTATTTAAATTTCTATATTTTTTTTTCATTTTCTTTATTAATTCAATAATTTTTTCTTTCGTTAATGTTGTTTTATTTTTTTCAAGTAAAATACTAAGCTCAACTGCATTTTTTTGATTCAAAATATAATTTTTTTCTATAATACTGTACTTTAAGTTTTTTTGTTTTGTATTTCCTTTAATTATCTTATTATTATTGGGGAAGATAATTCCTAAACAAAAAATAAAAATTATCATTATAGAAACAACAATATTTTTTATTCTAAATGCTAAAATTTGCATATCTTCTCCTTTTTTAATCGATAAGAGGATCACCTCTTTTTATATTATTAGTATAAACAAACAATTTAAAATTATCAAGTATTATTAATATAATATTTTTGATTTGATAATAAGAGTAGAATAACAACTTATTATTTTTAATTTGATTTAATAAAAAAAACGGGAAGTTTCCACTTCCCGTTTTTATAAAAGATATTTAGAATCTAAGTGTATTAAAATCCATTTTCAGCTAAATTTTGATATTTTTTGTATCTAGCCTGGATATCTTCTTTAAGAAGTTTTTGCAATTTTTCTGCTTCTTCAGGAAATGACTTTTCAAGAGTTTTAAATCTAACTTCATTATCAATTAATTCCCTAATGTCTTTCTGTGGTCCTTTATATTCAAGTTTAAATGGATTTTCTCCCTTTTCTTTAAGTTCGGGATTATACCTATACAGCGGCCAGAATCCGGTTTCAACAGCCAATTTTTCTTCTTTTTGAGCATGACTCATATCAAGACCATGATTTATACAGGGTGAATAAGCAATTATAATTGAAGGTCCATCATATTGTTCTGCTTCAACCATTGCTTTTAAAAGCTGGTTTCTATTGGCTCCCATTGAAACTGAAGCCACATAAACATAACCGTATGTCATAGCCATAAGACCCAGATCTTTTTTCTTAACTTTTTTCCCGCTTGCTGCAAATTTTGCTACCTGTGCAAGTTGACTTGCTTTAGAAGCCTGTCCACCTGTATTTGAATAAACTTCTGTATCGAGTACAAGTACATTTACATCTTCTTTTGAAGCCAGCACATGATCAAGTCCGCCATAGCCTATATCGTATGCCCAGCCATCTCCACCGATGATCCATACAGATTTTTTAACGAGATATTCCTGCAGTTCATTTAGTTCATCTATTTTTGGATTATCATTATTTTCTTTTTTTAATGCTGATTTTAATTTTTTTGCCAATTCTTTTGTTTTATCAGCATCGTTCATACTCTTAATCCATTTATTCATGAGTTCAGCCGTTTTGTTATTTACTTTATTTTCATCTATTAATTCTTCAAATAGCTGTTTAATTCTGTTTCTTTTATTTTTAACTGCAAGAGCCATACCGTATCCGTATTCTGCATTATCTTCAAATAAAGAGTTGGCCCATGTTGGTCCCTCTCCTTTTTCATTTCTTGGGAAAGGACATACAGGTGCCGAACCACCATAAATTGAAGAACAACCGGTGGCATTTGCAATTATCATTCTATCACCAAATAGCTGAGTAGCCAGCTTGTAATAAGGGGTTTCTCCACAGCCAGCACAAGCACCGGAAAATTCAAATAAAGGCTTTGAGAATTGACTTCCGATTACATTATTTTTAGGCATTACATCATCTCTTACAGGTACATGATCTATTGCATACTGATTGTTGTCAATTTCCTCTTTTTGAATTTCTTCTGAAAATACCATTTCTAATGCATCAGTTGGACAGATATCCGCACAGTTTCCACAGCCAACACAATCCATTGGATAAAGCTGCATCCTATAATTGTAGTCAGCAATTTGTTTGTTTTTAGGAGTCACAGTTTCAAAAGATTCGGGTGCTTTCTCAGCTTCTTCATCAGTTAACAAATAAGGTCTGATTGCAGCGTGTGGACATACAAAAGAACATGCATTACACTGTATACATTTATCGGAAATCCATTTTGGCATTTTAATGGCAACACCGCGTTTCTCAAATCGTGAAGTACCTACCGGAAATGAACCATCAGCATTAAATTTACTTACAGGCAGCTCATCACCTTTCTGTTTGATAATTGTTGACATGGTATCTTCAACAAATTTCTTCTGCTCTTTATCAAAATAGGATTCTTCTACAGTTTTTAATTCTTCCTGTTCTCCTTCAGCCTTCTTCCAGCTTCTAGGATAATCAACTTTTATCAAAGCATCTTTAGCCATATCAACCGCATCATGGTTCATTTTTACAATTTTTTCACCTTTGTGTCCATATGTTTTTTGAATTGCATCTTTTAGAAGATCTATTGCCTTATTAAATTCAAGAACTCCCGATAATTTAAAAAATGCAGTTTGCATGATCATATTAATTCTTTGGCCCAGCCCCACTTTATCTGCTATATCAATAGCATTTATAATATAAAATTCAGCATTTTTTTCTGCAATAGCTTTCTTTAAATTATTGGGTAAATCTTCAAGAACTTTTTCTTTAGGCCAGGTAGTATTTAATACAAATGTGCCGCCATCTTTTAAATCATCCACTAAATCATATTTGTAAATATATTCAGGTTTATGACACGCAATATAATTCGCATTGTTTATTAAATATGTTGATTTTATCGGTTTTTTACCAAATCTTAAATGGGATATAGTAGTTCCGCCTGATTTCTTTGAATCATATGAAAAATAACCCTGAGCATACATATCCGTATTATTTCCAATAATTTTAATAGCGTTTTTATTGGCACCTACAGTTCCATCGGATCCAAATCCCCAGAATTTACATTGTACCGTACCATCCGGTGTTGTTTCGATCTTATCTTTCACTTCAAGTGAAGTATTTGTAACATCATCTTTAATTCCTATTGTAAAATGATTTTTAGGTTTATCTTTTTTAAGATTATCAAATACTGCTTTTATCATGCTTGGAGTGAATTCTTTGGAACTTAGACCGTATCTTCCACCTACAACAGTAATATTTTTCTTCTCTTCATACATTGCAGAAGATACATCTTTAAATAATGGTTCTCCATCGGAACCGGGTTCTTTTGTTCTATCTAAAACTGAAATAGCTTTAACTGTTTCTGGAAGTGCTTCAATTAAATGTTTTTTAGAAAAAGGTCTATATAATCTTACTTTTATTAATCCTACTTTTTCACCTTTATCAGTTAGGTAATCAACAGTTTCATGGGCTGCTTCACAACCTGAACCCATGGCTATTATCACCCTTTCAGCATCCTCAGCTCCAACATAATCAAATATATTATACCTTCTGCCTGTAATTTTATATACTTTATCCATCGCCTTTTGTACTTTCTCAGGGGCATCTGTATAAAATACATTGGAAGCCTCTCTTGCCTGAAAGAAAATATCAGGATTTTGGGCAGTTCCCTTCCATGTAGGATTTTCGGGTCTCATTGCCCTTTTTTTGAATTTTTTTATTGCTTCATAATTTACAATCTCTTTAATATCTTCATAATCAATCATTTCAACTTTTGATATTTCATGAGAAGTTCTAAAACCATCAAAAAAATGTACAAAGGGTAAACTGGTCTCCAGTGCTGCCAGATGGGTAACAAGCCCCAAATCCATAGCTTCCTGTACGGAGTTGGAAGCTATCATACCAGCACCTGTTTGTCTAACTGCCATTACATCTGAATGGTCACCAAAAATTGATAGTGCATGCGTAGCGACACTTCTAGCCGCAACATGGAAAACACCGGGTAATTGCTCTCCGGCCATTTTATATATATTCGGAACCATAAGAAGCAAACCCTGTGATGCAGTAAAAGTAGTGGTAAGTGCTCCAGCACTTAAAGAACCATGAACTGCACCTGCTGCACCTTTTTCAGATTGCAATTCTGATACATCCAGCGTATTCCCAAAAATATTCTTTTTCCCATTTGCCGCCCAGGAATCTGCAAGCTCTCCCATTGGTGAAGAAGGAGTAATTGGATATATAGTTGCAACATCTGTAAGCGCATATGCTACATGAGTAGCAGCAGTATTACCATCAATTGCTTTCATTTGTTTTTCACTCATAAAAACCTCCTTTATTTATTTCATTATTCATTACATTATTACATATATAATCTAATAGTCAATTATTTAACAATTAAAATACAATTCCACTTCATAAGGATGGGGTCTATTATTAACTTTATTGCTCTCTTCCATTTTTTTACCGATATAATTAAAAATTAGTTCTTCAGAAAAAACATTATTTTTTAATAAAAATTCATAATCATTTTTAAGCTCTTTTACTGCTGTTCTTAAATTTGAAGGTGCATGCCTAATTTTATCAGATTCTTCTTTGGGCAGTTCTTCAATATTTTTATCCATCGGTCCCATTTCATTTGCTCTTGGATCAATTTTATTTTTAATTCCATCAATTCCTGCCATTAGTAATGCAGAAACTGCCAAATAAATATTACATGTAGGATCTCCTGTTCTGTATTCGAGTCTTTTATTTTCTTCGGATGTGAAATTTTTGGGAATTCTTACTGCAGCACTTCTATTTCCTTTCGAATAGACCATTGCAGTTGGAGCTTCAAATCCGGGAATTAATCTTTTATAAGAATTTGTAGATGGATTTAAAAATGCTGTTAAAGCTTTCCCGTGTTTTAGAATCCCTCCAATATAGTATAAAGCAGTTTCACTCAGATCTGCATATTCACCCTTTTTGTAAAACAAATTTTTTCCATCTTTTTTAAGTAATTGATGAAAATGCATACCGTTTCCGGGTCTGTTATAAAGTGGTTTTGGCATAAAAGTTGCGAACAAATTAAACTTTTTTGCTATCATTTTTATAATATATTTTATTGTTTGGGTCATATCACCAACCCTGTCAATATTTTGTGGAATAACTTCAATTTCATGCTGTGATGCCCCAGCCACTTCATGGTGATGATATCTAACATGATATCCAAATTCTTCTATTAATTTAACCATCTGATTCCTTGCTTCATAATATCTGTCAAGCGGTGGGTTTGAATGGTATCCATCATCTTCAAATATTTTCAAACCTTCCTTTTTACCAAGATCTTCAAAACTTTCAAAACCATTCCAGTTAATTTCATCTGTATCAAGAAAATAAAAAGAACTATTATCAGAATTGTTATATTTCAAACTATTAAATAAATAAAATTCATATTCTGGAGCGAATAATGATTCATCAGCAATATTCAATTCTTTTAAATATTCATAAGCCCTATGAGACACTCCTCTGGGATCTAAATGAAAATCATCTTTTGTTTCAGCGTCTGCAATTCTACAATAAAAACTTAAAGTAGGGCTTTCCCAAAAAGGATCGATATGACCGGTTTTTATATCCGGTATGATAACCATATCTCCAGAAGCAACCGATTTCATTCCAGAGGTAGATGATGCATCAAAAGCCTCCCCTTCTTTTAATAATTTTTCGGAAAGTCTTTCCACTGGCAGAGTTAAATGCCTCATTTTACCAAGTAAATCAGTATATTTAAAATCAAAGAATTGAATGTTATTTTTTTCTACAATTTTTTTTAGTTCCTTATAGTTTTCCATTATTTTATCACTCCTTATTTTTTGAATGTTTCCAATCTATTGCGTCCTGGGGGCATTTTGAAACGCATATTCCGCAGGCTACACAAATTGATTTATCTATTTTATGCACTTCTTTTACTTCCCCTTCTATAGCTTCAACCGGACAATTTTTTGCACAAATAGTACATCCCACACACTTATCATCTATGATTTTCGGTTTATCTCTTTTTTCTAAATCCGTATTTTCTAAGACTTTATCTTCTATGGCATTTGTAGGACAAACTTCAGCGCATTTTCCACAAGAAATACATTTATCATAATCAATAACAGCCAGATTGTCTTTTACATGAATAGCATCAACTGGACAGTTTTTTTCGCATAAACTACATGCAATACATGCAGTTTCGCATTTTTTCTTTGCTTCTGCTCCCTTTTCTTTCGATTTACATAAAACGTCAACTTCTTTACTATATGGTTTATAATCAATTAAATTTTTAGGACATTTTTCTATACAAACACCACATGCTGTACATTTATCCTCATCAATTCTTGGGACCCTATTTTCACTAATATAGATGGCATCAAAAGGACAGGATTCTTTACAGTCATAATATCCCAGACATCCATATTCACATATCAAATCTCCTCCCAAGGCAAGTGATGCTCCCCGGCAGCTATCAATTCCTTCATATTCGAATTTTTTATCCATTTGATTAAAATTTGCATTACAGTGTATTATAGCAACTTTTTTATCTTTGCTTTCTTTTTCTACTCCCAGTATCTCAGCAATTTTATTTGAAACTTCTTCCCCACCTGGAGTACAATCAGTAATTTCTGCATTGCCTTTGACAACTGCTTCTGCATATGATGCGCATCCTGCAAAACCACACGCCCCACAATTTGCCTGAGGTAATATTTCTTCCACTTCCTCAATACGTGGATCTATTTCAACATGAAATATTTTTGAAGCTATTGCCAGAACAATTCCTAATATTGTACCTATTATTCCTAATATAATTCCTGCACTCATTTTAAACTCCCTTTAACTATGTATTATACCAAACCTGCAAAACCCATAAAAGCAAGCGACATTAAAGATGCCGTTACAAAGGTTAACCCTAAGCCCTTCAGGGATTCAGGTACATCTGCTAATTCAAGTTTTTCTCTTATTCCAGCCATCATTACCAAAGCCAATAAAAAACCCAAACCTGCACTAAAACCATGCACTATTGTCTCTAAGAAGTTATATCCCTCATCAATATTTAGGATTGTAACACCCAGAATTGCGCAGTTAGTGGTTATTAATGGCAAATATATTCCCAGAGCTTTATAAAGATGGGGTAAAGCTTTATGTAAAAACATCTCGATAAACTGAACCAGAGAAGCTATTACCAAAATAAAAGCTATAGTCTGTAGATATTGAAGTCCAAATTTATTCAGAATATAATTCTGAATAATCCAGGTTACGGCAGAAGCAATTGTCATTACAAAAATTACTGCTCCTCCCATTCCAAAAGCTGAATCAAGCTTTTTTGAAACTCCCATAAATGGACACAGTCCGAGAAATCTTGCAAGAACAAAGTTGTTTACAAGTATAGCTGAAACAGAAATAACAAAAAGTCCACTTATTGACATTATTTCCTCCCTTTATATATTAATTTTCCTTATTTTTCTTTTCAATTGCCTTAAAAATAGCTATTAAAACTCCTATTGTTAAAAAAGCTCCCGGTGCTAATACAAAAAATCCCATTGGCTGGAAGCCTTCAACTAACTGCATTCCAAAAACGCTATTTGAACCCAGCATCTCTCTTATAGCACCAATCAATGTTAAAGCCAAAGTAAATCCGACTCCAACTCCTAATGCATCAATTATAGAATAAAATAAATTATTTTTGGAAGCAAATGCTTCAGCTCTCCCCAAAATCATACAGTTTACAACAATAAGTGGTATAAATAATCCAAGAGCTTTATCTAGTGCGGGGAAATAAGCCTTCATAAACATCTGAACAAGTGTCACAAATGTAGCAATTACCACAATATACATAGGAATTCTAACCTTATTTGGCACCATTTTTTTTATTATTGATACCACGGTATTTGAACCTAGAAGAACAAATGTCGAGGCAAGCCCCATGCCAACTCCATTAACAGCTGAAGTTGTTACAGCAAGAGTAGGACATAAACCAAGCGCCATTACAAATACGGGATTTTCTTTAATAATTCCTTTAGTAAATTCTTTCCATGCTCTCATTATTTATCTCCCTTCTCTTTAGTATCGGAATTCTCTACTTTATTGCTAATATTGTTAAATAAAATATTTATACCGTTATTGATTCCGTCTGTAACCGCTTTGGAGGTAATAGTAGCAGCTGTTATCGCTTTAATTGCGTTTTTATCTTCGGGAACATCACTTTTCAATACTTCGATAGAGCCAGCTTTTAATTTATCAAATTGTTCCTGAAACCAATTTTGTTCACATTTAGCTCCTAAGCCAGGAGTTTCAGCCTGTTTTAAAATACTTATTGATTGTATTTTTTTTGATGGTAAAACACCTACCATAATATTGATCCTGGATGAATATCCATTTTTAAAAACTTTAGCAACAAATCCTACTATATTATTATTTTTATCATATCCTATCCAATATTCATTATCTATAAATTTAGATTGAATACCCAACTTTTTTGCTTCAAATTTTGATGCATCAGGTAATACCTTTTTTCTAGCTTTTTGTTCTTTCTCTTCCTGGAGTTTTTGGATTTTAGGTTCGGTTATTTTATTTGCATAACTTAATAAAAACCCTGAAATAAAAGTAATTATTAAAAGAGCTACAGGAAGTTTTAAATACTTTTTCATTCTTGACCTCCCCCAAATGCTTTTGGAACTGTATATCTATCTATTAATGGAACAAATATATTCATAATTAAAATTGAATATGAAACACCTTCTGGATACCCTCCCCACATTCGTATAATAAAAGTGAGAAGACCTAAACTTATTGCAAAAATCCATCTTCCGGATTTTGTTAATGGCGAAGTAACCATGTCAGTCGCCATGAAAAATGCACCAAGCATCAATCCTCCTGTAAAAATATGAAAAAATGGGTTACCTGTAAACAAACCATTATGACCGCCAAATATCCAGGTTAATACTCCCAATGTTCCAATATATGCAAGAGGAATCCTCCAATCGATTATTTTAAGTATCATTAAAAACAATCCTCCAATAAGAATTGTAATTGCAGTTGTTTCCCCAAGACACCCACCAATTTTACCTAAAAAAGCGTTCTCTACAAAATCGAAGCTGTATAATTTATCCCACAGATTCACCGCAGTATCATGGATTTCTGGATTTGATGCAGCTTTTCTAACTTCTTTTAAAGCTGTAAGAGGTGTAGCCGAACTTACCGTATCCACAAGTTTAGCTGCAGTTTGATTACCGGCTGTTTTTATAGATTCAGCAGCTCTTTGAGAAATTGATAAAAAACCACCTGTAGGTTTTACCCATCCAGAGGTTATTGCAACAGGATAGGAAGCAACTAAAAATGCTCTCCCCACAAGTGCAGGATTAAAAATATTATACCCAAGTCCTCCAAATAATTGTTTTGCAATTATAATACCAAAAGCACTTGCAAGAGCAACCTTCCAAAGAGCGATTGTTGGAGGCACATTAAAGGTCAACAACATCCCTGTTACAACGGCACTCCCATCAGTAATAGTAATTTTTTTATTAAACAACAATTGCATTAATGCTTCTGAGATTATAGCAGTGATTATTGCAGTTAGAGTTACCCAGATAGTTCTTATTCCAAATAAAATTATAGTATGGATAAAGGCTGGCAATAACGCCAACACAACCAGCCACATTACTTTTTGTACTGAAATATTTTGCTTTAGATGAGGTGATATCGAAACCTGCAGATTTTTATCCATTATTTCTCCTCCTCCTGTTTCTTTTGAGCATTTATTTTTCTTACTTCATTTTTACCTATTTTCATGTATTGAACTATTGGAATTTTAGAAGGACACACATATGCACAGCTACCGCACTCTATACAAGCAGAAATCTCGAGCTCATCAGCTTCTTCATATTTTTCATTTTTAATAAATTTAACAATTTTTGATGGTATTAATTTCATGGGACAGATATCCACACAGCTGGCACAGCTTATACATGGTAGCTCTTCGTCATGGTGGGTTTTCTTATCGGTAAAAGCAAGTATTCCTGATACTCCCTTTAAAACAGGAACATTCTTCACTGAATGCTGGGCGATACCCATCATTGGACCACCCGAAATAATTTTTTTAACATTGTCTTTTAACCCACCGGCTTTCTCTATAAGATTTTCAAATGTATCTCCTATCCGAACAATAAAATTAGCAGTATCATTCATTGCTTCACCAGAAACTGTTACAGCCCTTTCAATTAAAGGTTTGCCCTCTACAATAGCTTCATAAATCGCCAGTGAAGTTCCAACATTTTGAACAACTACACCAACATCAAGTGGAAGTCCCCCTACTGGAACTTCTCTATTAGTTATAGCTTTAATTAGTTGTTTTTCAGCACCCTGTGGATATTTTGTTTTTACAATCTTAACTTCAATATTATTTATATTTTTGCATAATTTTTGAATATTTTTAATAGCTGAAGGTTTGTTATGTTCAATTCCTATAAACCCTTTATCAGCATCAACAATTTTCATTATAATTTTTAGCCCTTCGATTATCTCTTCTGTCTTCTCCCTCATAAGCCGATCATCACATGTCAGATATGGTTCACATTCGGCACCATTTAATATAACATAGTCAATATCTTTCCATGGTGGAGGAGATAGTTTTACATCGGTTGGGAAAGTAGCTCCCCCCATTCCAACAATACCTCTTTCTCTTATGATTTCCACCAGCTTTTCAGAATCTACAGAATCATAATCCTCAATTTTTTTATTTTCAATCCATTCATCCCCTTCTGTTTTTTCAATTACTACTGCCCGTGCCTTTCCCAGAGCTGGATGTAAATATTCTCCAATAGCTTTAACCTTGCCTGTAATTGATGAATGAATATTAGCAGAGATTTTACTATTTGCTTCTGCAATTTTCTGACCTGTTTTAACTTCATCTCCAATTTCAACAATAGGTTTTGCAGGTGCTCCTATATGCTGTGATAATGGTATTATAACCTGTTCGGGGATTTTAAGCTTTTTAAGCGATTTATCTTCAGATAGCTCTTTCCCCTCAGGTGGATGAATTCCTCCTTTAAATGTTAACACTTTCATCTCCCTCCTTTATTTAGAATCCTTTTTCAATTTTTAACACTTTATATTTTTTATTACCACCTGGAGTTCTAACAAGAAGCTTATCTCCTTCTTTTTTCCCAATTAATGAACTCCCTATAGGTGAATCTACAGAAATCTTATTTTCCTTATAATTGGATTCTTCTTTAGATACAAGAATATAGACTTCTTCATCTTCATTATCCAAATTTTTTAAGGTTACTTTAGCCCCTATTACAATTTTTTCAGTTGTGAAGTTAGACTCATCTAAAATCCTTGCATTTGCAAGTTTTCTCTGAAGTTCAGAAATTCTTGATTCTAAAAACTTTTGTTTTTCCTTAGCTGTTTTATATTCCGCATTTTCGCTTAAATCCCCTAAAGCTTTTGCCTCTTTTATAGCTTTTAAAACTGCAGGTCTTTCTTCAGATTTTAACCTTTTTAACTCTTTTTGAAGCTCTTCATATTTTTTTTGACTTATATAAAAACTCTCCATAAAGTATTTTACCCCCTAAAGCAATTTTTCTTTGTTTTGTTCTGTTTCCAAATCATTAACATTATATTTAGATATGAGAAATAGTCAACAGAATTAATAATTTTTGTATAAATAGCGTTTTATTTTTTTTGTTGGTGTTTTTTCAAATGATTCAGGATGTAATTTGATTTCCTTTAAATGAGAATAATTAGGTAATATTTTATTTATTTTTTTTCGATTTTCTTCCATTTTAGCGGTTAAATATTCCTGTGGGTCAAGTGAATAATCATCAATTTCATCTAATTTGTCATAATCTGGATATACCAGTGCATATATATAATTTTCTTCCCCAAAGACTATACTTTCTTCTATAAAATCCATATTGTTTAGCTTGTTTTCAATTTCTTCAGGATATATATTCTGCCCCGAAGGACCAAGAATCATATTTTTTCTTCTTCCCTTAATAAATAAATACCCATCACTATCGAGTATTCCTAAATCACCTGTTTTCATCCATCCATCATCTGTAAAAACTTCCTTTGTAGCTTTTTCATTTTTATAATATCCTTTCATCACATTTTCCCCCCGCACAAGAATCTCACCAACCTGATTTTCCGGATCTGCAGAATCTATTTTTAGGTCAAGATAATCAATAACCTTTCCTACTGAAGCAGTTTTATGAGTTTCGGGTTGATCATAAGCAATTAAAGGAGCACATTCTGTCATCCCATACCCTACGGAAAAAGTTAAACCAATTTTTTTGAAAAAATCTTCTATTTGAGGGTCTAAAGGAGCACCTCCAATAACGAGATTAATGAACTCTCCACCAAAAGCATTTTCCAGCTGACTTACAATTTTTTTATATATTCCCTTTTTCACAAGCGGAATGTTTGTTAATACTCCGAGTATCCCTTTTTCGAGTTTCGGTTTAATTTTCTTTTTATACATCTTTTCAATTATTAAAGGAACCATATTTATCAGCTGTGGTTTCACATCATTAAAAGCCTTTAATAATATTTTTGGAGAAGGAATCATTGAAAGAAAGGTTATTTCAACTCCAACAGTAAAAGGAAACAAAAAATCAAATGCACAACCATAGGCATGTGCAAGAGGTAAAAATGAGAGCACCCTATGTTTTGGCTTAAGCTCAATATTATTTTGGGCATATAAAATATTTGCAATTAAAGAATTATAATCCAGCATAACTCCCTTTGAAAAACCTGTAGTTCCGGAGGTATAAACCAATACTGCAGTTTGATCATTTGTTATTTTTTTATTAAAAGAAAAACTACCAGGGGATAAATTTTTATCAAAATTACTGTATTTTTCATATACTTTCCTGCTTTTTTTATTTTTAAATGAAAGTAAAGAAAAATTATCTAATGAAAATATTAATTCAAGTTTTTTTATATCATCTTCATCTATTTTTTTATAGGTTTTTGAAGGACAGAAAAACATTTTGCTATCGGAATGATTTAAAATATGCTCAATGTCCTGAAGATGGAAATCTTTAAGTATTGGTACAATCGTTGCCCCATAGGTAACAACTGATATATAAACAATTGCCCAGTTAACGGAATTAGGTCCTAAAAGTGCTATTTTATCTTCCCTCTTAATCCCCAAATCCTTAAATATTTTATGGAAATATTTTATATAAGAAGCTACTTCACTATATTTAAGTGATTTTCCTTCATAATTTTGTAATGAAACATAATCCCAAAAATTTTTAATTGATTTTTCTATTAATTCATTAAAATTTTTATCTATCATAATTATCTCCTTTATTAATATACTCACTTGCTTCAACCCTATTTATGCTAACTCTATTTTGAATATTTCTACTATATACTTTTTGCATGAACACATTTTGCATGAAAAATAACATTATAAAACAAATTAAGGCTGAAATTAGTGGAGTAGTAACCCATCCCAAACTTATTTTTCCTAGAGTCTTGAAACTCAAATTTGAAGCTTTTTTAGCTATGCTTATTCCTAATACTGCCCCCACTACGGCTTGAGAACTGGAAACAGGTACCAGTGGAAGTGACGGCAATCCATAGGAATTTAAAAAACTTTTTAATCCCCTGGAAGCAAATAAAAAAAGAACGGTAGAACTGGATAATACAACAATTAAAGCAGTCATCGGAGAAAGTTTAAATAATTTTTTCCCAACAGTATTCATGACATTTTTTGAATAAGTTAATATTCCGGTAGAAATTGCCATAGCCCCAATAAAAAAAAGTTGTTGTTTACTGTCAATTATAAAAACATTAAACAAACTAATATTTTCTAACGGGATAGTTTCAGTAAAAACTCCCATAACATTTGCAATGTTATTAGCTCCCAGACTGTAAGCTCCAAATGCTCCTACAACAATTAAACCTATACGGGTATAAAAATCCTTTCTAATAAGATGAATATTTGAATTATGTAATAATTTTCTTATGCCTAAAAAAAATATTATGGAAAAAATTGCTGCAAGTATTGGAGAAGCAATCCAGCTCATAACTATTTTTGTTACTACTGTCAAGTCTGTTTTTAAACCGACAAAAAAATTCCACCCTATAATGGCTCCTACTATAGATTGGGATGTTGATACAGGAATACTGATATTTGTCATAAGATAAACGGAAATTGCAGCGGCAAAAGCAACAATAAAAGCTCCCCCCAAAGCATTAACAGACCCCAGTTTTTCAAGAGTTGAACTTGTTCCCTTACCTCCTGAAACAGCTCCGATTATTACAAAAATCGAAGCAATAATAGCAGCAGTTTTAAATTTTAACATTTTAGTAGTAACTGCTGTGCCAAAAACATTTGCGGCATCATTTGCACCAAGAGACCATCCTAAAAATAGCCCACTTGATAAAAAGAAAAGAATTGTTACTAAACTATATGAATTCATATAATTTCCTATATGTTTCTTTTAATTGAGTAAACTGCTATTCTTTCACAAACTTCTTCGGCTTCATCGGATAGAAAAGCAACTCTTACGATTATATCCCTCAAATGAATTTTTTTACTTAGCTCACAATCTTTTTTGTCAAAAATTATTTTTTTTATTTCTGTTTCTACATCATCTGCCTCTGTTTCATAAAATTTAACTTTATTAATATAGTTGTTAACTTCGGTGATATTACGAAAATAAGCATTCCCGGCTTTCGAGGTAGACTCAATTGCCTTTGAAGAATAATCTGCCAGCTTTAAAAACTTATCTTCAATCTCAGGAAATATTTCAGGTTTTTCAATATCTATCTGTACAACTACTTCTTTTGCTATATCTACTAAATCATCCATTGTTTCCAGTAGTCCAAGTACATCCCCCCGTGCATCCGGAATAAGCATCTCCCTGTAGAGTTTAAATTTAATCTCTCTTCTAACTTCATCCGTTTGCCTTTCAAGATCCGATATTTGCTCTATTCTTTTTTTTAGATCCTTTTTTTCACCTTTACTATAATCCCTGATAGCTTCTTTGAAAACCAAAGCACTTTTTGTTATATTATCCAAAAACAAATCGATTTCTGATTCAATAATTTTTGTCTTTTTAATTAAACCATCAAACATAATAAACCTCTCTTTCCACTTTTTAATTTTATTAAATTACAGACTTAATTCAACAAAAATTTTTAAAAAACCTTGATTTTTAATATATTTACAATATTATGAATATGTTATGGAAATAAATGAGTTTTTTTCTACAGATTATAGGGAATATTTAAATCAAGCATTATCCAGATATATCGAGGAAGTATTAAAATACTATTCTACTTTCATAGAAGAAGGGAAAATTTTCCCTGATATCCTATACAACTTAATTATAATTTATTTATGGAGAGATAATAAAGATAAGATTCATAATTTCCTGGAAGAACTTCTTGATAAAAATAATGAATATATCAAATATTTAAAATTAAAAGAATACATTTATTCTGATAATAAATCATTCAGATTTAACAAAGATTTCCCAAAAAATTTAAAAAAAGAATATTCTTCTATATTAATTGATTTTTATGAGAACCACCGGAAAGAATTTGACAATAAACCATTTTATTATAAGGAATTTTTTGAAATTCTGGGAGAATATGCCGCAAAAGTGAAAAATATTAATGATGCATTTATTTTTTTCTCTCTTTCTTTTCTATATAGTAAAGATCTAGCATCTTACTATTACAACCTCGGGAAAATGCATTATTCAAATGATAGAACTCAAAAAGCCTACAATTTATTATCTTCTTCAATAGAAATAGACGATAAAAATTCTGATTGCTTAATTGAATTCTCACATGTATGTGCTGAATTAGATAAAGAAACAGAAGCCATTAAAACATTAAAACTGGTTCATAATAGGCATCCAGATTATCCCGATGTATCTTATCGTTTAGGGAAATATTATCTGGATAATAATAATATAAAAAAGGCAAAAAAATATTTTCAAAAAGCGCTTAAATACAACCCCAAATACACATCCGCAAATATAAATTATTTCTACCTTCTTTTTATTGAAGGTAATAAAAATAAAATGCTTAATTTTATTGATAATATTGAAAATAATGATTTAAAAGATATCTTCCGTTTCTTTTATATTCTGGAATTCAAACAGGATTATGGTAAGCTATTAGATCTTTTAAATAAAAATGACAATATATCTTCAGAGATTTCAATAGGTTTATGGGATCATTTTATTGGTATTATGGATGATGAGCATAAACTTTCTTTTACTGAATATCTAAAAAATAATAAAGAAATTTTAGATAAGGATAAAATTGAGCCTTTAACAATAAAGTTTGAGGGTTAATTATGCCCCAATCAGATTTTAAGTTAACCTCTATTGTAAGACGAATCATAGTTCAGATGAATATTGATATTAACCAGTTAAATATTTCTGTAATCAATGGGGTAGCTTATCTGGATGGGAAAATAACAAAAACTGACCCTCATATTCGAAAAATGAAAAACGAATATTCATATGATAATGCAGTTTTAGAAAAAAAACTTGAAAAGGAATATAAAAATACTCTTAAAATGATGGACAGAAATATTATAAATGCTCCAGGAGTTAGAGGAGCAGTTTATAAATTTGAAAAGTGGGAAAAAACTTCCGCAGGTGGCTGGATTAAAAAGCCCGATTGATTCACTCTTCTAATTTTTCTAATTCCGAATAAATAAGTTTAAAAGTATCTAATGGAAGCTCTTCCGCTCTAGCTTTTAAGTTAATATTATTCTTTTTCAAAATATTATTTATGTTCTGTTTGCCGTATTTTTTCTTTAAATTGTTAGATAATGTTTTTCTCTTATGTCGAAAGCATATAAATAAAAAATCAATAAAGTTTGAACTGTCAAAAATATTTTTCTTATTTTTTATATTCAAGGATATAACTGCAGAATCAACCTTTGGTCTTGGTGTGAATTCTCCCCTATTTACCTTTTTCAAAAATTTTACCTCAGCAAAGTTTTTCACAAAAACGGTAAAAGCATTATATTTTTTATTGGAGGGGGCAGCTGTAAGTGATTTTGCTACTTCATACTGAACCATAAGTATGGCTTTTTTTATATATTTATGATATCTGTAAATATGCTTAATTATTGGCTTGGTTATATAATATGGTATATTTCCTACTAATATTAAATTTTCTTTAAAATTTAAAGGAAAATTTAATATATCTTTGTTGATAATCTTTGCCTTATCCTTAGAAATTTTTTTTAATTTATTTGCTAGCCCATCATCAATTTCAACAATTTTTAAATCAATATCATCGAGTTCTAAGAGATATTTTGTTAGGTTTCCCGTACCTCCTCCAATTTCAACAACAGTTTCATTCCTGTTTAAATCCAGCTGTTCAACTATAAATTCCAGAGTATCCTTATTATGAAGGAAGTTCTGACCTAAACTTTTTTTAGCTCTCAATATTTTCTTCTTTCAGCACCGTATACAATTTTTTTGCCTGCTGTTTAGAAATATTTTTATTCTGTGGTATTTTGTTAATTCTAAAGACAATTCTTTTGGTGTACATATATATTGTTATTACATCTCCTTTTTCAACATCATATGCGGGCTTAAGGGTTTTTTCTTCCTCTTCACCATAAAAAACATTTCCATTATTACAAAGTTTTTTAGCAACGGTCCTTCTTTTAGAAATTCTTGAGATTTTTAAATATTTGTCAATTCTCATAATACCCTAAATAAATATTTCAATATAATACTTATCTTTTAATTGATTTGCAACTTCATTAATTTTTTCATCAATTTTTCTTGACATTAACATATTTTTTATACGGGATTTGATTTCAGAAAAATCCCTTTTTTTAGCTTCTGTTTTATTAATTAAATATACAATTACAAGTCCTCTATTAAAATAAAATGGCCTGGATAATTCTTTTGTATTTTTCAAATGTTCCATAATTTTGGAATTTATTTCATTTGGCTTGACTTCATTAAAATTGAAAAATTTTATATTTAGCTTCTCAGCCCAGGATTTTAAACCATTCCACCCATTTTTATCATATTGTGATTTAAAATTATTGTAATAATCATTAATTTTCTTTTCTGAGGGTTTAGGAGTAATTACTATATGAAACGCTTTTCTTTTATTGTCTTTTATATCCTCAAGATAAGCAATATGATACCCATATTTTGTTTTAAATGGTTTGCTAATCTCTCCTTCATCCATATTATAAATAACTTCTTCAAAACTCTCTACAAGCTGTCCCTTTTCAATATATCCCAAATCACCACCCTTTTGAGCTGTTGGTCCTTCTGAATACTCTTTGGCCGCTTCCTTAAAACTTATCTCTTGATTTAATATTTTGTGTCTAATACTGGAAAGAGAGGTTTTAATTTCTTCGATATCATCCTCTTTTACATCCACCGGTAAAAAAGCGATTTCATAGGTATATTTTGGAGGATTTTGAAATTTATCCTCATGTTTGTTATAAAATTCTTTTAACTCATCTTCTGTTATATTTATATTTGGGCGTATCTCTCTGCCTACATATTCATTTACATATAAGTTCTCTTTTATCCTATTTCTATAAGTTGACCTTAAATTATTTACTGATAGCCCCTGCTCCTGAAGAGCTTTTTGAAGTCCTGATTCGCCTCCAAATTTTTTCTTCATGTCATTGATCATTCCATCTACCTGTTTTTCAATTTCTTCTTCTGCTACTTGAATTTCTTTTTTTTCACTTGCTTCAAGATAAACTATCTTCCGATTTATAATATCTTTTAAAATATCAAGCTTTTCTTCTTCAGTAGTATCTCTTCCCATTAAAAACTGATCAAGTTCACTTTTTAATATAATTGTATCATTGATCCTGGCTACAATTTTTTCTTCGTAGCTCTGAGCAAAAACAAGTGAGGAAAATATTAAAATTACACTCACAACTAATAGCAATATTTTCTTAAACATATTTCCTCCATCAAATTTTAATTAATTATTGAAATAGCTTTCATTTATCATTATCTTATAATTTCTTTTTTTTAAAGAATTAATCCACTGCTTGTATCGAACTTCTCTTTTTCTATATAGAAGAAGTTTTCTTATCGATTCCTTTACTTCATCCGAATAACCAATTCTTGATTTATAAAGTTTTCTTTCAAGTTTAAATATATGGTAATTATTATATTCACCTTTTAATACTTTTGTATAACTACCTGTTCTTAAAGAAAATAATTCTTCGGCAAAATTTTCCGGTAATTCATTTTTCGTATATATATTAGTATTATCTTCTTCAATTTTCCCGGTTAATGCAACATAGATATCATCAAAGCTTTCCCCGTCCCTTAATCGGTTCATAATATTTTCCGCTTCTTTTTGTGTATCAAGTATAATTTCTTTAACCTCGACACTTCTGGGTCTTACATAGTCTTCTTTGTGATTAGAATAATATTTTGATATTTCCAGATTGGTTACCTTAATATTACTAAAAATAAGCTGTTCCTCTACAATGCGTACAAGCCATTTTCTTTTTAAATATTTTTTAAATTTTTCGAAATTAACATTATTTTTCTTTAGTATTTCTTCAAATTGTTTTTCATTTTTATACTGGGATTTTATCAAATCAATTTCTTTTTCAAGCTGAAAATCATTAATTTCAATTTTTTCTTTTTTTGCCACATCTAAAATTATTTCTTCATTGATCATTGTTTTGAGAAAATCATATTTCAGCTTTTTTAAATTTTGATTTTTATCTGTATAATTCCCCAATGTAAAATTAAAATAATCATTTAATTCTCCAAGAGTTATTTCATTTTCATTAATTTTTGCTACTACTGTTTTCCGCTGGTCATTTTTTTCTGTTATTGAACAAGATATAAGTATTACTAGTGCAAAAATTACCAAATATATTATTTTACTTTTCAAATTATCTCCTTCAAAAATTAATTCTTTTCCTTTAATAAAATACTTTAAATGAGTTTAATGTCAACCTTTAATTAGAGGTCTAACTCCTCAATTAAATCTTTTCCGGTTAATTTTTTATAAGCATCCAAATACTTTGCACTGGTTGTTTGAATAACATTTGATGTTAATGAAGGAGGTTTTGAATTCTTGTCCCAGCCTGTTTCATCCAGCCAATCTCTTAAAAATTGTTTATCAAAACTTTTTTGTTTTCTACCCACTACATATTCATCCAGAGGCCAGAATCTTGATGAATCCGGAGTTAATATCTCATCTATTATTATTAATTCTCCGTCATGTATGCCAAACTCAAATTTTGTATCTGCTATTATAATTCCTCTTTTCTTGGCATATTCTTTAGCTTTTTCATAAATGGAAATAGAAATATTTTTAATACGGGTTGCCAACTCTTTTCCTATAAAGTCCTTCATTTCTTCAAAGGTAATATTTTCGTCGTGCCCTTCTTCTGCTTTTGTAGTAGGTGTAAAAAGAGGAGTATTGAGCTCCTGACTTTCTTTTAAATTATCAGGAAGTTCTATCCCACAAACCTGACCGTTCTTTTTATAGCTTCTCCATCCGGACCCGGTTATAAATCCCCTCACTATGCATTCAACTTTCACCGGTTCGGCTTTTTTTACCAGGATGCTTCTACCGTATAAAGTATCTCTGTATTCTTTTAACTTCTCTGGGAAGTTGTCAAATTTAGTCTTTTCCAGGTGATTCTGAATAATATCTTTCATTTTTTTAAACCAAAAATTTGAGATATTATTCAGTACCATACCTTTATAAGGTATTCCTTCTTTTAGAACATGATCAAAAGCTGAAACTCTATCTGTAGTAATAATTAATAGCTTATCATCCATATCATAAATATCTCTAACTTTGCCCTCTGATATTTTTTTTAGCCCTTTAATATCTGTACCTGTAATAGTTTTCATTTTAATCCTCCCTTTTCTTTAATATCGGTTAAAATTTTACTAAAAATTTCATTATATCCTTCAGTGTCCAAATTAAGTTCAATTGTATCCTCTTCTTTTCTATACCAGATTAACTGTCTTTTTGCAAAATGTCTTGTGTTTCTTTTGATTAGCCTTATCATTTCCTGCCTGCTAATTTTGTTTTCCAAAAAATCAACTACTTCCTCATACCCTATAGCTTTAAACCCCTTTTCATTTCCATTAAATCCTTTATTTTTTACTAAATCCTCCACTTCATTTATTAATCCCTTTTCTATCATTTTTTCCACTCTTTTATTAATACGATTATATAAATTTTCTCTATTCCTGGAGAAAATATAATATAAATAATTGTATCTTGATTTCTTTTCTTTAGAATGCCATTGGGTTCTCGTTTTACCCGATACATAATATATTTCTAAAGCACGTTTAACCCTATATAGGTCATTTGGATGTATTTTTTCAGCTGATTTGGGATCAATTTTCTGTAATTTGTTATAAAGATGTTCTCTGCCATTTTTTTCAACCGCTTTATCCAGCTTCCTTCTTATTTCAGGATTTCTACCTGGCATATCATCTAAACCATAAATTAACTTGTTAATATACATCGGAGTTCCACCGCATATAATTACTTTTTTGCCTCTATTTTTTAGTTCAGTTATTTTTTTATCTGCATCTTCGATAAAATTTGATACATCATATATTTCATCCGGTTCTACAAGATTTATAAGATGATATTTATCCCGCTGGGATTTTTTCGGTTTAGCAGTTCCAATATCTAAATATTTATAAACTGCCTGGGAATCAGCAGATATTATTTCTGCATTTAATTTTGAAGAAAGGTCATTTACAAATTTTGTTTTACCAACAGCTGTAGGCCCCGATATTATTATAAAATCAAGCAAAAATTCTCCTTTATTTTAAAGCAGCATCCCTGCAGAAAAACTGATGAAGAATCCTTCAATCCTTGTTGCCGGACCACCGGATATTGAAATACCATTTACTGTCCACCCATAATTTAGCGGAGACATCATATATCCTGATCTGATTCCGAAAAAAAGAGTGCCGAATATATTGTTTTCCATATAAAAATCTATACCGATGGTGGGTTCAAACAAATAGCTACTTGTTTTCATTACAACCCCATCCATAAGACTGTTTTGATCTAATACTTTAGAAAAACTATCAATTGAACTCTCTATGATATTAATATTTAATTCTCCATACCCAAAATTAAAAATAGGATAAAAATAAATATTTTTCGTATTATAAAGAATAAACCCAAATGAGAAAAGTTCCCAGTTTCCTGTCAATTTGGTTGAGTAATTACCATTTCTGGAATTATTGCCATAAAATTGATGGTAATTAATACCAAATATTATTTTTTTTTGAATGATATTATGATTTCCTATACCAACTGAATCACAATAGCTATTAATCTCGGGATACCCCTTGTCTATAAGAGCATTATTTAAATTATCAACTTTCAGAAAAATTCCCCTATACATCATATAATTGACAATTATTTTCTTTTTATTAGAAACAGAAAATCCCGTTGCTGTAAAAATAAAAATCAAAATTGACAAAATCACAATTTTTTTTATTTTCAAACTTACCCCTTAAGTTAATTCACAGGTTAAAAGAATTATAATTTTTATAAGCGAAAGAATCAAGAATTTTTTAATTCTGGATTCTGTTTTCTGTATTATGTAGTATGTTAAAAAGAAAATAACTCATAAATATTCAATAAGTTAAGTAAAATAAAAAACATCATGAGAGCCATTTATCCGCAAGTTTGGGAAGGATTTCTTCTGCTTTTCCAGGATGAAACTCATCTATAAACCGATAATTATCAGGTTTATCAAGGTTTATACATATTACATCTGCTTTATTTCGCTTAGCAATCTGTACAAAGGAAGCAGCGGGATATACTGTACCGCTTGTACCCACCACTATTAACAAATTAACTCTATTAAGTTTATTCTTAATTTCATCCATAAATCTCGGAATTTCTCCAAACCAAACCACATCCGGTCGTAATTTAGATTTACATAAGGGACATAATGGAATATCCTGTTTCAGATCAATTTTATCAAGTTTAAACTTTTTTTTACATTCAATACAGCCTGCTTTTAAAATATTACCATGCATCTGAAAAACCCTTTTATTACCTGCTCTCTGGTGCAGGTCATCGACATTCTGGGTGATAATACAAAAATTTTCCCCAAGGATTTTTTCCATTTCAAACAAAGATTTATGGGCTTTATTTGGCTCAGCTTTTTTTACTTTTTCTATTCTTTTTTTATAAAATTCCCATATAAGTTCTGGGTTTTTTTGAAATGCCTCATACCTTGCCAGCTCTTTTACATCATATTCTTTCCAGTAACCATTACTTCCTCTAAAGGTTTTTAAACCCGAATCTGTACTTATTCCAGCTCCAGTTAAGATAACTGTTTCTGTTTTTTTATTTATTTTATAATCTGTTTTCATATTGTTATATTTTCACCTTTAAAATTTCATCCCAGGAAGTTGTATATCTTCGAGATAGAAAATTTCGCTTCATATTCCAATCTTTTTTTTGCAAACCTGAAGCAGCTGATTTTATAGTTTCTTTTCCCCATCTACTGTTTATTTTGTCATATACTTCCATTATTTTTTTTCTTTTATCATTCTTTCTCTGGGGGAAAAAAAGGTTGTACTGCCTGTTTTCTTTATTAATAATTTCAGAAAATATTACCCCCGTTTTTTTATAGGAATATCCTTTTTTAAAGATTTTTCTTATCATTTTTTTTCCAACCTTAATTAAATCGGGAGTATAAGCTGTAGGATTTAAAAGTTTATACCCTATCATTTCATTATGCTGAGGAAAATCTTTATATCGATTTGTGTATAAAAATACATGCAACACCGCAACAAGGGAGTCCTGAGCCCTTAATTTCTCTGCTGCTCTGCTTATATAACTCCCAAGAGCCTCCTCAATTTTACTCAAATCGGAGATATCCTTCCCAAATGATCTGGAACTAACAATCTGTTTTTTAGGTGATTTCACCTCTTCAAGGGGCAAACAGGAAATCCCTTTAAGTTCTGAAACCAACCTAAGTCCTGCTACTCCTCCCAGATTATCCTTCACCCATCTAAGATCAAGATTTTTTAATTTATAAGCAGTATAAACTTCATTTCTTATTAATTTTTTTGAATACTGACGGCCTATCCCCCATATATTTTCCACATTAACTTTTTTTAAAATAGAATCAATATTTTTTTTGTCATCAATTACAAATACATCTCTTCTCTTTCGATCTTTTTTCACAATATGATTGGCTATTTTTGCAAGGGTTTTAGTAGTTCCTATTCCAACCGATACAGGAATACCTGTGGCATTTTTTATAAACTTTTTAATTTTTTTACCATATTCTTTATAATTTTTATTAGTGTCCTTAAGAAGCAAAAAAGCTTCATCAATTGAGTATATTTCAATTTCTGGACTAAATTTATACAGAATATTCATTACCCGCTCAGACATCTCACCATATAAGGCATAATTAGAAGATAAAATTTTCCCGCTGTATTTTTTTATTTTATCTTTTACTTTAAAAATAGGGGTTCCGCGCTTAATGGAAAGTTCTTTTGCTTCCTGTGATAAAGCAACAACGCAGCCATCATTATTAGAAAGAATAACTACAGGAACATCTCTTAAAGAAGGATCAAAAACCCTTTCACAGGAAACATAAAAATTATTGCAATCTATCAATCCAAACATCGTATTCATAAAAAGTCCTAAACGGGTTCAATACATTGCGGACTGTCATTTTTTGGATTATTTACTAATCTGGAAACCCTATCGTATCTTATTAAATCTGAATTTATTGGATAGAACAACTTTTTCAATTTTTCCCTATTGAATACTTCAACATCAAGCCAGTATCCAACATATTTCTCGGGAACAATAACCGGCATTCGCCCATGAATTTCACTAATTTTCTTATTGGCTCTGGTAGTAATTATAGAGCAGGTCTCATCTTCCTCCTGATCTTTATCTTCCCAGATACCTGCTAAAACCATTGGATTTTTATTTCTATAGTAAATATAATAAGGTACTTTGCTTTTAGTATCCCATTCATAAAAACCATCAGCAACGATAAGACATCTTCTCTTCTGAAAATTTTTCTGGAAGGTATCTTTTTGTACAAGAGTTTCTGCTCTTATATTTATTAAATCATATTTATTTTTTGAATCATTTTTCCAGGAAGGATGCAATCCCCAGACCATTTTTGTTAATTTTCTATTTTTTTTATTTCTTTGAACAATCACCGGAATAAAGCTACCTGGAGCTATGTTATAGGTTGACTCAAACTCCATCTGGATTTCATCAATGTTATATTTAGCTTTTATTATATGAATATTTGTAAATTGTGCAAACCTTCCACACATAAAATTACACCTTATGAATTACTGTAGTTACAATACCCCAAACCTGAAAATCCATATCATTTTTTACCTTTATATTCGGATATTTCGGGTTTTCTGCCTTTAAAGCAATAGTTTTTCCTTTTTTAATTAACCGCTTAACCGTAAATTCTCCGTTAAGAATAGCCAGAATAATCTTTTTATTTTTGGGCTCAAGTGATCGATCAACTATTAAAATATCTTTAGAATGAATACCTGCATCAATCATAGAATCCCCTTCTACCCGTACATAAAAAGTGGAAGAAGGGTTTTTTATCAAATATTCATTTAGATCAAGCTTTTTATCTATATAATCATCAGCTGGAGATGGAAAACCTGCGGAAATAGAGGTCACAAAAAAAGGAAGCTTTTTCTTTTTTCCTTTACGGGGAATATATATTTCGGAAACATTTTTTTCAGACATTTGTCTCTCCTAATTTAAAATAAATTTCTGCTAATTTTGCACAACCTTTTCAAATTTTTTATCCAGATCGGTTTCAAGGAAATATTCCGGATTGACAGGAGATTTATAAATCCTCATTTCCCAGTGAAGATGTGGCCCTGTAGAAAACCCAGTAGTACCCAAATAACCGATAACCTGTCCCTTTCTAACGATATCTCCTTCATTCACGCAGAAACCGCTTAAATGGAAATACAGGGACTTTATCCCGTGTCCATGAGCAATAACCAATGTCTTACCCCTCCCATAAAAACTCTCTTTTAAAATTACCAGACCATTGTTAGAAGCCCTAATAGGAGTTCCGCTTTTTCTGTTTGCAATATCCAGTCCTTTATGATACGAGTTAAAAGACCCCCCATTGTAGGCACGTACATTTCCAAAAAGTGAAGTTATTTTTCCCTTCACTGGAAGAACGAATTTACCATCATAAAATTTGTTATAGGTCTGTTTATATATCTGCTGTAATTTAGAATACTCATAGGAGCTCAATAAATACTTAATTCTTCTTATTAACTTCTCATCTTTATCATAATACTGTTTTGGAAGATAAATTCTTTCCTTTAGGACTTTTTTATCATAGATGTTAAAATTTTTATCCAATCTATAACCTATTTTTGAATTGGCAATTTGAATTTTAAAGTTCCCCCTCTTTTTCCGTGATAAAATATCATAATTTATAAAGAAAAAGTATTTATTATCATGAAGATTAAAAAATTTTACTTCTTCATTTCCCACATATACATGCATGTCTCCCTCTTCAATTTTAGATTGAAATACAAGGATAGCGGGTTCGCCTTTTTCAACCTTTTCCTGATACAATATCTTTACCGGTTCCTGTATATAATTTTTTCTATAGATATTTCTCTGATATGAAGAAGCATAAATATTAACTCCCATATAGGTTGCCAAATAAAGAAATACCAATAATACCTTAATTTTTTTCATATTAGTTGAAAAATTATTCATTATTCTTTTTTATCTTTTCTTCCTCTTTTTTCTGTCCCTCAATTTTTTGGGTTTCCCTTGATTTATCATTTCTACCCATATCAACCCTGCCATTAATCTTGCCACCTTTTTCCAGCACCAACTTAGATGTTTTTATGCTACCATCAACTTCACCTTCATTGTGAATTATCAACTTCTTTTTCGCATAAACTTCGCCATCTATAAAACCAGCATTTACTATTTCTTCTGCTTCAACATCAGCTTCAACTCTCCCATTTTTTCCAACAAGAATTTTTCCTTTTGATTTTAATTTTCCTTTAAAATATCCATTAATCGAAATACCATGGGAAACTTCCATTTCCCCCTGGATTTTACTGGTTTCTCCTAAAACTGTTTTCATCTCATCATTTTTTCCCGCCATTTTTACCTCCAATAGTTAAATTAAACTCCATTATCTAATAATAAATAATTAACGCCCTTTACAACCAAATATCTATCCAATATATAATTTTTTTCGATGAAATAATCCTTAACCAAATCAGTGCCCCCACCCGTAAGAATTTTTCCAAGTTTGTAACCAATTTCATTTTCTATGGTTTCAATACCTTTTTCTATCGCCCCAACAATCATCCAGTAAATTCCAGAATTTAACGACGATTCCGTATTCTGACCTATATTAGCTACAGGCTTATGTAATTTAATATTTTCAAGCTGAGAAGTATTTTGGGTTGATGATCTCAATATATTGAATGGACCCAAAGCTATCATCCCACCCCTGAAAACTTTATCTTTATCCAAAACAGAAAAAGTTAATGCAGAACCTATGTCAACTACAACATTTTTAATTCCGTAATCTTTGAAGGCACCCAAAATCGCCATCATTCTATCTTCTCCCAATAATCCTTCATAATCTATTTTTATATTATAATCCAATTCTTCAATTTTGTAAATTTTAATATTTTTCTGTTCCTGTATAAAATCAATAACTTTATTTGTTGCTTCCGGTACTACAGACGAGATGCCCGCTTTTTCTACCTTTGCAATTTGTTTATTAAAATCTTTTGGTTTTTCAATTTTAAAATTTCCTTTTATCATTTGATCGGTTTGTAAGGAAATACTATTTATAAAATCTTTATTTTCAAAAAAAGCGATATTAACTGTTGAATTCCCTATATCTATTGCTAAATTCAAATCAAAATTCACATCCTTCAAATTTTAATAAATTTCTTTTAATTTCAATGTCCAAAGCAAAGCCTCCTATTCCGTTTTGGGAAACTACACGATGGCACGGTATCAATATAGGAAAAGGATTTTTATTGCATGCCTGTCCAATAGCTCTATATCCCCTGTTATTTATTATACTACCAATTTTTTTATAAGTATAGGTCTTACCCCTGGGAATTCTATAAATTGCTTTCCAGACTTTTTTTTGAAAATTTGTACCCTTATCAACAACAGGCAGGTTTTCAAATTGAATATTATTTTTAAGCCCGCTTTTTATATTTTTATAAAGAAAACTTGATTTTTTATATATTAAACTGGAAAAATCTATACAATTATTTTCCGTGTTTATTTTTATCTTCTCTATTAAATTTTCCTCATTATAGACAACTAAATTATTATAATAGTATTTATAAAAAAAATAATAGTGTTTACTCATCATTAATTATTATTTCATAATTAAGTTCTGCACCTTTTTTTAAAGTTTCAGAAACCCCGCAATACTTATCTTGGGATAAATTTACCGCTTTCTCAACTTTCTTTTTATCCAGATCTTTTCCCCAAAATTTATATATTATTTTAAATGATTTAAATTCCTTTGGAAACTCCTCTTCTGTTTCGGCTTTTACTTCAATCTCAAATTTTTCCGGAATATTTTTCATCTTTTTTAGTATGGAGATTGTATCCATTCCGGTACACCCTCCCAACCCGGAAAGAATCATTTCTTTTGGAGTTAAAGAACTATCCTGTCCTCCAACTTCCTGAACAGTATCCATTAATGTATACCTATTTCTATCTCCTTCTGATTTAAAAAGCATTTTACCCATCCACTTGATATTTACCTTCATACATATCCTCCTAGTTCTATTTTACAAGGTCATTTAATATTTTTGTAGATTCAATTATATAAACATCATTATTCAAATTTTCATACCAATCTTTTTTTCTCTCTTTCTCTTCTTTGTTTTTTATGCTGTCCAAATTCTTATTTAAAATCTCGATTTCTCTCGTTTCCAGATTAATTTTCTCATATTTTTCTATCAAATCCTGAATTTCATCATAACGGGAGTATCTTTTCTCCAAATTCAGGGAAAGATTTGTATTTTCCCTATTTTCCCTAATTATCTCAGCATGTTTTTCAATTTCTTTAAACTGTTTACTTGTATCTATTCTTCTCAAGCTGTTTTTTTTAAGCTGAACAAGATTTTTCTTTTTAAGAAAATAATTATTATTAAAATCTGCAGGTTTAATTTCATCCCAGCCTAAGGAGTTATCATACATTTTTTCACCGATTTTAATCTTACTGTACATATCAGGTAGTATTATATCAGAACTAACCCCTTTATATTGAGTACTTTTCCCAGTTATTCTATAAAATTTTTCTGTAGTCACCTTCAAAGCTCCCAGCGGTTTGTACTTTTTATACTGGAAACTCAGCATATTATCAAGTTTCATTAAATTTTGTACAGTGCCCTTGCCAAAGGTATGCTCGCTTCCAACAATTACTGCCCTGTTATAATCTTTGAGTGCAGCAGCAACAATTTCTGAGGCTGAAGCACTAAATTTATTTACAAGGATTACAACTGGCTTTTTGAAGTACATATTTGGATCATAATCTCTTAATATGGAAATCTCACCATCTTTACTTCTTACCTGAACGATAGGTCCTTCTTTAATAAACAAGCCCGCTGTCTTAACTGCATCACCCAAAGCTCCACCACTATTATTTCGAAGATCCAGGATTAAACCATCCACATTTTCCTTCTTCAGCTGAAGTAATTCATTTTTTACATCTTCTGAAGATTTTCTTCCTTCCTTGTCATTAAAATCATGATAAAATTTAGGCAGTTCAATATAACCATATTTTTTATCCGAATTTATGTTTTTTATTAGAGCTGACTTAGCATAGGTTTCCTTTAAAATTACCACATTTCTTTCTATCGGAATTTCCATTATTCTTCCATCAGGTTTTCGTACCATGAGAACCACAGTAGTACCCTTTTTGCCCCGGATTAATTTTACAGCCTGAGTAACACTTGAACCTATTACGCTAACGGGTTCCTTTCCTTTTTTACTGGCAACTTTTAATATTACATCTTCCGCTTCCAGTTCTCCCTGCTTCCATGCAGGTCCCCCGGGAACTATTCTTACAACTTTAATATTTCCTTCTGATTCAGTTAGAACAGCTCCAATTCCTTCAAACTTGCCACTCATTGATAAATCAAAATTTTTCTGGGCATGTGGAGAAAAATAACTTGAATGTACATCATATACTGCTGCTACAGAATTCATCAGTATTTCAAATTTTCTGTTATCATCCATGTCTTTCATTCTTTTGAAGAATCTATTCATCGCTTTCTTCACTTTTTCTCTTGCTTCCTGTTCGATTTCTTCCTCATACATAATACTTTTTATGTCTATATCCTCTTTTTTGGACTTTTTTTGCTCCAGTATATCCAGGTATCTTACCACAGTTCTGTACTTTAAATATTTACGCCAGTAATCTTTTAATTCTTCCTTATTATTAGAATACTCTCTCTTATCACCATCAAGCTGAATTTTTTCATCTTTTTTAAAATCAAAGTCTTTACGTAAAATTTCTTTTGTAATCGCACTTGCTTCATCCAATCTTTTTTGATAAATTTCAAAAATTTTATAAATAAATTTAAAATTTCCATTTAATAGTATATCATCAAGCTCTTCTTCCTTTGATTTGAAATTTTCAATATCACTTTTATAGAAATATCTTTTATTATAATCTAGATTTTTTATAAATTCATTAAATATCTCCTTAGATGTTTCATCATTCAATTTTTTACCTGTATAATGAACTTTTTCAAGGGAATATCCTACTACTTTTGAAATAAGTTTATTCTTTTTTTCAGTATCGGCTCCGCTAATCGCAGAACAGCTATTAAAAAGTAAAACAATAACAATTAAAGTGTAAAATAATCTTTTTAGCTTCATACCTATCCTTTTCCTAAATCAATTAATCATCTATTTTATGAGATTTTTTTTGATTATCATCTGTTTCTTCTGGAACAAACAACCACATTAATATATAAACAAAAACTGTAAACAGGTTCCAAATTGCTCCAACTGCAAATATTATCCTAATAAAAACCGGATCCACCTTAAAATATTTTCCTAACCCACCGCATATACCTGCAAAAACTCTATCTTTTTTTGACCTATAGAGCTTTTTAATTTCTTCCATACGAATCACCTCTTATTAATTTATGATGACAATATACCATTTTTATCCCTGAATTTCAAGAAAATATATTAAAATTGCTATACTGATTTTAATCAAAATTTAATCAAAAAACTACATAAGATTTTACAGATTCAGCTTAAATTTGAAAATAAATTGTAAGTGAAACATATGAAGCACATATAATTTATAATATATATTGTCTTTAAAGAATTTATAAAAATATTATATTACTACTAAATAATAAAATTAAATAAAACGCAATTTTATTTTTTAAATTTCAAACTTCAATTTTTAACTCAAACTAATAGAAATTGAAAAGACGACAGAAATTATCTGCCGTCTTTTATTAAAAAATTACAGTTCTATTCTTACGCCTGCCTCAAGAGAAATTGCTTTCATGCTTTCATCTAATGCTTTATCTTCAAGTTTTAAAATATGATATTTTGCTCCTGCTCTAAATGAAATTGGTATCATCGGAATTCCAAGTTTGGTTCCTGCTCCGATAAATCCCCCAAGTTTTGTTTCTGCTTCATCATATGCTACTTCTCCAGTATCTTTTAAAGTAACTTTAATTGAACTTCTATACATTCCTACTCCTGCATGTGCATACAAAGGCAACAATGGGGGATCCAAAAAAAGTTCTCCACATATTGGAAGCATTGTATATTCTACATCAACCTCATCCGATGCTGCATTAATAGTTTCCTGCATCTCTGTAGACATATCAACATACTGCAGTGCATCTTTTGAAAAGGCTATTCTATCGACACTTAATCCAAGTTTCACCATGGGAAACACTGATTTTCTCAACGATCCACCAATTAAATACCCGTTTCCAAACATATTTTTAGCACTTTCAGGAGCTACTGTTAAATATCCCCCGCCTCTTACTTCAATTTCCATACCAAGGGGGGAAGCATTTGCTGTAAAAATAACACCCAATACAAGTATTAAAACTATAACTATTTTTTTCATAATCTCTCCTTCTTTTATTTCACCTCATCGGCTTTTCCATCACACCCAAATAATTTGATTTTTCTTTTAACCATTTCTTTAATTGCTTCTCTTCCTGGACCCAAATATTTTCTGGGATCAAAATTTGCCGGATTATCATGCAGTTCTTTTCTAATATTTCCCGTCATTGCCAGTCTTAAATCGGTATCTATATTCACCTTGCAAATACCCTGTTTTACAGCTTTTCCAATCATCTCTTCCGGAACTCCTCTGGCTCCTGGTAAATTTCCGCCGTATTCATTGCACATTTTTACAAATTCAGGAATAACCGAAGATGACCCATGGAGTACAAGAGGAAATCCTTCTAATCTTTTTGTTATTTTTTCTAATCTTTCAAAATCAAGGTTCGGCTCTCCTTTAAATTTATATGCTCCATGTGATGTTCCTATCGCAACAGCCAGTGAATCAACACCGGTTTTTTCAACAAATTCTTCGGCTTCAACAGGATCAGTTAAAGTTGCATCCTTTTCTTTTACACTTACATTATCCTCAATTCCCGATAATTTTCCCAGCTCCGCCTCTACAACAACTCCTTTATTGTGTGCATAATCAACAACCTTTTTGGTTAACTCGACATTCTTTTCAAACGAAAGATGTGAGCCATCAATCATAACAGAAGTAAATCCTCCATCTATACACTTTTTGCATATTTCAAAGGAATCACCATGATCAAGATGCAATGCTATTGGAAGATCACTAGTATCAAGAGCCGCCTCAACTAGACGCATAATATAATTATGACCGGCATAACTTCTTGCACCCTGTGATGCCTGAAGTATTAATGGAGCATTTAACTCCTCAGCTGCTGCAACTATACCTTGAATAATTTCCATATTATTTACATTAAAAGCTCCTATTGCATAATCGCCTTCATAAGCTTTTTTTAACATTTTTGTCGTTCCAACTAAACTCATTTTAATATTCCCTCCTTTTAATTTTAATTAAATCTTTTTAAACCTATCCTTTAATCTCTTATAGGATTCTTCTGGTTTCTCTATATAAATTTTCGACCCGCTTAAAATATCTATAAATCCAAGTTCATCATGATATCTGGGAACAATATGACGGTGCAGATGTTTTATACTGGCTCCACTCGCCCTACCCAGATTTATACCAATGTTAAATCCATGTGGATTGTATTCTTCTTCCAGCAGATCCAGAGATCTATCCGTTAATTCTCTAAATATTATTTTTTCTTTTTTATTTAATTCTCTTATATCTTCTATATGCCTTTTTGGGAAAATCATAATATGTCCCGGATTATATGGATATAAATTAATTGTAACAATAAATTTTTCATTTCTATATACTTCTAATTTAGTTATTTTCTCATCATTATCTCTAATAGCACATAATATACATTTTTCTATGTTATTATTTCTTTTATCGTTTAAATATTCCCTTTTATTAATAGGGTAAAGATGTTTCTTAAACATACAGATCAACCACCTGGAAATTATCAACATCTATTAAGCCCCTATCATTTATTTTTAACTTCGGAATAACCGATAAAGCTAAAAAGGATAAAGTACTCAATGGGTTTTTTAGTTTTACTCCATTTTGTTTCAATTTTTTCTCCAAATTTTCATATCTATTTGCAATCTTTTTCAAAAGTTCATTGCTCATAATTCCATAAATAGGCAGAGGTATTTTTTCAATTACATTTTGATTAAAAACAAAAATTATCCCCCCTCCCATACTTTTAAGCTTATTAACAGCAAAAGCCATATCCTTATCATTAGTACCAACAACTACAATATTATGAGAATCATGGTTATAACTTGAAGCAAGAGCTCCTTTCTTCAAATTTGTACCTTTTATATATCCGGTACTGTAATTGCTATTTCCGGTATATCTTTCAATTACAGACAGTTTGATAATGTCATTATCAACCGAAGTTTTCAAATATCCATTTTTGCTTTCCAGTTTTATCTTCTCCTCATCTGTTATTATATTATTCTCTATTAATTTTATTATTCTTATCTTTTTATTTTTATCCTTAATTTTAAAATCATCAGGGTTAAATTTTTTAATTTTGAAATTATTCTTCTTTATATAGGTTTTTTGGGTATTAGTTTCCTGAAATGCTATTTTACCATTTTCATACAGTATTTTTCCATTTTTTATTACAGTGTTTAATTTAAAAGTCTTAATATCATCAAAAATTGCCAGATCGGCAATATATCCAGGGGCTACACCCCCCTTTTTTTTAAATCTGAAAAAATTCGCTGGATTATAGGTCATACCTTTAAGAAGCAGAATCGGATCTATATCGTATTTTTCAACCGAATTTTTCATTTTATCCAGTATAAAATTTCCATTATACAAATCTTTAGGAGATATATCATCGGTTACCAGCATGAATCTATCATCGTTTTTATTATTTATTAATTTTATTAAATCCATATTTTTTGCTGAGCTGCCCTCCCTAATCATTATATGCATCCCTTTTTGCATTTTTTCTTTTGCTTCATCAATTCCCACACACTCATGGTCAGAATATATTCCGTGCCGTATATAAGAATCAAGTTTTTTTCCTGAAAGTCCCGGTGCATGCCCATCAATTAACATACCCGAAAAAAGTTCAATTTTGGAGAGTATTTTTTTATTTTTATTAATAACAGAAGGATAATCCATTATTTCTCCAAGTCCAATAATTTCGGGAAACTCTTTTAATTTTTTTAATTTATCAATTCCAAGATCTTCATGCACTGTCTCAAGAGAGGAAGCGGGGACACAGGAAGGCGCTTGAAAATAAAAATCAATTGGTAACTTCCTGGTTCGATTTATTAAAAATTTTATTCCTTCTACACCCGCAACATTTGCAATCTCATGGGGATCGCAAACAACTGTAGTTACTCCGTTTTTTAAAAAATGGGAATAGAGTTGCTGGGGAGTTACATGCGAACTTTCAAGATGTATATGTCCCTCTATAAATGAAGGAGATACAAATTTATTATCACAGTTAATTGTTTTTTTGGCCGTGTAGTTGCCATCAAAGCCCCATATTATTCCATTTTTAATAAAGATATTTGTTTTATAAATTTTTGATGTAAAGATATTAATCAAATTTGCATTTTCAAGCTTTAAATCCATTATCATTTTCATATTCCTCCAGTATTTTCATTGCAAAATTTAGATACTTTTTATATTTTTGCGGAATATGCTTCATTTTAACAAGATCTAAAAAATGAAATGTAGCCTTTTTGAAATTATCCATTTCATAATTAATATATCCCATTAAATATCTTGATACAAATATATCTTCAAAATCATAGTTTGAAGAATTTTTTAATATTGACTCTGAGAGAGTAAGAATTTTTTGGGAGGATTTTAATCTGCTATTTTCTTTCTTTTTATCTTTAGCAATCCAGTAAGATTTTAAATAGTAATCAATTATTGACATCTCATCTTCTTTTAGAATTTGAGCTATTTGTCCGGCCCTGTAAAATTTATAAAAAAGATCTATATCATTTTTTTCCAGATTTCTGATTTTCTTTTTAATTTTTTCAGAAAAGTTTACTGTGTTATACTCATAATTAAACTTATCATCATATCCCGAAAAATGGCATGAATTGCAAAACCAGATATAATAGTGTAAAAGATCATCTTTTTCTTCAAACTTGGGTTTAAAATCAAGCCTATATCCACCTATTTTATAGTCGGTTAGGACCTCTCCTTTGAATTTGCTACCACATATGGGACATTTGACATCAATACTGTAAATCTTCATATGATTTATTATAATTTATATTTAATATTTTACAAGATTTATTTTAAAACTAAAGCCCCGCATTCTATAGTCCTAATTAAATAATTTAATAGATTTAATTAAAATTTATAAGTTTATTTTTAGTATTTGATTTAACTCTATTAGATGTTATGTTTTAAATATGAAAAATAAAATAGTTATATTTATTTTTATTCTAATTCTGCTGATTTCCCCACTTTTTTCCATCTCATACAATTATAAAGTAAAATCTATGGGAATTACTGTAGCAAAAGCCCAATTTACAGAAAGAATCGATGACAAGAAAATTTATTTAACCACCAAGACTAAAAGCAAAAAAGTTTTTTCAATTTTTAAAAAAGTTAATAATGAATATTATACAATTATAGACAAAGAAACTTTTTACCCGTTATTCCAGGAAAAGAACCTAACAGGGAATAGAAAATATTACAATTATTTTTATCAGGGTAAAAACATATTTCTTTCTGAAGCCGGTATGCTGCATTTTAAAGAAAAATATATCACCAATCTCTTTGCCCTTTTTTATTATATAAAAAAAAATAAGCCTAAATACTATTTTGAAATCCCTTCTATCTCATGCAACACTCTATGGAAGATAAAAGTTTTTTATAATGGTACCCACACCATAGATTTTAATAATCAAAAAATAGAAACCCTCGAATATATTTTAAAATTTAAGGCATTGGAAAAATTTGAAAAAATGAAAAACCGCTACAAAGATATGTTTTTAAAAGAAGCTTACTGGAATTCAAGTGTAATAAAGCTTTATATAGACAGGAATAAAAATATTCTTTATAAGTCTATATTAGAATCATTTGATCCCAATCTGGTTTTAATATTAGAAGGCTAATTCAAATAAAAATTTCTTGATATTTATTTTTTAAAAAGTTATAGTTAGAGAAAGTTTAGAAGGAGTGATATCTATGAGAATGAATAATTTACTACTTAAAACAAGAAAAAATCCACCAAAAAATTCCGAAATGCCCAGTCACCAATTTCTAATTCGAGGGGGATATATCAATCAGGTTTCTTCGGGAATTTACACATACCTTCCCTTGGGGTTTAAAGTAAAAACCAACATTGAAAATATAATACGAGAAGAAATGAACAAAATAAATGGTCAGGAAATTTCAATGCCTGTTGTTCATCCTGCTGAATTGTGGAAAGCTACAAAAAGGTTTGATGAAGTGGGAAAAGAGCTTCTTAGATTTAAAGATAGAAGGGGCAAAGACCATGTTATAGCAATGACTCATGAAGAAACAGCAGTAGATCTTTTTAAACAAAATATTTCATCCTATAAAGAACTACCCTTTACGGTATATCATTTTCAAACAAAATTTAGAGATGAATTAAGAAGTCGTGGAGGGCTGTTAAGAGTAAGGGAATTTACAATGAAGGATGCTTATTCATACCACCGAAATCAGGAAAGTCTTGAAAAAACATATTCACAGGTTCATAAAGCCTATGAAAATATGTTTAAAAGAGCGGGATTAAATGATTTTGTTTCAGTAGAATCTGCAGTGGGAGCCATGGGAGGAAATAAAGCCCATGAATTCATTGCAATAAATGAAATGGGAGAGGATTCAATTATAAGATGCACAGATTGTAGTTACAGGGCTAATATTGAAGTTGGAGAAACTGCCATCAAAGATTATCCGGAAGAACCTAAAAAATTAGAAAAAATTCATACCCCTGAGGCTAAAACCATTGATGATTTATGTAAATTTCTTGACATCTCCCGGGAAAAAACTGCAAAAGCAGTTTTTTTCAAAAACGATGAAAAAATATACTTTCTGTTAATCAGAGGTGACCTCGAGATTAATGAAAACAAAATAAAAGAAGCATTAAAGGTTCCTGAATTATCCTATGCAGAAGAAGAAGACATAAAGTCAATAGGTGCAGAACCTGGATACGCCTCACCTATAGGCATAAATAATGAAAATGTTGAAATTTATATTGATGAATCATTGATGAATACTAATAACCTCGTTACAGGAGCAAATGAAACTAATTACCATTATAAAAATTTTAATATTAAAAGAGATTTAGATAAAAATAAATATGAAGTAGTTTCAATATATAAGGTTAAAGATGGAGATAAATGTCCCAGGTGCAATGGCACCCTTAAATTTGAAAATGGAATAGAAATAGGTAACATCTTTCAGCTCGGTTATAAATACTCCAAATCCACTAATACAACCTATTTAGATGAAAATGGCAAAGCTCAAAACTTCATTATGGCTTCCTATGGAATTGGAATAGGGAGGTTAATGGCCACAATTATTGAAGATAATCATGATGAATACGGTCCTATCTGGCCCATTACCGTCTCTCCTTTTGATGTACATATTGTAGCTATAAATCTAGATAATAAAAAAGTCAAAAACGAAGCAGAAAAGATCTACAGAAAATTAAAAGAAAATAATATTAATGTAATTTTTGATGATAGAGATGAAAGAGCAGGAGTACAATTCAATGATGCTGACTTAATAGGGGCACCTTTCAGATTGACAGTTTCATCAAGAAACCTAAAAGACAGTAAAATTGAATTTAAAAGACGTGATGAGGATAACTCCCAGAAACTGGATAAAAGTAATATAATTAAAGAAATAATAGATAAGGTAGAAAAAGAATACGATAAGTATTCTCTCTAAACTGGAGATTTAATGTTTACAGGAACTATAGTAAATGCCGGAGCCGTTATTATTGGCAGCCTTATAGGTATAGTATTTCATAAGAATTTCCCTAAAAACTTTAAAAGGATTGTCTTTAACGGCCTCGGTCTTGCTACTATATTCCTGGGAATTACGATGGCATTGAATCAAACAAATTTTTTAATTTTAATTTTCAGTATTTTACTCGGGGGGTTAATAGGAGAATTTATCAAACTTGAACACTTTTTGACCTCGATAGGAAACAGAATAAAAAAAATAACAAAATCTGAAAATGATAAATTTGTGGAAGGAATGATTGCTGCTTTTCTTTTATTTTGTATGGGTTCAATGACCTTTGTAGGTTCAATTGATGCCGGATTAAGGGGAAACAACCAGTTATTATTTACTAAATCTTTAATGGATTTTTTTGCATCTACTTTTCTTGCTTCAACATATGGGATTGGCGTTCTGTTTTCGTTTATCCCCCTGCTTATTTTTCAGGGAGGACTCACTATTTCTGCATCATATGCTGAAGTGATTTTCACTGACCCTATGATCAATAATTTAACCGCCGTAGGAGGGCTTATTATTATTGCTCTTGGTTTAAATCTTCTCGATTTGAAAGAAATTAAAGTCGCCAATTTTCTACCTGCCCTTTTAATTGTTATCCTTTTATCATTAATCTTTTTATAGATTAATCCAGGTCCTTTTGTAGTAGTGAAAAGACCATTTCATCAGTATAGCCTTTACCTTTAATGTACACAAATTCCCTTAAGGTTCCCTCATATTTAAAACCAAACTTGTTTGCAATATGCATGGAGGCTTTGTTTTCCGGCATACAGCGAATTTCTATTCTATTTAAATCTATATTCTTAAAAATATTTAAAATAAAAAAGCTTACCAATTCCGAAACATACCCTTTATTCCAGTAGGAAACCAAAAGGTCAGCACCCAGCTCTGCTTTTTTTGATTTACTATCATAATAATGAATTGCAAATGTCCCAATTTTTTGTTTTGTTTTACTTTTTTTTAAACTAACAGCCCACCTTATTCCTTTTTTGCTCTTAAACATTTTATTCATTTTATTTATATACTTAACGGCCTCTTTTTTATTTTTCATTATTTTTGATTGCATAAATTTCATGACTTTACTGTCAGAATAAAGATTATAAATAAGTTTTTCATCGCTGTTGGACAATTTATCCAGTATTAATCTTGAAGTTTCGAAATGATGATATTTTCTCTTTTCAAATATTTTATTCATAACCAACCCTCCATTTCCATCTTTACATAATAACATAGCATACATTTAATAATATATATAGAATTTCTTCTATTTGAATTATTTCTTATATTTGTTATAATTACAACATGAAAATGAAATTTGATTCGTATAAGAAGTCTAGATTCCTCGAAATATTTACTTTCATATTCATTCTGATAAGTATTGCAGTAATCTCTGTATATGTATTGCTAAATGATACTGAAAAAATAATTAAACAATATCAAAACTCATCAATTTTCTATACAGTATTGTTTTTATATATTTGCTATTCAATACCCTTTTTATGGAACGTATATGATAAAATATTGAATATTAAAGAATATATTTCAGAAAGTGATATACAAAATCTTTTAACAACTGAATATTATAAAATAAGATTAAACAATTACCGCATTTATCTTCAATATCCCATAATACTAATTATATTTACTTCCCTATTTATTATGCCGTTATTTGATTTTCTGATTGGGGGAATTTATATGATGCTTCTTGCATTTTATTTTTTCTTTATGCCCCAAATATATCATTATTCAAAGCATGTCAGCTATTTAAGTTTTAAAAATTTTTTGCAAAGTGAAAGAGCTGATTCATACAATACACAAAAAGTATTTCAGGAATTATGGAAAAAATCCGAACATTTCCTTCTAAAAATTTTCTCCCTTGAGGAAAACGATATATTCGACATTTATACAAAAAAAATAGATAAATTAATAAAAACAAATCATTTCGACCGATTGTATAATCTTTTAAATGATTTTTACAACTACATAAATTATCGCAATGAGCTATTTTTAATAAATAATACCCTGCTTTATTTTCTTGACTTTCATTTTAGAATATGGGATAAGAAAAATATTTCTAAAGGTGATATTCAGGAATCACTCAGTTTAATTAATTATATAATAGAAAAAATTGAAGTAATCTCTTTAAAAAATAAACGCAATTCCGAGTTTAATATGTTTATTAAATCTTTAAAAATGCATATAGAATATGTCAACTATCATTATAAAGACAAATTCAATGCTTATATAGATTATTTATTTCAATCTTTCTCTTTTACACTTTTCCGGAATATTCAGCTAAGCTACAGTAAACATAATTGGAAAAATATATTTCCAGAAGAATGGAAAATATCCAAGGATAAAATAAAAAATAAAAAACCTATTGCAGCAGCTTTCTTTGATAACTTTACAATATTTATCAATAATCATTTTTATGATATGAATAAAGAATTAGAACTTAGCATAAAAAATATAATACAGGGAATTTTTGATAATTTTGAACCCAACCTCCTTGCAAGGCTTTTATTTTTTATTTTATCCCAGCCAATTTCTGATAACCAAATTTTAAAAGAAAATATTGAAACATTAATAATCAATTTAAAAAGTTTTGAATTAACCCAATTCAATATAGATGAAAAAAACTCATCACAGACTGTAAAAAATCAAATTCGGGACTATAAAAATATTAGCGAAAAAAATACATATGAATTTATGAGATATATGTTTCCAAATCTTTTCAAACCAGACATTTTAAATTCAGTAATAAATTACCTCAAAGAATTAAAAAACAGATATCAAAAGGAACCTGCCGCATATTATAATATAGAATCCTATATTAATATTCTGGAAAATATGACAGAAAAAAAATAAAATTTAAAATTATGAAATACAGTAAAGTAAATCAATCAGCTACTACTATAGTAATAATGGGATTTTTATCCCTTGTTTCCCAGACGCTTATTTTAAGAGAAATTATAATACAATTTCAGGGAAATGAACTAACAATAGGAATTATATTAGCAAACTGGTTAATTTTTGAAGCAATTGGAGCCTACTTTACCGGGTATTTTATAAAAAATAAAAATATACTTAAAACAGCAGTTATTTTACAAATAGTCCTGATAATATCGCTCATATGGGCATATTTATTTATTTCTAAATTTAAAATTGTTTTCAAATTTGGATTTGGAGAATCACTGGGTATTTTTCCTACCCTTTTAATCCCTATGATCGCTCTTGTTTTTTTATGTATTCCACTCGGGTTTCAGTTCTCTCTTTCCTGTAATATTCTAAATAAATTTTTAAAATTTAAAAAAGGAGCTTACAATATAGCTCATTCTTACTTTTTAGAAGCAATAGGATGGTTTTTAGGGGGGCTTGTTTTTAATTTTATTTTAATATACTTTTTTAACAATCTTCAAATTCTATTTATAATTCTTATGCTATCAACTGCTAATCTGATTCTATATCTAAATATCAGAAAAAAAAATATTCTGCGTGATTTTTTTATAATTATTTTGTCATTTCTTATACTTTTTCTTTTTTTAAAATTTGATATCAAAATCAATAAATATTTAAACAAGATGAATTCAAATTATAAATTATTAAATATTGAAAATTCAAAATATGGAAAAATTCATGTTATAAAAAACAATAATCAGGTAAATATATACCAAAATGGCATATTAACCTACTCTTCAGACGATATTCTTAAAAATGAAGAGATAATTCATTTAACATTACTCAGAAAACCATATATTGAAAAAGTAGCTTTAATCGGAGGAGGATTGACAAACGGAATTAACGAAATATTAAAATATCCAAATATTAAAAAAGTTTACTACTGTGAACTTGATCCTAAAATAATAAAGCTTTGTAAAAAGTATTATAAGTATCCCTACTATAAAAATAAAAAAGTAGAAATATTTAATACAGATGGTAGATATTTTATCAAACATTTTACTCAAAAAAAACTTGATGCTGTAATAATTAATTTACCGGACCCTTCTACTGCCCAGCTAAATAGATACTATACATATGAATTTTTTAGTGAAGTAAAAAATATTTTAAATAATAGAGGTATCATTTCACTAAATTTGACCTCTTCTGAAGATTATATAAGCGACACAATGAAGAGGTTCAATATTTCAATATTAAATTCGATGAATCATGTTTATGAAAGTTTGGATACAATTCCTGGAAAAAATTTAATAGTGATCGGATATAAGAATCACTCTCCCGTTATTACCAAAGACATTTTAATAAATAATCTTCAACATTTAACCCAAAAAAATAAATATGTAAATGATTATTACCTCAGATACAGAATTGATGATGAAAAATTGAGATATTTTAAATCAATAATCAATAATAGAGATTCAGAAATTTTAAATGAAGATTTTAATCCAGTAACTTATTACTATTTTTTTTCCCGATGGAGCTCAATTTTTAAATCCAAAACAAATAATTTTTTTAATTTTCTTGATAGCTTTATATCCTTCAAATCAATTTTTATATTAGTTACAATATTATTTGTAATTAAGCTTTTTATAAAAATATTTAAAAATGAAAATATAGATTTAGTTTCGATTTCCTTTTATATAGGCTTCTCAGGAATGGCTTTACAATTAATACTAATTTATGCCTATCAGGCTTTTTACGGCTATATTTACACTTATATATCTATGCTAACAGCCTTTTATATGAGTGGAATGGCAACTGGAAGTTATCATTTAAATTCTAAACTAAAAATAGAATCATATTTTGAAAAATATATCAAAAAAATGTTAATAATATTATCTTTGATAATTATTATTTTACCTTCTCTTTTACATATTCTTTATGATTACAATTTTTTATCTTTAGTTTCATTTCCAATTTTTACTTTTATTAATGGATTTTTCACAGGCTCGATTTTTACATCATTGAATAAAATATGGCTCAAAAAGAAACAATCAATATCTTTTATTGAAAGTGGAACTTTTTACAGCCTTGATCTTTTAGGTGGAGCTGGCTCTGCCCTGCTTTCTTCAATTGTTTTTATACCTCTTCTAGGTCTAGAATATTATTCATTTATTTTAGGATATACTATCTTTCTCAATTATATTTTATTTAAACTTTAAATTATTACTCTTTTTCATTAAATACTTCAGCAGTAAAAATATATATTTCAGTCTCCGAACTTTTCCAGGCATCTTTATTTAAACCAGCTTTATCCCTGCATAAGTGTTCCAAAAATTTAATTTTCGACCAGCCGGTTTCTCCTGCCACCTGGGGAAGAAATACTCCACTTCGATTATTTTTCTTTATAATAACACCGTGTTTACCCAATTCAATTTCTTCAATATTGTTCACTTTTTTGGGTTTGCTTAAAATTGATACTTCAATGATTATATTATCAAGTTCTTCCTCGGAAACAGGTGAAAATCTCGGATCCCTTGTAGCAGATGCTACTGTCATTTTTTGAATACCCTCATACAACTTCATAGTTGGATAAATTCTTCCCAAACAACCTCTTAATTCTCCATTTTTTGTCCTAAGAGTTATGAATAAGCCCCTCTTTTTTTTAAAAAACGAAGAATGTATATTAATATCAGGAATTTTATTATTTTTTACATAATTATCCAGTGTTTCCCTGGAAATTTCAAGAATTCTATCTTTCAGATGTGGACTTATCTTCTTTTCTTTCTCAGCAGCAGAACTTTCAATAAGAAAACTTCCGTACCCTACTACTCGATCCTTATTTTGAGTAATATCTCCAGAATTTTTATATTCAACAAGGTTAAGATTATAACCACTTTTTATTGAAAATTCCATTGCAGATAAAACTGAAGCTTCCCCGCATAATTCGCAGGTATTATTATTTAAATTTTCTTTTAAAGATGAGTTGTTTTTATTTGTAATTAATTTTATAGTTTTATTATCTATTTTATTGGCTTTTTCATAATTATGAAAATGGGACATATCAGTTGTAAAAACAAATAAAATATTATTGTAATTTTTATCCAGATAAAAAAGTATCCGGCTTAAATTGCTGCTTAATTTTTTATCATTTACCATAACTGGAACAATTTCAAATGGTCTTTTAAATATATACTGTAAAAATGGAAGCTGAACTTCAATAGAATGTTCTTTATAAAATTTACTACTTGATAATTCAACATCTTTAAAGTTATTTTCTATATTTTTAACAATATTGTTATTAATTTTTATTCTACCCAGGGGAGTTTCCCAGAAATTTGAATTTGAAATTAATATATTCTTAATTCGTAGATAATGACTGGGGCCAATAATAACTACAGTATCAAACTTTGATGTGTCAATTTGTTTATAAGCTTCAGCAGCCACTTTACCCGAATAATTATACCCGGCATGAGGAACTATTACTCCCTCCAAATTGGCAATTTGGCTTTTAGTGGATAAAGAATTAAAAAATTCTTTCAGCATATTTTCAAGTTCCATTTTATTTGATGGGTAAAACTTGCCTGCATTAACAGGTTTTCTAATATTTAAACTATTAACTCCATATACACAACATGTAAAAATAATAAAAAATAATATAGATAATAAAACTTTATTTAAATTACTTTTCATTCCATACCCCCTTTATTTCATACCCGCAGAATTTACATCTTCCTTCAATTATTTTATTGGACACAATATGATATCCATATCTATCAATAATTTTATCTCCGCAATTAGGACAGTAGGTATCCTCATATTTATGCCCGGGAACATTGCCGATATATACATAATTTAATCCCGCTTTAACAGCAATTTCCCTGGCTTTCTCCAGAGTAGATACGGGAGTTGGAGGTAAATTTGTTAGTTTATGGGTTGGGTAAAATCTAGAAAAAGTCAATGGAACGTTTTTCCCCAGATTTTTTTTTATCCAAAGACTCATTTCTTTTATCTTTTCCAAAGAATCATTTTGAGAAGGTATAACTAAATTCACAAGTTCAAGCCACACGCCATTTCCCTTTATTATTTGTAAAGATTCCAAAACCTGCTTAAGATTTGCAGAGGTATTTTTTTTATAAAATTCTTCAGTAAAACCTTTTAAGTCCACACAAAATGCATCCACAAACTTACATAATTTTTCAAGAGGTTCTTTATTGATAAATCCATTTGTATGAACTACATTTCGAATCCCGGATCTTTTTGCTATACGGGAGGTATCTATCATGTACTCATAGAAATTTATGGGTTCACTATAAGTATAGGCAATAGATTTTGTATTTTTTGATATTGCAATATTTACTACCATTTCCGGTTTTAAATTATAGTTACTTGTTTCAGTAGGATTTTTTTGAGAAATCTCCCAATTCTGACAAAATTTACATCTCATATTACACCCCGCTGAAGCTATACTTAATGCTTTAGTACCGGGATGGAAATGATTAAAAGGTTTTTTTTCAATAGGATCAACATGTACCGCACAGGGAGATGCATATCCCATGGAATACAAAATACCATCTATATTTTTTCTTGCCCTGCAAAATCCCCATGAACCCGATGGAATTATACATTTTCTGGGGCATAAATCACATTGAACACGATTTCTATCCAGTTTTTGATAAAAATAAGCTTCTTTGGGATTTGTTCGCCCTTTTTCTCTTTCTATTCTTGTATTTTGAGGAATTATTGATATAAATAGAAGTACTGTAAATATAGCTAAAAATACCCATTTCTTTTTTTTAAGTTTTAAAACACACATTTATTTTATCCTTCTCTCCCATTTTTCAATTTTTTCTTTAAATATTTCATTGTTTGATAATCTGTATGCCTTTTTTTCTATCTCTACAGCTTTTTTATAATTTCCTTTTTTCGCATATACAAATGCTAATGTATCCAGTATATTAGGATCTTCTGGTTTCAACTTGCTTGCTTTTTTTGCACTCATCAGGGCAAAATCCATATTATAATCGTGCTGTGCAAATTCCCAGGCAATACTATTTAAAAGAACGGGGTCATCATTATATGTTTGTGCAATGTTCATCGCTCTTTTAAATAAAATATTTGCTTTTTTATTTTTGTTCTTCTCCATTGCTTTTACACCCCTCCTAATATAGGCAGATCCCTGAAAAGTTTTTTCATGGAGCTTATAAATTCTCATCAATTCTTTTATTGGAGTTTCATGATCATCTACTCTTAAATCAATAAACCTATCATTATAACCAGAGTATCCTCCATTTTCTGCTACAACAAGCAAAGATGCTGATTGTCTGCCTCTTTTATCTCCTCCTGCATGTTCACCGGCTTTTAGAACCTCTATCAATCTTTTTCCTAAAGGTAGATTTTCAGTATTTTTAAACTTTTCCACCATCGCTTCTACTACTTCCTCTCCTGCCAGGATATTTCCCTGAATAGCGAAACTATCTCCTGATTCTCCCCCAGCCCATTTCATACAATTTTTACCAGTAAAGGTATAACTATTACCCTGTCCATCTACTATTCCCAGCTGCCGCTGATCGCTATCTTTATCTTTGAATGTTAGAATCTCTGTTACTTTTTTTGGAGAAACTCCCATTTCAAGAAATTTTAACCCTTCAGGACCATATTTTGTATTACCCCATGCCTGACTTGCAATTGCACCTGTATTTGCTTTAGCATAAGGAACTACCGCTCCTACAGCCAAAAACTTAGATTGAACAGCAACTCCCAGCTCATTCGTTTCTTCATCATAAGCTACAACCGAAAAAGTGGCAATCTTCTTGGTATTTGTTATTTCAGAGAACATTGAAGAAATCATTGCAGTAAATATTAATAAAAATATTAATATTCTTTTCATATTTCCTCCTTATTCACTAACCAGTTGAATTTTTGAAGCGATAATCTCCGTTATATATCTTTTTTCATTATTATACTCATACCTTCGTCTTTTTAGCTTTCCTTCTATTAAAACCGAATCTCCTTTATGAAACTTTTTGTTATATTTTTTAGCCTTTTCTCCCCATATAACTACCGGAAAGAAACTTACATCTCTGGAAAAATAGTCTTCAACCGCTACATAGATCTTACATACTGCACTCTTTGATTTTGTGTATTTTAACTCTGGTTTTTGAGAAATATTGCCCATTATAATAACTTTATTAAAAAAAGACCTCATAAAAACCTCTTCATTTACTTTTACAATTATATAATATTTAATATATTTGTCAATTAGTCTAAACTATCCTGAATATGATTTAGTAACCTTTTAATGATTTTATAATAACTGTTAATATTTATTTAAGATTGTTTAATCTCTTTTTATATTTATATTCCTGGCGTGAACTATAAAATTTTATAAGCTTATCCCGATATTCATGCTTTTTTTTCTCATCAGTTTCATACTTCCATAAATAATAATAGCACTCATATTTATGTTTTTTACTCAATTTCATAGCCAGGAGCTGTTTTATTTTTTCGATCTTTTGCTGCCTTGGAAGATTGTTTCTTAATATAATTTTCTCAAGTTGAATATGCATTTTATTATCAATATTCATCATTTCTTCATTTTCCAATATCTGATTTAAATATTTTATTGCCTTATCTTTTCCCGAATTCAAACTGTAAATTCTTGAGATAGTTGGAACAAATTTGAATCTTTCATTCAAATTCAGAATATTACCCATCTTCATTCCTTTATGAAAATATTCTAATGATTGGTGAATATTATTTTTATATTCATACAAAATTTGAGCCAAATATAATCTTGAAATAGCTTCGGCCTTTTCATTTTTTATGGTTTGAGAATTTTCTATTATAAAATTAAAATAAAAAATGGAATTGGGGAACTCTCCTTTATGGTAAAAATATAAAGATTTTGCTAAATAATTCAGAAAAATATATTTTTTAAAATTCATAAATTTTGATAACTCCAATGATTCGTCAATAAGCGATTTCATTTTATCCAATTCTCCTAACTCCAAATATACATAAGCGAGATTTAATTCTATTAGGGATATTAGCAATTTGTAATCAGATTTCTTTGCCTCTTTTAGTGCTTTTATCAGTATTTTATATGCTCTGAAATAACTCCTTCTTTTATACAAACAGCTTCCAATATTATTCATTTGCATTATTTTAATTTGCTCTTCTCCGATTTCCCCGGCTAAATTAATAGATCTACTATAATACTTCTCTGCCCTCTCAAAGTCGCTGTCTTCAGCTATAAATGCTTTAATATTCCAATAATTATTAATCATAGTCAAAGAACTAACTTTATCTTTATTTTTATCTAATTTATCCAGATATTTGTTTATTTTATTATTTTTATTATGGGTGTAATAGAAAAATATTAATTCTCCAATCCAATCAAAATACAAATCCCACCATCTGTTTTCAAAGGCTTCTCTGATTCTTTTTTTTATCTTTGTTTCCATACCACTGTAGTTACCCAATATTCTATTATAATAATTCTCATTTAGCTTAACTTTGCTTACATAGAAATTATCATATTTTTCAAGTGGAATAGTATTAATAAAATCTAATGCTCTTTTTATATCTGCAACTTTGGTATATACAGATAATATTTTCAAAAGCAACTTTCCTGAATACCTATTTATACATTTATCAAGTTTATATCTTTTATGATTAATTTGAATTAGATCTTCATTAGCATTAAATTTTTCCAAAAACAAATATATTTTATCTAATACCCTTAATATTTCCTTATATTTTTTTTGGATTTCATAATATTCTATATAAATACTGTAATTATAAAAATTAAGAAATATATTATTTTTTTCTAAAAATTTTATTATTTTCCCATAAACTTTCTGTTTGTATTCATCTCCAATGGAGTTTTTAATTTTATAAAAAGCATTTTCATCCAATATATAAATTCTTTTATTTGATGATAAATATAAATACTTATATTTAGCTAGCATCTGATTTATTTTTCTTTTATCAAGATGGAATATATCACTGATTACTTCAAATGATAGTTTGTTATGCAGCAAGATTAACAACTTAAGATAATTACTATTTTCTATTCCCGGCAAATATTCATCATTTTTTTGCCGGGAATAAATATATTTATCAATAAAGTTTTTTTTAATTTTTACTTTTGAATATATTATACAAATTGTATTAGTTTCCTCTTCTTGCAATGTGCTTTCTATAACCCTTCTGCTCCAGTAATCTAAATTCTCATAATTATTTATAAATATAATACTATTTTTTTGACTGCATATAGACTTAAATATATCTTTAAAAAGAAAAAATAATTTATAATATAAATCATTCACATTTTGATTGCCTGATTCCAGCACCTTAGATTTATTAAAATAATATTTAAAAAAATTAATAAGCTCATCTGCTACATATTCAATATTTTTATTGGATTGAATTTTCTTTTTAATTCTATCAAGATCATCAAATTGATTTAATCCTAATTTTTTTATCAATAAATTAATAAAAAAAAAGAAAGTATTCTGCTTATCTGTTTTTAAAGAATTGATAATATAGATATTGCTGTTATTCATTTCAAGATTTTCAAGCATATTTCGCTTCATAATAAAACTAGAGGAAATAATATTATAAATATTATATTGGTCCTGAAGTAACTCTTTAGTAATATCCATCTAATTTAGCCTTGATTCATTTCATTAATTTTTCTATCATGGAGAAAATATTTTCTTCTGTTTTTTCTATAAATATTAATTGCTTCTTGTTTATAAGCATTTTCCCCGGTTAACTTCCACAATTCATAGTAGAGATCTGATCTGAAATAATTATCCTTAAGTTCCGGTATTAAATTTTTAATTTTTAAAATTTTACTTTCCTTCTTTTCTTCAAATAGTTTTATTTTTTCCGTTTTTAATATATAATAATCTTCCCTTCCAATTTTTTTAGCCAGCTTCATGCTACTATTTAATATTTTAATGGCTTTCTCTGTCCTGTTCTTTTTATATAATAAATTTACAAGTACAGGAACCGCTTTGAATAATTCAAAGTTATTATTTTTTTTGGCTAATTTATATCCTATTTCTAAATTATTTAAAGCATTATCAATTTTACCCCTATAATAAAATATTAATCCAAAATAAATATAGGAGTAGGATAATAATTCATTATTGCTTATATCTTTTGAAAGATTTTTTACACTGCTGAAATATATTGTAGCATTTTTAAAATCGCCAAGTAAAAAATATCTTTTTGCCAGTATAAAATAATTAAAAACCACGAATCTTTGTTTATTTACCTGCTTAGCTATTTTTAAGGATTCATTAGAAATTTTCAAAGCCAGATCCAGTTTAAACATTTCTAAATATATCAAACATAAATTTATACCAACAAACGAAATTCCACGTTTAAAATCCAGATCTTTTGCTTTTTTCATTGCTTTATTTAATTTTTTAATAGCCTGATTATATTCTCTTAGCTCATAATATGCAATTGATAAATTAGAGAGCAATATTATTTCCTTATGATACAAATTGGTTTTTCTGGCAAGATTAATACTCTTTTGATAATATTTAAGAGTATCATTATATCTTAATTCCTTTTTTGAAATAAATGCCTTTAAATTGTAATAATTTGAAATTAGTAATTTTTTATCTATTTTATTTTTAATTTTTGTTAATTCTGATAAATATTTTTTTGCCTTTTCTAATTTGTCATTAATATAATAAATAAAAACAATTTCACCCATCCATTGTACATATAAATCCAACCAGTTATTTTTTTTGGCTGATTCTGCATTTTGCTCCATCTTTTTTAAAATTTCCAGGCCATTTCCAAACTGTCTTTTATAATATAACTTATAAAAGTTTATTTTATTTTTGGCTTTGCTGGTGAAATTTTTTTTATCAATTTTATTAATAAACCTGTATCCATCTTTAAATTTATCACTTTTTTTAAAATATTTTAAGATATTATTGATAAGAAGGTTTTCTTTTTTATTAATATTTTTTTCAAGCTCAAATGCCCTTTTGGATATTTTTAATAGATCTTCATAGGCTTTTAACTTTTCAAAATATGGAATTAATTTATAAATGTAATTTTTTTCCTTGTTATAATTATTTAAGTTTTTATATATAGAGATTTTTAAATAATAATCATATAATCCCTTTGCAGGTAATTTCTCCAGAGCTCTCAGTATAATTCCACAGATACTTTTTTCATCACTTTTTGATAATTTTTTAAATAATTTTTTGGGGATTTCTTTATTTAAAACAAAATACATATTCCGATATTTATATATAAAATCATTTTTTTTCAGCATTTTATCATAATCAGAATACATGGAATTTTTTATATTCATTTCCTCATATATTTTTTCTATAAACACCTTCGAAATAGAATCCCCCAAACAGAGAAATATCTTCAGAGCGAAATTCATATTAATCTTTTCACTTTTCAATTTTTCTGGATTTAACAACTTAATAGTGTCAAATTCAATATTTTTAATTTTTGTAGTTGAAGATACTATAATTTTAATATTGTTTGAAAAGTTATAATTGATTAAATCTCTAACAATTTTTTTTGACCACTTATCAAAGTAATCATAATTATCGAATATCAATATTTTGTTCTTTGATTTCTCTAAATAATTTATTAAAGTATTTTTCAATAAATCATATTGATTTTTATAAATCTGATTTGCACGATACGATTTATTAAAATCCAGCTTGTAATTCCCGATATCAACAGTAAATTTTAGGAATTTAATTATATCTTTAACTTTCCTGCTGCTTATATGAAAGGTATCCTTTAATTTCTTCTCTAAATTATTATCTTTTGTATAATTAAAATTTAGATAATTAATCAGGAATCTAACAATAGGTTCAAAAAACACTTTTTCACTAACAAATGAATTGGTTCCTACAAAAAGAAAATGATTATTATATTTTGCTTCTAAAAAAGTATAAATATCCTTTTTTTCTATTGAATTATTACCAACAAGATTAATTGATTTATTCGTTGTTTCTAAAAGATATTTTTCTGTATTTTTAATGACTTTTCCTCCTACAAAAGCCTTGCTCAAGTTTAATATTTTTTACTCTTTAGAAATATTATTTTTTATCTTTTCTTCAGCATATTTTAAAGCTTTTTGTATAAATTTTTTATCAAATTTCATTGTTGGAGACCTGGTTTCAACTATTCTTTTAGGAATTTCCATGTTGTTAAAATCAAATCCCTCTCTAAATTTAAAATCAAATTTTTTCTTATAAATTTCTATCCCCAGGTTTTTTATTTTATCAATCTCATCTTCACATCCAAGAAGGCCAAGACATTTTGAAACAACTTCTTCGGAATATATTTTCCTGGCAAAAAAACACACCACCAGACTTGATAAAATCTGCCTCCAGGACTCCTCTTCTATTAATTTATCAACAATTTCTTCATGGGTCAAAGATTTATTAGAAAGAATTTTCTGATCAATCGAATACCCCCCGGAATCAAGATGGCTGTGTCTTGCTCCCAGCATAAACCCCAAATATGCTGCAGGTCCCGTATGATAACCGGGCATTTCATTTTTCCCAAAGGAAAGAGCATAATCGTTTCCTCCATATTTTCTGGAAGCATAATACACACCTTTAGATAGATCCTTATAAAATTTATTTGGAGGATTTATAATTTTATCTATTGCTTTAATATATTCAGCATATTCCCCCCATTCAAAAGCTACTCCATCAACCTGATTATCGGTTATAATACCCTTCTTATATGCTTCTGTAGCCCATGCAAGGATTACACCTGTGCTCATTCCATCAATACCCACTTCCTCTACAGACTGTATAATTTTTAATACATTATTAGATTTGGATATACCCAGCATAGTTCCCAGAGAATAGATAAGTTCATAATCATAGGAAATCATCGATGTTTTATAAAAATAAGGTTCATTTGTATAGGGTTCTCTTAAAGCAGCGATATGAATGCAAGCAACAGGACAGTGAGCACATGCCAACCTTCTACCAAGATGATGTTTTGCAAAATTTTCCCCGGATATGTTTTCTGCAGTTTCGAAATAGGAAGATTGTAAGTTTCTCGTTGGTAAAGCTTTTAATTCATTCAATGGGATTACATTTTGAGGGGTGCCCAAATCATGATATTTTTTCATCATTTCTGAGGTAGTAGCTTTGTTAAAAATTTCATCATAGAGATTTTTATATTTTTTTGAATTTTCAATTTGAATTTCATGTTTTCCGGCAATCATTATCGCTTTTAAATTTTTAGATCCAAATACTGCTCCCAATCCCAATCTGCCGAAGTGTCTATATGTTTCAGTAATTACAGAGGCAAAAGGAATTTTTTCCTCTCCGGCTCTTCCTATTCTCATTATGGTTCTTAATCCAGCAAAATTTTCATTTTCCCTTATTATTTTTCCCACCACTTCACTGCTTTTCATACCCCATAGAGTTGTTGCATCCCTAAAATACACTTTGTTCCCATAAATTGCCAGATAAATCGGAATATCACTTTTACCCTTAATCACAATAGCCCCTATATCGGCCATCCTCATAGCAATAGCACTTCTTCCTCCAGCATGGCTTTCTCCCAAATTTTTGGTCAATGGGGATTTAAACATAGATACTGTTTTCGAAGCAATGGGGAAAATACCGGTTAAGTTTCCTATAGAAAATATTATAGGATTATTCTCATCGAATGCATCTATTTCTTCCGGGCATTCTTCATTAAGCAAATTGATCGCAACCCCGCTTCCTCCAATATATTTTTGAAACAAATCTTCTCTGTGTTTTATTTCATAGGATTTATCTGTTAGGTTAATATACAAAATTTTCTTTAATAATTCATTTTTTTTCATAATGGCCCTCCTTATTTATTTTTCCAATTTTAATATGTCATGAGGGCAATAATCCACACAGTAACCGCATTGAATACAAATTACAGGTTTACTATGAACCTCATCCCAAAAAACAGCATCAATTATACACGCATCCTGACATGCCCTGCATCCAATACATTTAGCTTTATCCAATATAACTCCTCCCCCTTCTTTGGGAGTTAAAGCTTCAGTGGGACAGGCTCTTGCACAGGGAGGATTTTTACAGGCCCTGCAAACTATCACTTTAAAACCATTTTCCATTCCTCCATCAGACTTTACCCCTATTGAAGAATTCGACAATCCTGCATTTCCGTTTCTGCGTGAGCAGGCAAACATGCAGTTCTGACAACCAACACACCTATTGGTATCCACTACCTTTAATTTCATATTCCTCCCTTTAACAACTCTGCAGCTAAGTTTTTATGAAAAATACTAATCTATTCATTCTGACGATTTTTGTTCCATTCATTATATTTTCTTATATCATTCCCTATCTGTCTCAATATAAGACTTAATACAGTAGCATCATCTATAAATCCTAAGCCGGCAATCCAATCCGGTATAATATCAACAGGAACAACAAAGTATAACAACCCTACAACTACCATAACCAGAGATTTTTTAGATACATTTTTATACTTTCCAGTAACCCAATCCCTAAATAAACAACAAAACTGCTCTACATTTCTTTTTAGTTTTCCAATCGGATCATCAGGATATTTTTCATGCATTTTTTTCTCTACATCATATAAAAGCTTATACGATTTTGTAGGGTTTTTTATATAATCATGGGCCTTATCCTTCCAGTAATCTAACTGATTCTTTTCAAATTCGTTTTCAACTTTATCCTTGTAATATTCCTTCATCATTACCTCAAACAATTACTAATATTTATAGTATAATATAATATCTTATTTTGTCAAATACTGTAGAATAAAATATAATAAATAATAATTTTAAAAAGAATAATGAACTGTTATAAATCTAAGTTTTAATAACCATGGTCTATTTCAACCTTATTAACAACTTTTTGATTTATTATAGAATTTAAAATTTTAGATAAATCTGTTATTCTATATTCTTCCCTGTTTTCCACATGGCTTGCCCTGTGGGGACTGAAAATAAAATTTTCAAATTTGTTAAACGGGTAATCGGCAGGAAATGTATTACTTCTTGAAGCCTTATTTTTAGGATAATTCCACCAGGTATCAATGGCTGCGCCACCAAGTTTGTCGTTTTCAAGCGCATTAAACAATGCTCTTTGACTTATAATTTCACCTCTCCCCACATTTACAACAAAAACACCTTTTTTAATAAGATCAAATTCCTTAAAGGAAAAGAAATGAATGGTATCCTTTGTTAAAGGAAGGGAAGAAATAATTATATCAATTTGGGGTAATAAATATTTTACTTTATGGGGGGTAAAAACAAATTGCTTATCAGATTCATGTTTTTTAACAGCCAAAACATTCATATTAAAACTTTTAGCAAAATTATGTATTTTTTTCCCAATAGCACCATGGCCAGCAAGTAATAGATTTTTTCCAAACAAATAATTGCTTAAATTGTTTTCATATCTAAAATTCCAGTTTCCCCGTTTTAATTTTTCATGTGCCGGTATGATTTTTTTCATTAAAGAAAGCAGAAGAGCCCATGCATGTTCGGCAACAAAAATAGAATTAAAATGTGAATTTAGCAAAATAACATTTTTAATTTTTTTAAGATTTTTTCTATCTTTTTCTGGAACACCTGCAAATGGAATAATATAGTACTTTAAATTTCTAAATTTTTCTAAATCATTTTTATCAATTCGATGCCCTATTAAACAATTAAATTGCTCATAATTTTTTACTTTATCAAGTTTTTCTTTTGATAAAAATTTGATCTTTATTTGTTTGTTTAATCGTGCTCTAAAATAATTCTTTAATTTTTTATCATAATCAATCAAACATAATACTTTCATCCCAGCACCTTTATTTTTTTAGGTTAGTGATTCTCATTAATTTTACAAAATACTGAAATATTTTCAATAAATATTTTAGAAATTCTAATGTAATTTGAAAATACTGTATTAAATAATTTTAAGTAACATCGTATCTAGCTAGTTGCTTCAATTGCTGGATATCTTCATAAGTCATTTTTTTCCAATTGCAGGGTACAATTGTTTTATTATGATATAATGGTTCATTTTTTAAGTCATACGGAGATACTTTTAAAGCATATGTAAACATTTCCGTATGTGGTACCGGTGAATACTCATTAGGTATAGGTATCAATTTATGAGATTGAATATATTTTATACTTTTTTTTACATTTTCAAATTTTTGTCCGGGCATACCTGCAATCAAATATATTCTTATTTTTCTTTTATCAATATTTTCTTTTTCTATTATATTAACCGCTTTTTGAAAATTTTTTCTATCTGTTTTTGATTCCACAAATTTATCCCTAAAAATTGTTTCGAAGCCGAATCTTATATTTTTAAATTCGACCCTTTTCATCAAATAAGCTATTTCCCTATCAAAGTAATTTATATGAACTGCATTGGGTAAATGAAAATTTGAATATAGCTGCTCTTCAATAACCCATTTAAAAAAAGGTTTAAATAATTTTTTACTATTTAATAAAAGAGCATCATCGTAAAATGCAAAATTTCTTATACCTTTATTATAAAATCTTAAGTATTCCTGTTTTAAAAATTCCAGTTTTGAACATCGATATTTTTTCTCCAAAAAAGTGCTGCCACAATACGAACAGTTAAAGGGACAGCCAATTGAGAATCTAAAAGGTACATAATTAAGATTGTCATATGCATCAAATTTTAATTTCAATTTTAATCTTGATTGGGGAAGGTCAACTTTTATATTTAACTCTTCTTTTATTATTTTCTTGATATTAATATAATCTTTTCTATTTACTATATAATCTACATTTATATTATTTTTTGCATGATTAAACATAAGTTTTGCATATATCCCACCTAATACTATGGGAGTATCTGGATATAATTTTTTAAGAAACTTGATAGTATCTTTTATTCCCGGATACCAGTAAGTCATCATTGATGTAACCAGGATTAATTCTGGGTTTTTAATATTTTTTAATTTTTTTTCAATTATTTTCTCTGAATTGCCGTATCTATAGAATTTCCTGGGAATCTCAACCTGTTTTAAAGAATCCGGGGTTTTTATCTTTTTTCTATAATATTTACTACGTCCATCTTTTCTTTTGGAGAGATTTTTAATTTTCTTATCTGGAATTTCATCGTAATATTGATACAGAAAATCTATTAATTCAACATCGATATTTTTTGATTTTAACCATGAATATATTTCAATTAATCCAAGAGGCTTGGCCCACAGATCATAGGCTGTATAATCATGTATCCATGGATTCACCAAAAGAATCATTATTATTTAATTTCCTTTTATATTTTTCTCTTACCTGGTTAAAAAATTCTATATATTCCTCTTTTTTAAAATCCGGATAAGTCCAATTATATATTCTGAATGAGTTATCATAAAAATATAATGTTACTTCAGCAAAAATCCCCTTTCCAATATAAATTCTATGACTTCTATCCTTTGTAGTCGCCAGTACCAGCTTGGGCAGAGCAATGTATCCAGGATCAAGATTAATTTTCCTATTATTTTCTTCATCTCTAAAATACTTTTCCAGCTTATTAGTTTTCAATTTTATATCGGCCAGCTTTTCTCTTTCAATTAAATTATTAAAAACTATAAATGCTTTTTTTATGTTACTTCCCATCTCATCATTGTAATAATCTGTAACATCAAAATCAATATTATGTTTAAATTGAACAGTTTTTCCAAAGTCTTCTTTTAATAATTTTATTGCTTTATTTAAATTATCCTTTTCAGTATATAATATTCCTACAAAAAGCATTACCTTTTCAATATTCTTATCAACTTTTCCCAAAATATCTCCTATTTTATATTTTTTTTAACCATTTCAACTAAATTATCTGTTCCAAGTCCGGCAATTTTATATAATTGTTCATAATGACCGGATTTTCCATATTCATTAATTCCCATTTTAACTAAATCTATATTATTATATTTTTTATTCATTAAATAATCAGAAAGAATTGTACCAAATCCATTATAAACATTATGATCTTCATATGTTATAAAAACCCCTGTCTTAATTGATTCTTCAACAACTTTTTCATCAATTTCCAGAGGAGAAGCTACATTTACTACTCTAAGATTTATATCATCTTTTAAAAGTTTCTTATGTGCTTCAAGAGCATAGGCAATTAGTGGTCCATATGTAAATACTGTAGCATCATCACCTTCCCTTAATACATCATATTTGCCATATTCAAAATCATAACTTCTATCAAAAAATATCTCTCCATCATCTTTTGATATAATAGGGGATTTAGCCCTTCCCATACCGACAAAATAATTCCCATATTTATTAGAAATGTGTCGGATAACTTTATCCGTCTGATTGGGATCTGCAGGAATAATAACCTTAAAATCAAAAAACGATCTAAAGAGACCCAGATAGTTTATAGACTGGTGGGTTTTGCCGTCTTCTCCTACATTTAGTCCCAGATGTGTTGCAATTACCTTTAAATTTGTTTTATTAATTTCATTAAGCCTTAGCTGATTAAATACCTCATCAACTGCAAAAACTCCAAAATCGGCCCAAAATGTAAGAAATCCATTGAGCGACAACCCTCCAGAAATTGATGCAGCACTGTGTTCCTGAATTCCAAGCTGAAAAAAGTAATCTTCATATTTATTAGCAAATTCTTTTGTTCTAACGGATCCACTCAAATCGCAATCAAATACGGCTATTTTCCCCTTATTTTTTTCTGCTATATTTAGAAGTGTCTTCCCAAAAGCAGTCCTGTTTCCCAGCTTATCCTTCTCATTGTAAACAATTTTTCCATCTATATCAATTTCAGGTATTTTTATAGGTTTGCATTTTTTGAATTTAATATTTTTTTCTTTTTTTCTTTTTTTTCTATATTTTTCAAAATTATTATTAATACCTAATTCATCAAGAGCTTCATCTAATTTGTCTTCACTCAGTGCCTGACCATGCCATTTTTCATCATTCTGCATAAAGCTAACCCCCTTGCCCATAGATGTTCTCGCAATAATTGCTACGGGTTTTACAGCAGTATGAACAGAATATCTCAAAGCTCTATAAATTGCATTAAAGTCATGACCATCAATGTCTATAACTTCCCAACCTGTAGCTTCATATTCATCTTTTAACTCCTGCATCATTATATCATGAATCGATCCAGAAATCTGTAATTGATTAAAATCAATAATAACAGACAGATTTGATAAATTATATTTTCTGGCAATCCTACGTGATTCAACAATTTGTCCCTTTTGCTGTTCTCCATCTCCCATAACTACAAATGTATGTGAATCATATTGATTTAATTTATTTGCAAGTGCAACACCCACTGCCGCAGAAAATCCCTGACCCAAATTACCTGTATTCATTTCAACGCCTGGAACCCTTTTATCCACATGTCCTTCAAAAGGAGAGCCTGCTTTCCGGAAATAAGCTATAGCATCATCAATATCAAAGAATCCGTTCCTGCCTAAAATTGAATACACAGCGGGAGATATATGACCATTGGAAATGATTACTCTATCCCTGTCTTTCATACAAGGGTTATTTGAATTAATATTGGCATACTTATATATTGTAGAGAGAATATCAATTGAGGACATAGATCCACCGGGATGTCCACTGCCAGCAACTGTTGTCATTTTTAAAATATCACCGCGGCACAAATTCGAAATCTTTTTAAGCTTTTCAATATCTTTTTTTGGTAATGTTTCATATTTAAACGAATTACTGTTCATACTAAGGCCTCCTCTTTCGAAAGGAAATATACATCATTATAAATTAAAATCAATATAATTCTTCTACAATATTATTACCAGCCTTTTCAAAATCCCTTAAAGTATTCAATAAATCTATTTGCCCGGACATTCTTTTTCAATTTTCCTATCTATATTTTGATTACCATAGGCTTTATCAAAATAACTTGAAAACTCATTTGCCAGCTCTTCAGCCTTCTTTTCATAAGCTTTTTTATTATCCCATGTATTTTTCTGGTTTAATATTTCTGCAGGAACATTAGGACAAGATTTAGGAATTTTTAAATGAAATCTCTTGTCCATTTCATATTCTACTTGTTCCAATTTGGCTTCTAAAGCAGCATTAACCATTGCTCTTGTATATTTTAAATTTATTCTATGTCCGGTACCGTAGCTACCACCAATCCATCCCGTATTTATTAAATATACAGATGTATCATATTTATTTATTTTTTCTCCCAGCATTTCTGCATATCTGGATGGTTTTGCCGGCATAAAGGGTTGCCCGAAAAATCTTGAAAAAACTGCAACTGGGGTATCTATACCGGTTTCAGTACCTGCCAATTTACTGGTATATCCCATCAAAAACCACAACATCGCCTGATTTTTGGTTAATTTAGAAACCGGTGGTAAAACTCCATATGCATCTGCTGTTAAAAACAATATAGTGTCTGGATGAGTAGATTTGGATGATTCCTTTATATTTCTTAAATACCTTAGCGGGTATGAAGCTCTTGAATTAGGTGTTAATCTATCATCATAAAAATCATATTCCCCATTTGGATAAATCATAGCATTTTCAACTATAACGCCATGTTCGAGATAATTATCATTATGCATTACAGCATTAAATATTTCCGGTTCCTTTTCTTTATCCAGATCAATTAATTTTGCATAACATCCGTTTTCAAAATTTGCTATGCCATTTTCACTCCAGCCGTGTTCATCATCTCCAAGCAGTGACCTGCTTGGATCAGCACTTAAAGTAGTTTTTCCTGTCCCGGAAAGTCCCAGAAGCAAAGCAGAATCCCCTTCTTCACCCTCATTAGCCGAACAGTGAAGAGGTAATATATTTTCAAAAGGCAGATAATAATTCATTACCGTAAAAATCATTTTTTTCAAACTTCCCATATAAGCAGAACCTATAATTACACCTTTTCGCCTTTCAAAATCCATGGCTACAATCATATTTGATGTTTTTCCATTTTCGAGTTTTCGGAGACGATTTTTGTACTTCTTTCTTTCCAATTTTTTATAAGGAAGAACAAGAACTGTAAATTCTCTATTTTTAAAAATACTATTTTCGATATCATCTGGAACGGGTCTAAACATATTATATGTTAATAAGGCAGATAATGAAAAATCGGTTATGGTTCTAACCGGCAAAGCATAGCTAGAATCGGCACCAACAACCCGATCGGTTACGGTTATTTCTGTTTCCTCTTTTAATAATTCAATAGCATCATTAAATGCCATATCAAATGTTTCTTCATCAACCGGTATATTATTTGGTGAAGACCAGTCTATTTTATCCTCATTTTCCTGCCTTTTTACTATAACAGTATCTTTCGGACTCCTACCTGTTGATTCAACCGGAGTCCATGTAGCAAGACTCCCATTTTTTGCAACCATTGCCTCATTTTTTCTAACTGCATCAGCTATTACAGTTTCCCTTTTTGGATTAATTTGTATATCCCCATTTTTCTCTTTTAAAAATTTTTTTATTTTACCATCCAATATACCCATATATATCCTCCTATCTTTTTCAGCTATATTTTTGCATAAAATCATATTAATTCAAGATTTTATTAAACTATTTTGGATTAAAATTATTGATAAATTATTCACTCAATAAAACAATTAAAAATATATAATACTAATTATCTCTAATCTTAAAAACTATTTTTCTATAATTTATTTTAATCTTGACATTTAACGTATTAACAATATTATATTAAACAGATGGGAACGTTAATTTTTATATTAATAATTCTTCTTATCCTTTCCGGGTTTTTTTCAGGATCAGAAATAGCTTTGTTCTCCCTTAAAGAAACTGATATTCTTACCATCAAAGAAAACAACTTTAAGGATAAAATATCTAAATTACTGGATAAACCATCCGATCTTTTATCTACAATTTTAATATCAAATAATGTAGTAAATATTCTATTTGCGAATCTTTTTGGAGTAGCAATATATGAAATTTCAGGTGATAAAGGTATAATTTATGCAATTCTTATAGAAACCCCAATTATTTTAATATTTGGAGAAATAATACCCAAAACTCTGGCTACCAGATTTAATAAAAACTTTTCTAAACTTAGCAGCATAATCCTTGATTATCTCATTCAAATATTAAAACCTTTAATATATATTATACATAAAATAACTGAACCTGTTGTTAATTATGTACTAAGGAAAATTCCTATTGAACAGGAATTTTTAAGTAAAGAAGAAGTCCTTAATGTTTTAAGAAAAGACCATACACAGAGAAATGAATCAATGGAAGAAACAATTCTATTGAATATCCTTAACACACATTTATTTAGTCTCGATGCTGTAATGGAAAAAAGAAATGAAAATATCTTTATCTCAAAAGATTACAGCTATCAAAAGGTAAAAGAAATATTTCAAAAAACAGGCTCTGAATTCTTAATTGTTTATGAAAATAGTATCAATAATATTATAGGTATATTAAAAATTAATGATTTCTATAAATATTCCAGCAACTGGAATTCTGGAATTGTTAAACCGTTATATCTACCAGCATTAAAAAAACTTAGAAACAGTATTTCAATATTACAGGAGAATAAAATTGCTCTTATTGTAAATGAATACGGAAGAATGGTTGGAACTATTACCTATAAAAACATAATGCAGTATATTATTAAAAATATTGAGATAGATTATGATGATATAATTCATGAAAAAATAACATCAAACAGTATTATTGTAACTTCTGAAACTACTGTGGAATATATAAACAGGATTCTTAATTTAAATCTTGATCCGTCTGTATCAAGAACCATTGGAGGTTATTTACAGAAAATAACAGGTAAAATACCGGATACCGGGGAAACTATCACTGAAGATAATATTAAATTTTTCATCCTTAAAGCCGACAGTAAAAAATTAAAGGAAATAAAAATATATAAAATGAAGGAAAATAATGTTTAATTTTTATATTATCATTTTATTCGTTTTATTAATTATCACATTTTTGTTGAGCATGTTTTTTTCGGCCAGTGAAAACTCTTTTATTCAATTAAACAAATTTAAAATAAAAAATTTGATATACAAAAACAAAAAAATAGGCAGAGAAATCTATAAAATTTTAAGTAACATGGATTTATTTCTAAGTACTATACTTGTTGGAAATAATTTTGCCATATTTGGATTTACATCAATATCCTTACTACTTTTACTTAAATTTGGGATACCCAAAGCCCAGGCAACAACTTATAATTTGATATTTTCAACCCTTCTAATTCTTCTCTTTGCTGAAATTGCTCCTAAAAATATTGGAAGAGAAAGATCTCATTATTTTTCATATAAATTTTATCCCCTATTAAAATTCTTTCAGAGACTATTTTTACCAATAACATATCCCGTATCCCTGCTGATTAAACTTATTTACAGTTTATTTAATATAACAAAAGAAAATCGATTGGATGAAATAAGCAAAAAAGAAATATATACCCTGACTAAATCTTCTGGAATGAAAGGATTATTTCCAAATTTCGATACTAAAATGATTGAAAGGATATTTAATTTCAGAAACAAAAGGATATACGATGCTATTATTCCTCTAAATGAAACCCAACCGATATCATCAAAAAAAACCATAAATAATGTAAAAAAAATATTCAGCGAAAATGATATCGAATATTTGCCAGTTTATAAAAATAATATAACAAACATTATTGGATACACTAAACCAACAGATCTATTAAACATAAAGAACAAAGAATTACCAATCCGGGAAATTATGAGGGATTTAATTTATATTCCCGAATTCATAAATTTACTGGATATACTTGATTATTTTGAAGAAGAATTTGTACTCGGAGTTATTGATGAATACGGCATAGTATCCGGTCTTATTACATTAAATGATGTAATAGATGAAATTCTTGGAGAAGAGGAAAATATTATTTCAAAAAAAGTAAAAGCGGATAATAATATTAATATTGTAGATGAAATAATTGTTAGCGGTAAAACCCCTCTTGAACAATTAAAGATAGAGTTTGGGATAGATATAAAGGACAAAGATGTAAATACTTTAGCCGGATTTCTAATGAAAACATTCAAAAAAATTCCTTCAAGGGGAACTACTTATAAATATGGGAATTACCAATTTAAAATTCTGAAAAGCTCCCCAACAAAAATCAAAAGAATAAAAATAAAGAATATATCATAGATTTGTTTTTTTGCAGTAATCTGCAACCTATTATCTGAAAACCGTTTAACTACATTAATTTTATAAATGTAAGTTGATAATATATCTATCATAATTTCTGGATATTTCAAAATTAAAGTTAAAAATTTCTATTTTAATTTTTGATCAATATTTCAACTATAAACCATTTAAAAGTTATATAAATCCAGTTAGTAAGATTTTATTGATAATTTTTAATTTTTTAGTTGAAATTTAAAAATAAACTAAAAAATTACATCCTGAGCAATCCTATTTTTTGCTTTACAGTTTTTAAAGTTTTTTTAGAAATTTCACGGGCCTTTTTCGTATTTTCTTCTATTATAGAATACATTTTATCTTTATTTTCTAATAAGTCATTTCTTTTTTTCCTAATTGGCTTAAAGTGTTCATTAAGTTTATTAAATAGTTCAATTTTAGCATGCCCGTATCCAAAACTGCTTGATTTATACTTATCTTTCATTTTCTCAATTTCATCTTTATTTGCAAAATATTTATATATATTAAAAACATTGCAATTTTCATAATCCATAGGTTCTTCAATAGGTGTAGAATCGGTTTTAATACTCATTACTTTTTCCTTTAACTTTTCGGGCGGAAGAGAGATTTCTATAGTATTATTGTAGCTTTTACTCATTTTCCTTCCATCAAGTCCGGGAATCACCGCTACATCCTCATTAATTATAGCTTTTGGAATTTTAAGAATTTCTCCATATTTATTGTTAAATTTCTGGGCTATATCCCTGGTCATCTCTATGTGCTGCTTTTGGTCTTCTCCTACAGGAACGGCATCAGCCCCGTAAAGAAGTATATCTGCCGCCATGAGTACCGGGTATGTAAATAACCCGTGATTAATTGATTTGTTTTTTGCAATAGCATCTTTATATGCATGTGCCCTCTCAAGCAACCCCATAGGAGTATAATTAGAGAGAATAAAGGTTAGTTCAGTTACTTCTGGAACGAGAGATTGAATAAACAATGTAATATTCTCTTTATCACCCAACCCAAGAGCCAAATAATCAGCATAAAGTTCGAGTGTAAAATCATTGATTTTCTCCGGTTCAAATTGATAATTTAGAACATGATAATCTGCAACAAATATAAATGACTCTTCAAATTTATCAAACCGGCTGACAGCTCCGAGATAATTTCCAATATGCATTTTACCACTCGGTTTTACACCCGATACTATTCTCATATTATTCCCCTCGGTCTTTTTTGGTTACATCCCTGCTTGTCATTACTTCAAAAGCATCTTTAAACTTGTTCATAAAACCATAAATATCTTCTTCATATACCATTATTCTTGTTCTAATAATTTTATCTTCACCTTCTTTTCTGCTTTCTTTTATTACAAGATACTTATCTCCATTTTTATTCATTTTAACATTAAAGTAATAAATTCGTCTTCCTGCTCTTAACTTTGTCGTATAAAACTCATTTTTATTTGGATAATTATTCTTTTCACCCATAATACTCCTCCTCTAAACTTTCTCTGTTATTACTAATCTTTTATCTGAATTATAACTTTTAACTTTTATTTCAACTATTTCATTGGATTTGATTATATCACTTTCAATTTTGCATCTCAAGTAATTTTCACTATATCCGTAACTTGCCTGATTTTTACTGGATTCAACAAGAACATTTAATTTTTCCCCCAGGAATTTAGTTACAAAGTTTTCAAATAGCTTTTTAGATAATTTTCGAATAATTCTAGCCCTTTGCGATTTTATACTATTATCAATATCCCCCTTCATTCTATATGCCTTTGTATTTTTTCTTTTGGAAAATGGAAAAACATGCACCCTATGGATATTTAATTTTTTTAACACATCAACTGTTTCCCGGAAATCTTTATCCGTCTCTTTTGGAAATCCCACAATAACATCAGTAGTAATTCCAATTTCAGGGATTTTTTTCTGTATTTCTTTTACTTTATCAATATAATATTCTTTTGAATATGGTCTATTCATTTTTTTTAATATTTTATTGCTTCCACTTTGAAGAGATATATGTAAATGCGGCATAACTTTTTTGTTACTTTTAATTTGATTTACTATCTCATCATTAATTTCATTGATCTGTATCGACGACAGCCTAATCCTTTTGATTTTATCAATTTTACTGATTTCTTTCATCAAGCTCGCTAATCTATCGTACTTGCCCAGATGAATACCCGTTAAAACTATCTCTTTGTAATTATTTAAAGCCAAATCATTAGCTTCATCAATTATACCATTAAAATCAAAATTTTTTTCCTCATCCCTCAAATATGGAATAATACAGTAGGAACAATATTGATTGCACCCATCCTGAATTTTTAAAAATGCCCTAGTTTGTTTTTCATATTCAGCAATATTTTTAATTGTTTTAATATTAAAATATTCTAATATTTTTTTTATTTTATTATCATTATTAATATTAAGATCTGCTTCTTTTATACAATTTTTTTCTACAAGACAACCGGCAACAATTAATTTCTTATCTGGATTTGATTGCTTTATTTTTTTTATTAAATCCACATTTTTTTTCTCACTTTTAGCCGTGACTATACATGAATTAATTATTATAATGTCTGAATCTTTATAATTTGATACAAATTTATGGCCGTTTTGAAGCAAATTATATCTAATTTTTTCTGATTCGTACTGATTTACCTTACATCCATAGGTCTTAAGATATATTTTCATCAAAAATCTTCCTTAAAATAAGTCAAAAGTGACACTGCCTTTAATGCAGCAGTTTCTGTTTTCAAAGTATATATTCCTATATTTCTCAGTTTAGCATCTTTATCTTCCAAAATTTTTACTTCCTTTTCAGTAAATCCTCCTTCTGGTCCAACAATTAAATTAAGCTTTTTACTTTTTTCAACATCTTTTTTCTTCCATTTAATTCCATCAAAAGATAAAACAAAACTGTTTTTAATTTTTGTATCATGGTTTTGCAAAGTGCTAAACTTTACAGGTTTATTTATTTTTGGAAGGAAGCTCCGGCGGGATTGTTTCATTGCTGCAACAACTTTTCTTTTGAACCTCTCAAGCTTTTTCTCTTTATAAAAACCTTTTGCATACTGTTGATTATTTTTTGTTATCAGGGGAGTAAACTCCAGAACCCCCATCTCTGTAGCTTTTTCAATTAGCCATTCCCATTTTTTTCTTTTTGTTACGCCAAAAAATAAATGGAGATACAGAGGGTATTTTTTATTTTCCTTAACTTTTAAAACTTCAACCTCAAAAAATTTTTTATTCATTTTAATAATTTTGCATAAAAAATCTAAGCCTTTTCCATTTGTTGCCCAAAATTTATCCTTTAGACTGGGCCTTAATACCTCCAAATGCTGTTTTTCTTCATCATGTATTTTTACTATTTTATCCTTTTTCGATAAATTTTGTACATAAAACTTCCTGTCCAAACTAATCATTTTTATAAAACTCCCCCTTTTCAGTAATGATATGAGTAATATTTTCATATGGAGTTATATCAAAAACAGGGTTTAATACTTTTTGATCTTTTTGGGCAATATAAGTATCATTAATTTTAATTATTTCTTCTTCTGATCTTTCTTCAATTTCAATTTCTTTACCTGAAGATATTGTATTATCAACTGTAGAGGTAGGAGCTGCAACGATAAATGGTATATTATTCTCTTTGGCAAGAACAGAAAGGGAATAGGTTCCAATCTTATTAGCCACATCTCCATTCGCGGCAATCCTATCAGCTCCAACAATTACTAAATCAATTTTACCTTTCCTCATCAAACTTCCTGCAGCTGAATCTACAATTAATGTGTTTTTAACCTTATTTTTATTCAACTCCCATGCGGTTAGCCTGGCTCCCTGCAACCATGGCCTTGTTTCATTAACCCAAATATGTATATCTTTATTTTTTTCTTTTGCAATATATATACCCGATAAAGCAGTTCCGTATTTGCTCGTAGCAAGGCTTCCAGCATTACAGTGAGTTAAAATATTGGATTTATTTTTAATATATTGATTAGTAAACAACCCAATTTTATGACACATTTTAATATCTTCTTCATAAATCTTATTGGCTTCATTTTTCAATTTGTTTTTTATAGTCTCAAGTTTGTACTTATTCCTCAATATAAAATATCTGTTTTTCATTCTATTTACAGCCCATATTAAATTAACAGCAGTTGGTCGGGTATTTATTAATTTATTTACAATAACTTCAATCCTGTCATCAATATAAGAAATTTTATTATATTCTCTGATTCCAAAATAAAATCCAAAAGAAGCTGCAACACCAATAAGAGGTGCCCCTCTTATAACCATATTAGAAATTGCAAAGCAAACATCATTAAGTTTTTTTAATTTCATTTTCTTCAATTTGTGAGGTAATAATCTTTGATCGATTACCTCAATATAATTTTCTTTTACATATATACTTTTTATTTCCATAATTTCTTAAATATCATACCATTCTTTCAATTTATCTATTGTTTTTTCTCCTTTGCTTTTTTTAATATCCATTAACATTTCCAGATCACATATAACTTCATAAAGTGTTTCACGCCCAAGCCCTTTTAATTTAACCCTGCCGATCCTTCTAATTAAAATATTTGTGGATAAAACATGGTCATACATTAAATAATAATTTTGGTTTTTATGATAAATATGTTCAATTGAGAATTTACTTCGAATAACATTAAAAGTATCTTCACTTATAGCAATGCCTCTATTATAAAAACTGTTTTCTGATTGCAGTTTAACTTTAAAATTGTTTTCTCTGATATCTTCAGTTTCTGATATATTATTCAATTTTTTATTAATTTGCTGTGTTGACCCCCTATATATTTCAAATCCTTCTTTATCAATAAAATTCTCATCCGAACTGCATAATCTAGCTGCTTTATTCACTGTCTCCCCTATTGCAGTAGTCTGGCCGAATTGAGTTATAGTAATTTTCCCTGTATTAATCCCAATTCCTATATCATCAAAAATTACTTTATTTTTTAGTTCATGAAATTTTCTATAAATATTTATTGCAGCTCTAATACTGTTTATCATATGATTTTTATCATCCAGTCTCCCACCAAATACTGCCATCAAGCCATCTCCAAGCATTTTATCTATATAGCCATTATACTTATTAATAATTTGTGGCAAAGGATCCAGAATTAAATGAAGCTGCTTAGTGATTTCATCAGGAGACATTCTGTTTGTAAATTTAGTAAAATCCCGTATGTCTATAAAAAGAATTGTAGCATCTTTAATCTTTTTATGTATTTGATGTGACCCATCAAACCAAAAATTCTTTCCATTTTTAAATTTAGTATTAATAAATGTATAGTCTGTATCTATTGGATAGATGTGTAAATATTTATTAATATAATCGATATATTTCATTCTCTCTATCGTTTTTATGATATCCTCAAACATATAGCAGATTTCCTGCAGCGATATAGAATTCTTTTTTATCTCTTTTTTTATTACTCTGTTTTCAGATAATTTTCCAATAACTTTTTCATTCCTCAATAAAAAAACTAGTGTTTTGTAATTAAAAATGTTTTTTTCTTTATTAGAATAAAATTGAATATTTTTATATTTTATAATTTTTTTATATTTTTTATTTTTCTTCAAAAGATCAATTGACTTAATCAGTATTTTTTTCATTTCAGAAAAGGTTTCCCGGGATATAAGGAATCTTGAATTTAAATTTTTATTTTTAAGGGAAAATAAAAATGTTTCAGGGGAATAATCAGCATTATTGCAAAACATAGGCAATTGATCTTTAATTATGAAATTGATAAGTTCAAAATTATATTTTCTAAAAATTTTATCATATAATGTTGAATTTTCATTTTTAAATCTTTTTAATACTTCCTCAAAGATAATGTTATGGAAATCAGCCACAATACCAGAATATAAATATTTATATTTATCTTCTTTAAAGATAGTTTTTACATGATTGTAAAACAAATTACTGATAGTAATGAAGAAAAGATTTAAATATCTTCCATCTTCTTCCTGTTTTAAAATATTATACAGAATCTTTTCTAAATTATTTTTATACCTTTTTTCTTTATCAAATATATCATTTACTTTACTTTTACTGGAAAACCGAAGAGATTTCCATCTGTAACTATAGCTTTTAAAATCATTGTAAATATGTTTTACATACTGTTCTAAAGACTCCCTAAATTCTTTACCAAGATATACCCTGTATTGATAGATACCCTTAAACTCAATTAAATTGGGTAAAACAGGAAATGGTCGATTGAAAATATTTTTTAAATCTTTTTTAAAATAATTAGGGTTTTTCATTTCAATTCAACTTTTTTTATTGAGTTGTAAATTGGTCCCTTATGAGTCAATGTGCTCTTAATAAGGTTGAATTTCTTAACCATAAAAGAATCCAGCTCAACTTTTCTTTTTTCAAATAATTTTTCAAGTTTTTCTCTTTTGATATTTCCTTTTTTGACTCTACCAATTGTAATATGGGGATAGTAATCTCTCTTTTCAGCTTTAAACCCAAGCTTAGCCATTTTACTTACGATTTTTTTATGAAGTAACATTAAGGATTTATCCTTTTTTATTGGTAAATGTATCACTTTTGCAAAGTTTTTTCTATAAAATGCTTCATATTTATCCTTGAACCTCATATTAAACTTATCAACACTGATTTTTTCAAGATTATCTTTAATTCTGTTAATATCTTTTTTAGCTTCTCCCAAAAATTTAACCGTTAAATGAAGTTTATTTGAATCTACCCATTTTACTCCATTTATCTTTTTACTAAAATATTTTATATCTTCATTAATTTCTTTTTTCAAATTCTCAGGCATTTTTATTGCTATAAACAGTCTCATAAAAAGCCACTCCTTTTTTTAATATTTATCCATAAATTTTAAATTCAGATAAGCAATTACCTGCATGGCAATTGACAGCAAAAACACCCCTGTAATAATTATTCTCATTGATTCATAATTCCTTAAGTAAATTATACTATAAATTTTTCTTAATCCCAAGAGCAAGATTAATAAGGATAAGGAAATACTCGTGGAGAGCTTTAATATTTTATAAACTACCTTCGCATATATATTATAATCATATTTTTTTCTCCAGAAATAATCAACAATAAAATATGAAATTAAAAAAATTACAAATAATATTATATGTAGTATAACCCTTTCTGACATGAAATTGATTATAGGGATAATATTATTTTTTTCAATGAATATTTAGATTTTTCAAAAGGAAAACTTTCATGCCGGTATATATCAATATCCAGTTAAAATATATAAATTTAAAATTTATAATCTTTATTAATTGAATGCTATTTGACATATATAATTTTTATAAATAAAACCCGATGGAGGGTATCCACCGGGTTTAAAGGTTTATTTATCTTCAATTAAATTTTTTAACTTCTTTATTGCTATAACAGCATTTCTTCCAGGAACTTCATTGTTTAAACCGAATCTCCCGCTTATTTCTGGCTGCAAGATTCCCCTATTTGTGCAGATCATTATTCCATTGAAAGCATAATGTGAATTTGGCACATCTTTAAAGGGGGAAGGAGAACCAATATATCTAGTTCCCAAGGAGTCATCATCCTCAACTTTCATTATCACTCTTGATATAAATACGGCATAGTTTGCCTTTGTTATAGGTTTTTTGGGATAAAACTTATTGTCGGTAGCTAAATCAATAATACCGTATTTAACGGCTTTATTTATAAAGGAAATTGCCCAGTGATTCTTGTCAACATCCGATATTTCAATTTCATCCTCTTTTTCTTTTTTCTCTGAATATTCCTTAAATTCTGAATAATTCTCCTTTTCTTTAAAATATTCTTCAATATTTAATTCATTAATAAAAAGCGCAGCAACATCTGCTCTTGTTACTATATTTTGTTTGGCAATTTTTCTTGCAACACTCCCCATACCTGCCATGGCTTTTTGCATATCATTCAGCTCATCTAAATAATTCATTGTAACTTTATCATTTTCTTTTATTGAAAAGGCTTTATTGTACCATTCACGTGCTTTCTGATACTCACCCATTTTAAAAAAGCTGTATCCGATATTGCGTGATGCTTTAATTGAATTATTATCTAGTTTATATGCTTTTTCATAATTTTTTAAAGCTTTTTTATAATCTTTCATTTGCATATATACCTTGGCTAATACAATATAGCCATCTATATACTTGCTGTCTTTATCAAGTGATGTTTTTGCAGCTCTCAAAGCTTCTTCAAGATTATTTTCTCCTAGATAGGCATATGCCATTCCTTCATAAGCAGGAGCATAATTTGGATCCAGCGATGTTGCAAGCTGAAATTCATTAAAAGCTTTATTGTATTCTTCAGATTCAATATACTTCATTCCTTCATTATAGTGAAACTGAGGAGTATCGGTAACAGCCTGCTGTTTTCGGGTTTTCGCACCACAGCCTACTACTATTATTGCTAAAAAAATAATTAAAACTGTAGATAATACTTTTTTCATATGAACCCCCTACTTATTTAATTACAAACATTACACGGCATTTTTTTATATTTTCTCTCAATGCTTCATTATTAGTTATAGTTTTTGATGCCTTTTTAGAAATGTAAACATCTCTATTTTGCTCGCCACTTTTCACAGCTTTTACAATATAGGGATTATCTCCTACACGGTTATTTTCTTTTGCCATTTCAACATCCTTAGAATAACCTACAACCCCATTTTCAATTGCATAATCAGAATCTACATAAGAAGCGTCATAGATTAGTTGTCCGTTTTCGGAATATATTTTTGGTGCCATGCACGGTAGTATATTAAAATCGGTTGCATCCACAATTATTCCGGTATACATTTTATCCTTTGCTTCTTCTTCCCCTATTCGTGGTATATCTTTGTTATAAACTCCATCTGTGTACAAAGGAAGCATAATTTCTACCAGCTCACCGGTAATAGCTATTTTCAAGACCACTTCTATAGTTCCATCAGACATATATTTAACTTTATCCTCTTTAAATCCTCTTAAAACACCCTCAACTTTTGTTTTAATAACATCATCTTTTAACATAAAATTTTCCACTGTTGTTTCAGAGGAAACATGAACCCCCTGAATAATTTCTAGAAGATTTCTCTTTGCATCCTCTTTGGCTGCCCGTTTAGCAGCCGGACGCTGTGCTCGCTGCGGTAGATTGGGATTAGGTGCTCCAATACCAACCGCTTTAATTACAAGGGTTGTCCAATCAATTTCCCCGCTCTCCATTTTTTCAATTTTATGTTTTTCTTGACCGAAAAAAGGAATTGTTAACAAAAATATTATTAAAATCAATATTATAATCTTCTTCATTTCTCATACCTCCTTATTTATAATTAACTAAATATAATGTAAATATAGCAAAAAATATATTTAATATCAACCTAGTTGAATTATTAATTGCATTAACCCAAGAGTCACTAAGCCGGCAATCAAATCATCCAGCATTATGCCCCAACCATTTTTAATATTGTCAGCTTTTGATATAGGAAAAGGCTTCCATATATCAAATATCCTGAATAAAACAAAAGCACTTAAAATATTCAAAACTGAAAATGGAATAAAAATTAAAGGTATAATTTGTCCTGTAAACTCATCTATAATAATTTCTGAGGAATCATCTTCATTGAACAAAAGAATAGATTTATTTGCAAGCAGAGATGAGATTATAAAAAGAGGAAATAACCACAATAAATTATAGAATTTCCAGCTTATAAACATATCTTTAAAAGATACAAAAGCAATAACAGCAACAAGACTTCCCGCTGTTCCAGGAGCAAATGGAATTTTACCTAATCGAAAAATTGAAAGGAAATAAACATATATTTTATTAATAAAAATTTTACTGGAAATTATTTTTCTATTTTTTAAATAATAATCTACACCAGAATATATAGTTATAAACAATGTAATAAAAATAAAATAATAATCTATATTCCCAAGCAAATTGTTATAAATATGATTTATGAATCCTGTAATAATAGTAATAATCTGAATGGTTGTTTTTATTTTACCACTCATTACAGCAGCAATTGCAACTCCTTCATTTTGAGCAGCATTTCTATGAACCGTTACCAGCACCTCCCTAATAAGTAAAACCATTATAATCCATAGGGGAAATCTTCCAAGATAAACCAGAAGAAAAAAAGCTGAGTAAACAAGTAGTTTGTCAGCAAGAGGATCAATAATTTTTCCAAAATTTGACACAATTTCATACTTTCTTGCCAGATATCCGTCAAGAAAATCAGTTAAAGAAAGTAGGATAAAAAGTATAAATCCATAAAGTAAAGAGTTATTCCCATAAAGATTATTATATATAAATGGAAGGATATAAAATGGAATAAGGATTATTCTTGTTATTGTTATAATATTAGGTATATATTTCATTTAAAATCTCCCCCTCTATTTCAAGATTTAGCACATTTTTTAAAATGGTTCTGTAAATTTTTCCTTTTTTTAAATGTTGATTGTTAAATCTAACACATGAATCAATTTCGGGTGCATCCCTCCATGTTCTTCCGCTTGATTCACTATCAATTAAAACATCCATTTTTTCACCTGTAAACCTGGATAAATCTTTTTTTATTGAATTTTCAGCAGCTTTATTTAATATATTGAATCTTTCTGTTTTAACCTCAGGCGATATATTATCTTTGAATTTTTCATACGCTAAACTTAAAGGCTGATGCGAATATTCAAAAATCCCAATACGATGAAAAATATCTTTTTTTACAAAATCAAGAAGTTGTTTGAAATCATTTTCTTTTTCAGTTGGAAACCCCACTATAAAGGTTGTTCTCAACAATGGGTTTTTAAAATATTTTTTTATTAAATTAATCTTATTTGTTATATCATTTAAGGTATAGTTTCTATTCATATCTTTTAACACTTTATCACTTATATGCTGGAGGGGTATATCAAAATAAGGAAGTATCTTATTTCTTTTCATTGCATCCAAGAATTTTTCATTAATTTTTCTGATATCAAGATACATCAATCTTTTCCAGAAAAACTTATACTCTCCCAGTAAATCTAACAAATCAATTATATCATAATTTCTGTTGTTTGTACCAAAAAAAGATGTGTTTTGAGAAACAATAATTACCTCTTTTACATCTTTATTTTTTTCAATAAAATTTAATTCTTTCTGCAAGCTTTTCAAATTTCTACTTTTAAAATTTCCTCTTATTTTGGGAATTATACAGTAAGAACATGATAAATTACAGCCATCTGAAATTTTTAGAAATTTATAATGGGAATCATTTAGAAAAGTTCTTGGAAACGAATCTCCTAAAAATCCCTGTTTATTCTTTTCTTTTATCTCAAATTTCTTTTTATCGGACAATATCTCTGCTATTTTATGATATTCTCCGGGAATTATCCAGTTATGAACCTCCGGAATTTCTTTTTTAAGTTCATCTCTGTAGAGCTCCGGCAGGCATCCAATCACTACAATTCTATAGCTTAAATCGTTAATCTTTTTATAATTTACGAACTCCAGAATAGTATTTATATTCTCTTCAACAGCTTCATCGATAAAGCTGCAGGTATTTATAATTACTATATCAGATTGGTCAATATTGTTTGTTATCTGATGATTTTCCCGCTTATTCAACAAGCCTGCAATTTTTTCTGTATCAACAAAATTTTTATCGCAACCGAGAGTTTTAAAATAAATTTTCATTTTATTTATCAGAAAAAAAAGTTTTTAAAGTTTCGAAATTAAAAAGTTTAGGGTCATCCTCAACACCTTTGAAATAATCAAATGTATAGATAATCATGCTTCCACTATGCATATTTACCATCATCTGATCCGGATATACATTACTGGAAAAATCCAGTGATATTTTTTCAATATCTCCGGTACCTTCTTTTTTTGAAATAAGTTTATATTCATTATCGGATTTTTCAATATTAAAATATTGGTCTATGTTATATAGAAGTGAAAAAGGGGAAATGAATACTATATTTTCTAATTTCCCTTCCATTACTTCATCATCAGTAGCAGTATAATCTTTAAAACCATTTTCATTGGTAATAATAACTTCTCTCTCCGGTGTTAGATATTCTATTCTAAAATTTTTATCCGGTTTATACCATAAATAACCGCTAAATTTTATCTTCTTATTTCCAAAATAAGTGTAATTTGTTTGGATAAATTTAACTTTCAAACAATTTGTATTTTTTATAAATTTTACAAAATTGTTGATTTTTGGAAATTGAGAAGCAAAATTTATAACAGGAAATAAAATTATAATTAAAAGTAAAAAATATCTTTTTTTAATCAATATATTCCTCCAGCGTTTTCTCTTCAACCAAAATTGGTCTTCCTTTATTTGAAATGTTTTGGGTATCTACAATTCCATCTTCTGCAAGTGTATCAACAATTCTTGCAGCTCTATTATAGCCAATACTTAACTTTCTCTGCAAATAGGAAATTGAAACATAATCCTTTCCATTGACCAGATTGTTATATACGATTCTTAAAACTTCTGAATATAACTCATCTTTATCATCCATTTCAACTGTTATTTCTTTTTCACGTTCAAATACTTCCTGAAAATTATCTTCTTCAACTTTTATATTCTTTAAATAATCGACAGTTTCTCTAATTTCATCTACCGTAACCAGAGCTCCCTGACCTCTAATTAATTCACCATCAATAGATCTATAAAGGAAATCACCCTTTCCTAGCAAATTTTCAGCTCCGGAATCATCTAATATGATTCTTGAGTTGTTTTTCGTAGCTGTTTTATATGCCACCCTTGATGGGAAATTTGCTTTTATGGTCCCTGTGATTATATCCACAGAGGGTCTCTGAGTAGCAAGTATTAAATGAATCCCTACAGCACGGGACATCTGAGCCAAGCGAATTATAGAATGTTCTAAATCCTGTCCTGAATTCATTATCAAATCAGCCATTTCATCTACAACAATTAATATATACGGCATATCCTCAGTATTATCTTCTTTTTCATGATAGGTCTGTATATTTCTATATCCATGTTTTGATAGTTTTTCATATCTTTTTTCCATCTCATAAAGCGCCCATTTTAGTATATTATTTGCTTCCTTAGGTTCAACAATAACATCACTCAACAAATGCGGCAGACCATTATAATGGGGAAATTCAAGTCTTTTAGGATCTATCATTAAAAATTTAACCTGTTTGTATGTATATTTATATAGTAAGCTCGTAATAATAGCATGAATTCCTATGCTTTTACCCGAATTTGTAGCACCCGAAATTAGCAAGTGGGGCATCTGTGAAATATCCATAATTAAAGAATCTCCATTCATAGTTTTCCCAAAAGCAACTGCTAAATTTGCCCCCGACTCCTGATACTTATCGGATTCAATTAACTCTCTTAAGGAAACAAATTGTCTATGCTTGTTTGGAATTTCAAATCCAACGGTACCTTTATGAGGCAGTGGTGCTATAATTCTTATATTGGATTTACTTAACATCAGCGATAAATCCTTATCAAGAGAAGTGATTTTTCTTACTTTTGTTCCCTTTTTCACATCTACTTCATATAAAGAAGCCATAGGACCAACTTCTACATTAACAACTTTACCTTCAATTCCGAATTCATCAAGAGCATCCTCCAGTTTATATTTTAACTCATCCACATTTTCCCGTACATTGGCTTTTTTTAAATAGTTTAAAATTTCAAGAGGAGGGGTTAATGATTTGTACCCGTTATATTCAAAGTTTTGGGAATCATTATTGATTATCTCCGGATTTTGTTTTTGTATATTTTCACTCTTAATGGAATCTTTTTTTCTCTTTTCAGCCTGGAAATATTCTATTTGTTTTCCAACTTCTTGATTTTTTTTCTTTTTACTTTTTTTATTTCTTTTAGTAGATTTCTCTTTTCGCCTTTTTTTAAAAGAAAATACCTTCTTTAGCAAATTTTTAGAAAGATCAATTAAACCTGAAAATATTCCAGATATAAAACCTAGAATTTTAAGAAAAATATTTTTAAATAGTATATTGAATATTGAAATAATACAGATAATACTCACCAGAATTAAAATTATATATGAACCTATATTGCCGAATAATAACTGCATTTTTTCTGCAATGAAATTTATAATTACACCGCCCCATCTGAAATTAGGATGCAGGAACACCTCGTTGAACTGAAGAATTATAGAACTCGAAAAAATTAAAGCAATAAAGGAAATCGTTTTCCTAAAATTATACTCCAGTTTGTTTAATATTAATAATATTGCATAATATATTAAAACTAGTGGAATCATTAAAGCAATATTACCAAATAAAAATAAAAAGAAATATGAAATATATGCTCCTATTATTCCAACAAAATTATGGACAGTCCCATTCAATGTACTTGATGGTGGATCCATAGAAGAATATGTAA
>VSIX01000034.1 GCA_008086245.1 Candidatus Mcinerneyibacterium aminivorans
ACTTCTAAGGTATTACATCCGTCACTCATTACGGGGAAGTACTCCAGAAACAAACTTCCGTCACTAAAATAATAACAGACTTATAGCCATAAGTCCCATTCCAGCTATAAATCCATAAATTACCTGATGACCCTTGCCGTATTTCCTTGAAGTTGGAAGAAGCTCATCTATTGATATGAATACCATTATTCCCGCGACACTTCCAAATAGAATTCCGAAAACTACATCATTAAATAAAAAACTGAGAAAGAAATATCCTATTAGTGCTCCGACCGGTTCGGCTAGACCCGATAAAAAGGAATAGAAAAATGCCTTTTTCTTATTTCCGGTAGCATGATAAATGGGAACTGAAACTGAAATACCTTCGGGAATATTATGAATTGCTACGGCAATTGCTATTGATATTCCCAGGTTGGGATCCGATAGTGCTGAAGCAAAAGTTGCCAGTCCTTCGGGAAAATTGTGTATGGCTATGGCAAGAGCGGAAAAAAGGCCCATTTTCATAAGGGATGATTTTTCCAGAACCTCTTCAGATTGAAGTTCTTTTAAATCTTTTTTCTCTCTTGGAATGTGGGGGTTTTCAAATTCTGGAACAAACTTATCTATAATGCCAATTACAGCAATTCCCAAAAAGAAAGAAACCGCGGTCATTAATTCACCCCTGCTTTCTCCAAGTGCTGATGTTAAAGATTCATTTGCCTTGGAAAGAATCTCTACAAAAGAAACATATATCATTACTCCCGCTGAAAACCCCAGAGAGGTTGATAGAAAGGAAAGATTCGTCTTTTTAGAATAAAAGGCAAGGGCACTACCGATTCCGGTAGAAAGACCGGCAAAAGCAGTTAATATAAAAGCTATTAACACATTGCTCATAATAATTTCCTTTATTTTATCAACTATTATTATAATATAAATATTCTGTTTACCAAAGCTATATTTTGTTTTCTGTAGTCTGTTATCTGAATTCTGTATTTTGATATGTAAGGAATATGCTCAAAATTAACTATCTTCAGGCTGTTTTTTCAAATATTTTCATTAATTTTTTCAATTCTTGATTTATAAAATTCACTTGCCTGTTGCTGTTTTACCTTCACATATTTTTCTATTTCAGAATAATTATCGATTAGCAGACTCACCATATTTTTATCGATAGCATTATTTTGCACCATGTCCTGAAGGATAGAAATAATTTTATCCTTTGGTAGTCCATCTCTATATGGACGATCTTCTGATAGAGCAGTAAAAACATCGGCCACTGCCATTATTCTGGAACCGGTGGACATGTTAGAACTGTCACAGTGAAAAGGATAACCGCTCCCATCAAGTTTCTCATGGTGAAATGCCGCCCACTCTGCTATTTTTTCCCAGCCGGAAATAGTACTCATAACTGTATAGGTATAATATGTATGACTTTTTATCAGTGAGTATTCATCTTTTGTTAGTTTCCCTGGTTTATCAAGAATATTATTTGGAATTGCCAGTTTCCCCAGATCGTGGAAGTTGCCTGCTATTTTCATTTCCTGAATTTCAATTTCAGAAAGACCGAAGAAAGCCGAAAGTTTTTCTGCTGCCGCCGCAACACCGGATGTGTGGGTAGCTGTAAAAGGGGACTTAAAGTCGATTATATCCCTGAAAAACATTGATATAAGTTCTATATTTTCATAGTCGATTTCTTCATTTTGTAGGGGGCCGTACTTAAATAAAATCGAATATAATCTACGGGAGTTTAAATCAAGCCAGAATTCTTCCCGGTTTGATATTGATATAAATGAATCGATAAGATCCGGATGAACGGAATTTCCGGATAATTCCCTGATATTATTGATGATATTATCGGTTTGATGGAGAATGAAATTTTCCCGATCAATCAACCTTTCTATGTAATCTGCAAGGAATATTATTTGCGATCCTATTGTTTCATCATTACTGATAGGTTTATTTAAATCTTTCCAGGGTGTATGATGATGTCTGATCATATTCGCTAAATTTCTAAATTTTGGGATTCTACTCAACAGTATTTTCCCTTTAATACAGTGAGGTTCTGTATTGACCGAATCAAAGTTGTTTATAGATATTTTTTCCTCCACAGTAATTGCTCCGGCATCATGAAGAAGGGAAGCAATAAAAATATCTTTGGATAATTTTTGGGATAAATTTGCTGCTTTTGAAATTTCCCAACTGATGTATGCAACTCTCTGCTGGTGGCAGGAAATTACCTTGCTGGCCAGATCAATTGCATCTGAAAGAGATAGAAGCAAATTTCCATAATTAATTGTATTTGAAATCCTCAAATTAACCTACCTTTAAATATTTAAAAGTTTCTTCGAACTTTTATATTATAGAAATTTATAAAAAATAGTCAAGATGTAAATTTTCTTTAACCATGCATTATCTATACGGATAAAAAATTGTACAGCTAATATTAGAAGGAATAGAATTCTGGATAAATTTACATTTATATTTTATAACACATAAGTTATACTAAAATAGTAAGGAGGTTTTTATGAAATCGCATGAGATTGAATATGAAATATTTGGAGATGATTTACAAACCGTTGAAGTAGAACTCGATCCGGGTGAGAAAGTGATTGCAGAAGCGGGAGCAATGAACTGGATGGAAGATGGAATAGAATTTGATACCAAAATGGGAGATGGCTCCGATCCGAATGAGGGATTACTCGGTAAAATAGTTAATGCGGGGAAGAGAGCTATTTCGGGAGAGTCAGTTTTTATTACCCATTTTACGAACAGGTCTAATGATGTTAAAAAAATTGCTTTTGCAGCACCCATTCCCGGAAAAATAGTACCCTTTGATTTATCGGAAAATAATAATACAATTTACTGCCAGAAGGATGCTTTTTTATGTGCAGCCTTTGGTACTAAAATTAATATAGCTTTAACAAAGAAATTAGGTGCCGGTTTTTTTGGAGGAGAAGGGTTTATTCTTGAAAAATTAGAAGGAGACGGGTTAGTATTTTTTCACGGTGGAGGAACTATTGTAAAAAAGGAATTGAATAATGAGATGATAAGAGTCGATACGGGCTGTTTGGTCGGATTTACAGAAGGAATTGATTATTCGATACAGAAAGCGGGGAGCTTTAAAACCATGCTTTTTGGCGGGGAAGGATTATTCCTTGCTACTTTAAAAGGCACCGGAACGATTTATTTACAGTCCCTACCTATGAACAAACTTGCAAAGGTTATTGCATCATCACTACCCAAAAAGAATAGTTAAGAATTAAAACATGTCTTATATACACCTTATAAACTGAAAGGGGTACTTTTAAGTTTTTTTTGAAATATTTGAATAAAGCTATATTTTACTCAGGTTTTAAAAATCAGGTCTGTGGTTTATAAAAACTTAAAATTTTGCTTTTAAGTCTCAGTTTATAAGCTGTTAAGAAATTAGCTGTATCCCTTTGTTTTTTACTATATTAGGGATATAATGGTATATAGAATAATGGGGAGTCAATTTTGAAGAAATATTTATTGTTAATTATTTTTTTGTTATCCTTCTTTTTATCGTCTGCAGCTGTTAATACTCCTGCTAAACAATCCAGCATTATAAGAGTTGGGGTTTATGACAATCCTCCAAAGATTTTTAAGGATCCCCAGGGAAGACCGTGCGGCTTTTGGGTTGATATTATCAAAAATATTGCTGAAAAGGAAAACTGGGAAATATCATGGGTTCACGGTAGTTGGTCAGACTCTATAAAAAAATTAAAAAATAATGAAATAGATGTGATGCCGGATGTGGCATATTCAGAAGAAAGAAGTAAGATATTTGATTTTTCCGAACAGACGATTTTTGTAAACTGGGCAAGAATTTTTGTACCTACTGATTCTAATATAATTTCATTTCTCGATTTAGATGGCAAAAAAATAGGAGTGATGAAAAAAGGAATTCATTATATCGGCTCAAACGGTATTAAAAATTTAATTAAACGCTTTGATATAAACGCTACTTTTATTGTATATGAGGGGTATTTCGAAATATTGGAGGCAGTTCAAGAAAATCAGGTGGATGCGGGAGTGGTCAACAGAATTTTCGGACATAAATATCATAAAAATTATGATGTGAGAAGAACTTCAATTATAATTAATCCCATCGAATTAAAATTTGCATTTCCCAAAGATACCCCAAAAACATCACTTCTGATCAATAAATTTGATTTTCATGTTGATAAACTGAAAAAAGATGAAGGATCCCTTTATCATAGATATGTACATGATTTATTAGTACCTCTTAAACACGAAAAAAAGTTTTTGTTCTTCCCCACTGGATCGAAATAGTGGGGATGATTACGGGGGGAATTTTCATATTGCTTATTATAATTATTTTTTTAATTAAAAAACAGGTAAATAAAAAAACTGTTGAACTGAAAAAATCAAGGAAGGAATGGGAGGAGATCTTTCAGGCAATAGGACAGCCCACACTTATTCTGGGTAAAAATTACCGGATACTAAATGCAAACAAAGCGGCTGTAAAAAAAACCGGTCTAAAATTAGACCAGCTAAAAAATAAAAAATGCTATGATTTATATCATAATAACAATAATACCTTTAAAAACTGTCCTGTTAAAATGCTGTTAGAATCAAATAAGAAGCAGGTAATTCAGAGACAGCTCCATATCCTTGGGGGTTATTATATGGTTACGGTTACACCTATTATAAATAAACATGGAGAAATTGATAAAATTATCCATATTGCAATTAATATAACCGAGAGAAAAAAAATGGAGAATAAACTTAAACAGGAAGAACAGAGATTTAGAAGAATTTATGAACATATGGGTGTTGGTATTGCAAGTGTCTCACTGGATTTTATTTTTGAAAATGCAAATCAGGCATACTGTGATATGATAGGGTATAACGAAAAAGAATTAAGAGGAAAAAGTCTAAAGGATGTTACTCATAAAGATGATCTAGAAAAGCTATTGAAGGAATTGAATAAATTAAAAACCGGAATAAATGAACATTTTAGGATGGAAAGAAAATATATTCATAAAGAGGGACATACTGTTTATGGTATTTTGGATGTAAGCATAGTTAAAGATAAAAAAGGCGCTCCTCAATATTTTCTGGGAAGTGTAGTTGATATAACCGAGCGAAAAATAGCCCAGAAAGAAAAAAATAAATTGCAGAAACAGCTTCTTCAATCGCAGAAACTGGAATCAATTGGAACTCTAACCGGTGGTATTGCCCATGATTTCAACAACATGATAACGGTAATTAAGGGGACAGCCGATTTGCTGTTAAAAAAAATAAAAAAAGATGATAAAAGCTACGGAAATATTGAAAATATATACAAGTCTGCCGTAAAAGCTGAAAATTTAACAAAAAAGCTTTTACTTTTTAGCCGTAAAAAGGAAATGGAGTTTGAAGAGATAAATATAAACGATATATTTGATGATTTGATAGAAATACTCAACCGACTGATTAGTGAAAATATTACGATAAAAACCGATCTGGCAGATGATCTCTGGAGTATAAGTGGAGACAGCAATCATCTGGAGCAGGTGTTGATTAATTTAGCAATCAATGCAAGGGATGCGATGCCTGAAGGCGGTAAGCTTTATATAAGGACCAAAAATGAAGTAATTACTGAATCCAGATCGGAAAAAATTCCCCATGTTACTCCTGGAAATTATGTAAGAATAGATATCGAAGATACAGGTAAAGGAATGGAAAAAAATATTCTGGATAATATATTTGATCCATTTTTCACAACCAAGGGGAGATCAAAGGGTACCGGGATGGGTCTGTCGGTCGTTCATGGAATTATTAAAAATCATAAAGGTTTTATAAATGTTTACAGTGAAGTTGATGAAGGAACGATTTTTAAAATATATCTACCGGTTAGTACCAAAAAAGCTTCACCATCAGTAAAGAAGGTAAAGAAAAACAAGAAATACAAAAGCTTGGATGGTAGAGGTACAACTATTTTAATAGTAGAGGATGAAAAGGATGTATTAAATTTGATTGAAGATGTGTTAAAGAATTATAATTATAATTATATAAGTGCAGAAACGGGGAAGAAAGCAAAAGAAATATTTAGGGAAAAAATGAACGAGATAGATGTCCTGCTGAGTGATATAATTATAACTGATTACAATGGAATTGAACTTGCAGATGAATTTAAAAAAATAAAACCCGATTTAGAAGTGGTATTGACCAGCGGTTACTCCAATGATAAATTTATCTATTCAAAGATAAAAGAAAAGGGGTACAGCTTTATTCAAAAGCCTTTTGATATTAAGGATATGCTCGAGCTGATTAGAGAAAAATTCTAAAAGGCTTCCTGTAAAAATACCTAATCATTTTTTCAAATAGGTTTATTAATGAAACTTCACTTGTTTAGTACCGCATGAATTTTTTGGTAGAGCTTTTTTATTTCGATGGGTTTATGAAAAAAACCAGATACTCCTATTTCTTCAGCTTTTTTCCTATCAAAAAGTTTGCTGTAACCGGTTAATATGAAGATTGGGGTATCAATGCCTTTATTTCGTATTTTGACTGTCAGTTCTTCTCCGGTTAGTTCGGGCATGGTTTGGTCAAATAGAAATGCATCAAAAAACCTGTGATTATTTAGGATAAAATCCAGGGCTTTTTCAGGATTATTAAATACTTTTACATTGCTTCCCATTCTTTCCAGCGATTCGGATATAAGCTCGGTTAAACTGTTGTCATCATCCACATAGATTATTCTATATTCTTTCATTTCTGATTCGTAATTATCAACTTTTTCCCTGGTTGAAGGTTTTTCCTTCGATGATAGAGGTAGAAAAACTGTGAACCGGGTTCCAGTCCCAATTTCACTGCTTACTCTTACTTTCCCGTTGAGGTTTTTTACAATTCCCTCTACTATGGATAAACCAAGGCCTGTCCCTTCACTGTCGGATTTTGTGGTATAAAAGGGATCAAAAATTTTATCTAGTTTATCATCTTCAATACCACTTCCCGTATCCTTTATTTGAAGTTTTGCGTAACTGCCCCTTTTTAAATCGAAATTGTTTCCTTCGTTTAGAATCTGTTTTTCAAGTTTTATTGTTGCTTTACCTCCACTTTTTTCCATTGCTTGATATGCATTTGTGCCCAGATTCATTATTATCTGATTAATGCTGGAAGGATTAGAATAGACAATTAATTTATCATCTGTTATATTTTCTTCTAGTTTTATATTTGAAGGAAGGACATTTCTTAACAAATTAATTGTTTCCTTTATAACTGTGGTTATATCAATGTGTTTCCGATTTATATTCTGTTCCCGGCTGAAGGTGAGAATTTGCTTGATCAAATCCTTAGCTTCCTTACCACTTTTTTTGGCTTTGTTGAGATATTCATTTATTTTTTCAATTTTATCATTTGACAATGCAAGATCGATATTACCCAGCATTGCAAAGAGAAGATTATTAAAATCATGGGCTATACCACCGGCAAGGGTTCCCAGGGCGTCCGTTTTTTGAAGTCTCAAATTTTCTCTTCTGAGTTTTTCCTTTTCCTTTTCGGTCTTATATTTTTCGGTAATATCCTTTATTATTGCAACCATTCCATTAAAATTGTTATTTTCATCCAAAATAGGAGAGGCACTTATGGAAAGATATTTTCTTTCTTTGCCTTCGGTTTTAATGGTATGATTTATATTATAAACAGGTTCAAGAGTCTTTTTTACAATATTAAACGGTAATTTGGATTTGGGAAATGGTTTTTTTTGAAAATCGGTTATTTTCCAGTTTTGGTCATTATAGGTGTATTCTGATATTTTATTTTTTGTGAGGCCAAAAAGCTTTTCTGCTGCACTGTTGGCATACTTAATGTTTCCATTTTTATCAACATTGGTTATTGCTACCGGGCTTGTTTCCATTATTTGTTTTATTAAATTTTTTTCTTTCTTGAGGGATTTTTCCGCCTGTACACGTTTTGTTACATCTGATATAATACCCTCCAAAAATTCTATTTTGTTTTTTTTGTTAAAGATACCCCGTCCTCTTTCCCATACCCATTTTATATTACCATTTTTTGTAGTTATTCTGTAGGTGAGTTCGTACTGTTCGCTCTTTTTTAAGGATTTTTGAATAGTTTCCCAGACCTTTTTTCTATCATCGGGATGTATAATCTGACCGTATGATTTTTTTTTATCATATAACATTTCTTCAATCTTGTATCCCGTTAATTCCTTTGCTCCCTGACTTATAAATTCCATGGTGTAATTTTTATTATTTCTGCATCTGTAGGCCATTCCGGGAAGATTTTCAAGTA
>VSIX01000035.1 GCA_008086245.1 Candidatus Mcinerneyibacterium aminivorans
CCGCAGTACTGGCATACATTTTGGTTAAATGGAATTTTGTTTTGGCAGTATGGACATTCTCTATATTTATCACTACTTAAACCGGTCTTATTATTGTTTTTAAAAAAATCAAAGTTATCAAAAAAATTTTTGATACCGGTTGTTAATTTTATAATTAATGGTCCAGCTATAGTAAGGATAAATATCAAAATTAAGAAAAACCACCCTATTGGAGTAAAAAACAATAAAAACAAAATAAATACAGTAATTAAAAGCCAGTATAATCTCAAAATTATTCCCTATCCTTTTCTATTCTAATAATTATATTTTTATATTGTTCCATTGGCCGTTATGCTTTCTAGATAAAAAATTTATCCCATTATCTTTTAACATTTTTATAGCTTTATTGTAGAAACTATCTTTCATCTCATTTAATGAATGTAAATCTGAACCAATAGTAAGCAAATTACCTCCGTTATTTATATATTTTTTTATAATTCCTATAGAAGGAATAAGATTCCCTATTGGCTTTCTTAACCCCGAGAAATTAATCTCCAAGGCTATATTATTTAATTTCATGTAATTGAAAATACTATCTATTATATTATAATAATCTTCTATATTTGCATATTCAGGATAATATCGCTGGAATATTCCTAAATGTCCTAAAACATCTATCATTCCAGATTTGACCATTTCCAAATTGGCTTTATAATAACTATTTATAGCAGATTTATCAAATGGGTTATCTACTGGAATTGACATGTTAATATTCTTTTCCGTTCTGTGAATTGAACCAATTATAACCTCATAATCGTTTTTATTTATTATATCATCTATTTTTTTTATATACTGATGGTATTCACCAACTTCAAGACCTTTTTTTATTATAATCTGTTCTTTATATTTTGTTTTTAAATCATCAATAGTTTTTGTATAATCATCTAGATTGAGTAGACCATAATTTTTAATATCAATCGGGTTTAAATCAAAATGATCTGTTATAACAATTTCATTGTAGTTTTGATTTATTGCCTTGCAAATCAAATATTCCGGGTTGATACTGGAATCAGAACTAAAGTTTGTGTGAAGGTGGTAATCTAATTTAAACATTACTCTTTTTTTCTAATTTCTCTAATATCATTTAATTTAACTGGGAATTCCTTGGTTTCCTCACCTGTATAAAGTGTAACATGTGGGAAAGGAATTTCAATATCTTCTTGGTCAAATCGTTCTTTAATTTTTTCCATAAAAGAATTTTTAGCTTCAAAATAATCTTCGGAATTAATCCATGCTCCCAGTACCAAATCAAGCGAGCTATTTCCAAAATCCTTAAATCTATAAATAGGTCCAGGTTCATCCAGTACATATTCGTCATTTTTTGCTATATCAAACAAAATGTTTTTTACCCTGCCAATGTCTTCTTTATAGGCTACTCCAACTTCAATATCCAGCCGTCTTATAGGATATTTGGTTAAATTAATCATTGGAGATTTAATCATTTCTTCATTTGGCACTCTAATGAGTTTGTTATCAAATGTTTTTAATTTAATTGATAATAGATCTATCGAAACTACTCTTCCAAGATGGCTGTCAATTTGCACAATATCTCCTATTTCAAAGGTTCTTTCTGTAATAAGAAATATACCACTAATAATGTTTGAAAAGCTTGTTTGTGAAGCAAAACCAATAGCCACACCTGCTATTCCCAGTGCACTTAAGAGGGCTGTTAATTTTATGCCTACTTGATCCAGTACAGTAAATAATATAATTAATCCCCCACCCCAGAAAATTGCTTTTTGTATTAGTTTTCTGGTGTGTATTGAAACAGTTTTTTTTAAAAATTTTTTTACAATATAAATTAGAAGTTTTAAAGAGCCTATCCCTAAAACAAGTATTAAGGATATTTTTATAATTGTTTGCAGGTTAATATTGTCAATTATATTTTCCATTTTACCTCCTTTTTACATTTTAATAAAATATATACGTACTTATTTCATATTTTCATAATAATTTTTTGTGCTATGTGCAAGTTTTTCTAATACATATTTAAAACTGGATAACTCATGATCTTTTAAATCTGACTTAATGGTATTGAAAAAATCATCTCTAAATATTTTTTCTTTTCTATTGAACTCCCTTCCTTTTTCCGTTAAATATATTTTTAAAGCTCTTTTGTCTTTTTCATCTTTTATTTTAATTATAAAGCTTTTTTCTTTTAATTCATTAACAGCTCTTGTGATCGTTCCTTTATCATAGTTTATTAACCTCTGAAGCTCGGTTAATGACACACCATCACCAACTCTGTTTAATGTAAATAGAACCATAAATCTTGCATAACCACTAAGATTCCTGCTTTCAGTAGTTATTCTTTTATTAATAATAGATTTATATAATTTGTGAAATTTTTGTAAATAGAAAAAAATTTCATCGCTCATAAAAGCTCCCATCATAAATATAATTGCATACACAAGTAATTATAACAACTGTTATTTGTTTACGCAACAATAATTTTATAATAAATATTTTTATATAGATTATATTTTTGATGGTGTTTGTTGATATTGATAAAATATTGTAAAATATTCTTTTTATTAATAGGTTTGATGAAAAAATAATAATTTTTAAAAAATTGTTATTAAAGATACAGCCCTTATTAGAATATTATGGAAACCGATATAAAGATAGTAACCTCTTATCCATTTTCCATATAGAATACATATAGAAGAAACCCAAGAAATAATCAGGATCAATTCCCCAAAAAGCAAAAGGAATCATAAAATACCTATAAAAATACTTAGCCTAATATTCTTTAATTAGAATTTTATTTAGAGCCCAAAAGATATAACTGATTAAACCTTTCCTTATATCATTTCTCTTGCCTCTAAAATTCCATTTAAAGTTATATTTTTTTCCATTATAGGCAATTGTAACATATATTGTACCTACATCTTTGCCTGTTGGACCTGCATATCCAGTAGTTGAGATATATACATCACTTGAAAAATAATTTTTTAAGCTTTCTATCATTTTATTAGAAATATTGAAAGAAACTGTTCCATATTTATTTATAGCTTTTTTTGAAATTTTTAGTAATTCTATCTTGCTGGAGGTGCTGTAAGCAATTATACTACCCTTGAAGATTTTAGAGATTCCTTCCTGATTTACAATAGTATCGCTTAGTTTTCCACCGGTTACTGATTCCACTACTGAGATAGTTATATTTTTTTCAAGCATAAAATTTAACAGATTATCTATATAATCAAAACAATAAAAAAGAATTCTTTTGCGAATCAAATAATTGACAATTTTATAATAGATTTCTTTGTCAGTTGGTTTTTTTATAACAATATTATTTTTTCCAATGGATATGTGATCAAATTTGGTTAAATAATTGATATCGTTATTACTTAACTTATTATATAATATTATATATTTATCTAATTCCATAATATCACAACTCGTTTATATCCATACGTTCACCGTCAGGAAAAAAATCTAAAAATAAAAGTTCAATAATTTTCATTGCCACATCATTGGGATCCCTCAAAATATCTGATTTGAAATATTCTATATATTTCCCTACATGTATGAAGTTTTCTTTCGGTTGTTTACGGATTTCTTCCTGCATTTTTGTATTAACAATTCCTGGTGCAAGACTCAATATTTCTACACCTTTATTCCCATACTGCTTATTTTGTTCTATAGCAATTACCTTGGAAAGGATATCAATTCCAGCTTTAGAAGCGCAATATCCTCCCCACCCATAATAAGGATCCTTCGATGCCCCAGAAGATATATTTATTATTCTTTTAGTAGCATCGATATTTTTTACTTTTTTTATAAACTCATTACTTAAAATTGCAGGGGCAATCAAATCCAGTGAAATTTGATTTTTTATTTCCCTGCTTGATATTTTGCCTATAGGACCTATGGGTTTTATTGTTGCAGCATTATTAATTAAAGCTATGAAACGTGGATTTTTTATTTGTTTAAATATTTTATCAATTAATCCAGGGATATTTTTGCTCCTACTCAAATCAAAACTGTAAGTGATAACCTTATTAATATTATTTTTAATTTTTTCTTTAAGTGCATTCATATCACTTCTAGCAATTAAATGTAAAACTATATTCTCTCCCTTAAGATTTTCACTCAAAGCTTTACCAATACCTTTAGAAGCTCCTGTTAAAATAACATGTTTCATCTAATCACTCCTTAGATTTTTTAACTTAATTGCTAATTTTTCTAATGCTCTTTTTTCAATTTGAGAAACCCTCTGTTTGGAAATCCCAAATCTTTTACCAATTTCCTTAAACGATTCGAAGTTATTATTATTCAAGCCATATCTTGAGGATAGGATATCTTTTTCACGCTCACTTAAATCATTTACTGCTTTTCTTACCTGTTTGGTTATTGATTTTTTTAGAACTTTATTATAATTTTTATCTTCAACATGCATTGAATCATACTGTTTAGCATTATATTTTAATTCTTCTTCAATATCCTCTGTTTGACTAAAAAGAGAAGATAAAAGCATTAATGTGTAATTATCAATATTTAAATCTTCCTTTATTTTTTCTAAATCAACATGTAAATTGTCATTCTGGTAATTAGATATTTTTTGCTTATATTTTCTATATTTATTCAACATTCTATCAGAAAATTTAACAGGAGTTATGTTCTTATACAAATAATTTTTTATATAATGTTCTATCCAGTATGATGCATAAGTTGCAAATCGAGCATTTCTTGTATAATCATATTTATCAATTGCCACCAGCAGGCCGATATTTCCCTCTTCTATTAAATCCAAGAACATAAATTGATTTGAATTATTTATATATTTCTTTGCAATGCTTATAACAAGCCTCAAGTTGGACTCAGCTATAATTTTTTTAATATTCTGGTCACTTGATTCATTATATTTTTTAAAAAACTCTTTTTCCTGGTTTTTTGTTAAAAGAGGGAAGTTTTTGAGTTCATCCAAATAATATGACAGTGAGTTATATTTGTTATCTGCCCTTTTAATTTCCTTTATTTGAGAAGATAAAAATTTAATTATTTTATGAAAACATTCTGGAGGGACTTTATATTCCTTTAAAATACGGGGAATATCCTTTCTATTTAGATTTTTAATATTTTCTTTATTATCAATTTTATTTATATAATGTTTGCATTTCATATTCAATTAATACTTTATCGAAAATTTATTGTAATTTTTATCTAAAGAAATTTCTTTCTTTTTTAAATTATTTACTTCAGCTGTACGGGGCCCTTCTTTAATTTTTGAAACAAATCTATTTAATTTATTTTCATCTCCATAAGCTTTTATTAAAACACTCCCATCAGGCATATTCTTGACAAATCCTTTTAAACCCAAATTGCTTGCAAAATTTTGAGTAAAATATCTAAATCCTACACCCTGAACTCTACCAAATAATTTCAATTTCAGCCCTTTCTTCATATGGTAAAATACCTCCTTTTATTTGATAAAATCCATAAACAATATTATTATAGCACAATTTAGATAAGATAAAAGATGTTTTATCTATAAGAGAGGTATTATTGGTTATCAGGACGCCTACCGTGTTTAAGAAAATATTTAAATTTTGGTAAAGGACCTTCTTCATCTTTTTTTGGGCAATTTTCAATATATTCCAGAAATTTACTCATTCTGTCATAAGTAATTTTATGAATTGTATGTTCCAGCTGACAGGCATCTTCTTCCGCAATATCAGGAGGAACATTTAAAATTTTCTTAAAAAAATCAGTAATTATTTCATGTTTTTTATATATTATTTTTGCAACTTTTTTCCCTTTTTCTGTTAAAAATACATATCCATATTTGTGATGTTCAACTAAGTCTTTATTTTTTAAAATATTAATGGCTTTTAAAACTGAGGGATTTTTCACTTCTAAATATTCTGAAATATGTTTAATTCTGACATTTTTTTCTCTTTGATCTATTATATAAATTGCTTCCAGATAATCTTCCTGACTTTTTGTAAGTTCAATATTCATTTTACCTCCATAGGCAATAATATTAGATTTATTATACCATTGATTCAAACTCTTTCAAACTCAAAGCATTCATAACATTGCTTTTTTTCAAAAAAGCTTTCCTTAAAAATTTTATACCATAATCCATATATTCAATTTGTTCTTTATTATGAGCATCAGGATTAAGAGAAGTTAATATATTGTATTTCTTTAAATCATAAAGATATTTCCAATCAATATCCATTCTGTATGGATTACAATTAAATTCAATTGCTATATTATTTTTTGAAGCTTTTTCAAAAATTTTGTTATAGTTTAACGGGTACCCTTTTCTCTGTGTTAATAATCTGCCACTAATATGGCCAATCATATTTAAATACCTGTTATCCATTGCTTTTAATAATCTATTAGTCGCTTTCTCTTTTTTCATATTCATATTAGAATGAATTGAAGCAATAATAAAATCAAATTCTTTTAAAATATCCTCTTTGTAATCCAGGGTTCCATTTCCAAGGATATCTATTTCTATACCTTTAAATATTTTAAAATCTTTATATTTTTTATTAATACAGTCAATTTCTTTCCATTGTTTTAATAGATCATCATAATCCAATCCATTCGCGTAGTATGAGGATTTTGAGTGGTCAGTTATAACAGCATATTCATAATTTAAGTTATATAGATAACTTGCAATCTCTTCAAGCGTATTATGACCATCACTATAATTGGTATGGATATGAATAATTCCTTTGATGTTATCCCTTGATATTAAATCTTTAGAATTTACATTATTTTGTGTAAAGAAATCAACAGCATTTTTAGTTTCCCGACATTCGGGGGGAATATAGGGATAATTTAATTTAGTATAAATTTCTCTTTCATTATTTAAATTCAAAAAGTTATGTTTTGTATATGCATTTTCTTCTATAAGGTAATTAATATAATTTTTTGATCCTGTAAGAGTATGAAAATTTAGAATGTATTCTACATTTTTAGAAAAAAATATTACAAAATTTTTGTTTTCATAGGTAAATAAGACCTTTTCATCTTCTTCTTTTAAATCATCAATTTTATCCCATTTTACGAGAATTTGCTTCACTGAAGTTTTGAATGTTTTTTTTATTAATATCTTTCCTTTATTTATAGTATTAGCCAGTCTTCTTAGTTTTCCTAAAGGTAAAATATTTATAGTTCTGTCACAATTAGCAAGTATGTGATTTTTTATTTTCTTGAAAGCAGATAAAAAGTCATATGCTAAAAATTCATATTTATTTTCATAAAGAAATTCTATTTCTTCTTCGAGTTTCTTTATTGTTTTATCTCCAAATCCTTTTACTTCATTAATTTTTCTGGATTTTATAAGTTTATCCAATTTTTCCAGATTGTCTACATCATAATTTTTATATAATTTATTGATTTTTTTAGGTCCTAACCCAGAAATATTTTTAAATTGGTATAAAGATGCTGGATATCTATCATAATATTTTTCTAATATTGACAAATTACCAGTTTCTAGAATTTCTTCTATTTTATTAAATATTGCATCTCCAATACCATCATAGTCTTTCAATTTTTTATTTTTTACTAATTGAGAAAGCTGGATATCTATTGATTTTAAGATATCAACAGCATTTTCATAAGCTCTTATTTTAAATATGTTTTCATTATCTAATTTCAAAAAAAAGATTAATTTTTCAAATAACTCAATTATCTTATTTTTATCCATTATAGTTAAAGAAGAAGAGTAAAAGTTTTACTCTTCTTCTTTTTCTGATTGCTGATTTACTTTATTAGCAACTGATGATTTTAAAAATTCCAATTTTACTCCATCTGCTACTCTAATAGTTGCTTTTTTACCCTCAATTTTTACAATTGTGCCATAAATTCCAGAATTAGTTATTACATGGTCCCCTGGTTTTAGTGATTCTACCATTTTCTCATGTTTTTCTCTCTGTTTTTTCTGGGGTCTAATTAAAACAAAATAAAAAACAACAAATATTAAGACAAATGGTAATATACTAAGTAAGAAACTGCCTTCGGATTCTCCACCCTTCTGTAAAATGCTGAGTAAAAAGTTTGATGATAGTAGTAAATTCATTATATACCTCCTTAAAAGTTTTTTTCAAATGAAATTATATCATTTTCTACATAGTTATCAAGATTATTCTTTATTATTTATTTCTATTTCAATTTTACCGCTTTCATACCCTTTTAAATTTTTTATAAGACCTATTATTGTATTTTTTACTAAATTTTCAACAAAAGGTGCTAATGGCAATTTTTTGTTGTTAATTTTAATTTCTAGGTTGTTAGAATTTTGCATAACACATTTGATATTTTTATTATTAAATTTGTCATTATAATAATTAATACAGCTTTTACCACATTTTTTACAGTTTAAACCAACCGGAAAATCAGGTAATTTTTTAATATTATTTAATACTTCATTAAAATTATCTTTTTTGTCAAAGGTAAATGTTTTTTTATTATTTTTAATTAAATTACAAACCGCTACAACATTCCTGTAAAAGTTCTTTTCAAGCTGTTTATTTTCTGCATTACAGATAATTCGGGGCAGATTAATATTTTTAAGTCCTTCAATAATAAAATAATCATAGTTGTTTTCTTTATATTCCTTCAATAACTTTATTAGCGGTTTGTTAGGCCTTTTAATATAACTATCTTCGGGCGTTTGTAATATTACTTCTTCTGCTGCTTTGTTATACAATATTTCGCTGTCAGTTTTTTTATTCTGTATATTTTTATTATGGGTATTTTTCAAAACTACAATTTTATTATTAACTGCTAATGAAGATAAAATATTTTTTATCAAATGTGTTTTTCCGGTTTTTTTATAACCAATTACCTGAAATACCTTCAATTAAACTCCTTTATTTCTTTTTACCTATCATTTCAATTTCTACTTTTGCTCCAAGCGGAAGTTTTGATACTTCAACACAGCTTCTTGCTGGCGGATTATTCGGGAAAAATTCTTTATATACTTCGTTAAAATCGGCGAAATTATCCATGTTATCCAGAAATACGGTTGCTTTTAGAGCATCGGATAAATCAAGGCCGGCTTCATTAAATACTGCTTCTACATTTTCAAGAGATTTTCTTGTTTGCTCTTTAATTCCACCCTCTACAAATTTAGTTGTACCCGGTATCATTGGTAATTGACCAGAAGTAAAAACTAAATCATTGGTTTCAATTCCCTGACTGTATGGGCCTACAGCTGCAGGAGCATTATCAGTATTAATTATCTTTTTCATAAATTCCCCTTTCAATTTTTTAAATATCTATCTCTTTCCGAATAAATACATCCACAATACTGCTGTCGGTACATTTTTAATTCTTTTGATTTATTAATACCGTATTTCCATCCTTCTCTGAAATCTTTGTATAAAAATTTCACACCATTTTCTTTGGCATGATTTATTCCAATTTCTTTAATTAGTTCATGATTTTGAAATTTACTGTAGAGTAAAGTAGTAGTAAAATAGTCAAATTTGCCATTTCTTGCATAAATGGCTGCATATTTTAATCTTTCACTGTAACAGTATCTGCATCTTTGAGATTCCCGAAAAGTTACATTTCTTAAAAATTCTTCTAAATTATATTCATTTTTTTCAAGTAATTTAATATTATTATTTTGCATGTAATTTTTTACCTCTTTATACCTTTTTTCATATTCCAGAAAGGGATGAATATTGGGATTGAACCAAAACCCAAATACTTCGTAATTGTTCTCGTTTAATACTTTTATAGGATAGATTGAACATGGTGCACAGCATATATGAAGTAAGATTTTTTTCTTTTTCAATATTTATCCTTCATTATCAAAATTAAAACTGCTATTTTCCTGATTTTCTGTTTTATTTATATCAAAATAACGATATGTTTTTTTTGATGCGATTCTTCCTCTTGAAGTTCTTTCAATGAAACCTGCCCTTACTAGAAAAGGTTCGTATACATCTTCAATAGTATCCTTTTCTTCACCCAGTACTACAGATAAAGAATCAAGTCCCGCCGGTCCCCCTTCAAATCTATTTATCAAAGCCTTTAAAATTTTCTTATCCATTTTATCGAGACCTTTTTCATCAATTTTCAAAAGTTCAAAAGATTGCATTATGATATTTTCATCAATAACTCCATTATTTTTTACATCAGCAAAATCTCTTACTCTTTTTAAAAGACGATTTGCCACTCTGGGTGTGTATCTTGACCTTTTTGCAATTTCATTAGCAGATTTATCATCTATTTTTACATTTAATATTTTTGCGGACCTTCTAATAATTTTTTTTAGTTCTCTAATATTATAGAATTCAAGTCTTTCCAGCACCCCGAATCTGTCTCTTAAAGGGGAAGTTAATAATCCTGCCCTTGTGGTTGCACCTATTAATGTAAAAGATTCCAGGGGTATTCTAATATTTTTAGCACTGGGCCCTTCTCCAATAATGATATCCAGTTCGAAATCCTCCATTGCAGAATAAAGCATCTCTTCAACACTTCTATTCAGTCTGTGTACTTCATCTATAAATAATACATCATTATGTTCTAAATTCGTTAATATTGCAGCTACATCTCCTGGTTTGGTCAAAATTGGGCCGGAGGTGATTTTGATGTTTACACCCATTTCATGTGCAATAATATGTGCTAAAGTTGTTTTGCCTAATCCTGGAGGACCATGAAATAATATATGATCAATCGGTTCATTTCTTTTTTTTGCAGCCTCAATATATATTTTTAGTTTTTTTCTTAAATCCTTTTGGCCGATGAATTCATCTAAGTATTTAGGCCTTAGGTTTTTCTCCACAGAATTATCAAAATTTTTTTTATCAGGATCAACTATTCTATCAGACATCTTAACTTCCCTTTCCCAATTTCCTCAAACCAGTTTTTATAAGTTCCTGGGTTGTTAAATTTTTATTATTTGATACAGTGGAACTTATTATATCTCTTACTATTGGAGGAGAAAATCCTAATCCAACAAGAGCCTCTATTGCTTCATTTGCTTTAGTATTTTGTTTTGTATCTCCAATTATTTCCACTTCAATTTCTTTAACTTTATCTTTTAACTCAAATATAAGTTTTTTGGAGGTTTTTTTGCCAACCCCCTTAAGAGAAGAAAGATAATTAATGTCATCGTTTTTGATAGCTTTAACAAATCTATCAAAACTGGACTGTGAAATTAGCTTTAACCCCTTCTTAGGTCCTATACCTGAGACCGAAACCAGTAATTCAAAAAATTCTTTTTCTTTATTGGATAAAAATCCATATAATGTTTGCTCATCTTCACGAATGTGGTGATAGATAAATAATTTTAACTCTTCACCGTTTTGTGGTAATTTTGAAAATATGTATGTAGGTATAAATACCTGATATCCAATCCCATTTACATCAACGACAATAAAATCTTCTTTTTTTTCGATCAGAAAACCATCAAGATATGCTATCATACCGGTCAACCTTATTATTTAAATGACATATTCCAACTGCAGCAGCATCATAAGCATCATACTCGTAATTATCATTTTTAATACCTGTTAATATCTTAACCATCTCTTTAACCTGATGTTTTTTGGCATTACCGTTACCCACAACAGCCAATTTAATTTTTGTAGGTGTATAATTGAATACTTTAATTTTTTTCTGGGAAAAAACAAGCAATGCAACTCCTCTCATCTGTCCTACTTTAATACCAGATTTAACATTTTTAACGAAAAATAGTTCCTCTACTGCAGCTTCATCAGGTTTGTATTTATTACTAATTTCATTTAATTTTTTATACAAATAATTAATTTTATTTTCAATTTTTTGATTTTTTCCCGGTTTTATAACTCCTATATCAATAATTTTATATTTACTACCCTTTTCCTGAATAACACAAAATCCTGTTTTATTTAATCCAGGGTCAATTCCGATAACTTTCATTATTCATCCATAATTTGATTAATTATTTTATCATCAATTTCAAAATTAGCATGTACATTTTGAACATCATCATGGTCCTCGAGTTCATCCATTAAATTTAATATTTTTTTAGCTGCCTCTTTATTCAAATTAATAGTGTTTTTAGGAATCATACTCATTTCTGAGTTTTCAATATTTAGGTCCAATTTCTTTAGATCATCAAGGATTTCGTGAAACCTCCTTGGGTCGCAATATAATATATACGCTTCATCTGATATTTCAATATCTTCAACTCCTGATTCAATAGCTTTATTTGTTAACTCCTCTTCTTCTATAGATTTTCTATCAATATATATTAAGCCTTTTCTATTAAACATCCACGCAACCGAACCGTCTTCTCCCATATTACCATCATAATTATCTAAAATATGTCTAATTTCTCCAACCGTACGGTTAGTATTATCAGTTGTTACTTCTATATATAAAGCTACTCCATTAGGCCCGTAGCACTCATATACGGCGTCTTCATAGGTAACACCAGGCAATTCCCCAGTTCCCTTTTTTACTGCTCTCTCTATGTTTTCCTTTGGCATGTTATTTTGTTTAGCTTTTTCTATATACATTCTTAAATTAGAATTATATTCGGGATCTCCTCCACCTTCTCTTGCAGCAACTGTAATTTTTTTAGATAATTTAGAGAATAATTTAGCTCTTTTTTTGTCTTCTTTTTTCTTTTTATGTTTTATATTAGCCCACTTACTGTGTCCAGCCATAATTTATAAACCTCCCTATAGTTTCAATAAAAAAATACCATATAATAGGCTTATTGTAAATCATTTTTTAATTCTCATAATTTAAATAATATTAATAGTACAGAATATTTCTGTTTATAATTAAACTATAATAATAATGCTAAATATATTAATATTTCTTTTTGAAAATAAACTAAATTTTCTATTGACAAAAAATGATATTTACTATAGTATTTTTTGCGTTGATACGGAGTGTAGCGCAGTCCGGCAGCGCACCTGCTTTGGGAGCAGGCTGTCGGGGGTTCAAATCCCTCCACTCCGATTTAAATGCGCTTGTAGCTCAACTGGATAGAGCACCAGACTTCTAATCTGGGGGTTGGAGGTTCGAGTCCCCCCAAGCGTGTTTTTAAACTCTTAATATGGTGGATGTAGCTCAGCTGGTAGAGCAACGGATTGTGGCTCCGTTGGCCGTGGGTTCAAGTCCCATCATCCACCCTTTTTAATTCTATTACAATTACAATATAGTTTTAGGATAGTATTTTTTATTTTTAAATATTATAACAATATCAGGATTATGCAATTTCGGAGTGTAGCGCAGTCCGGCAGCGCACCTGCTTTGGGAGCAGGCTGTCGGGGGTTCAAATCCCTCCACTCCGATTTGTTTCTAACTTGCAGCAATCAATACATTATATATTTTCTCAAATAAATAAATAAATAAATTAATTAATTATTTTTATTAATAATTTTAATCTCAAATTTATTTGATTTAAGATTTATATATTTGGCTGCTATGGAAACCCTATATTCATTATTTAATAAATCCCAATAGTAATTAAGTGTTTTCATACTGTCATTATAAATTGGTAATTCATACGGCTCTCCTTCAAATGATGGTAAAGGATTGCCATTATCTTTATAGGTAGTTATACAGTGCCCTACACCCGGAATAAAAGCAGAATAATTATAAATATTTCTTATACACATTTCTGAACTGTTATGAAATGATTTTATAATTGAAATTTTATATTTATAATTCAACTCTGAAGGATTAATTATCCCCGATATTCTTGGTGTATAATTTGGTTTATCGGGTTCAAATGTTCTTTTATATATTGCCTGTTCAAAAGATTTTTTCTTTTTTAAATAATTGTAAATTGTTTCTGTTTGATCACCATTACTGACAATATGAATATTTGAAATATTTTTCATAGAATAATATATTGTTAAACTTGTATCGACTTTTTTAGAGTCATTATAAATTTTATTTTTTAAAAATTTACCATCCTTAACAAATATTCGGTTCTGGCTATTTTCACTTCTTCCCATAATCCAGTAAATTTGTACAGCATAATTTCTATCTGGGGTCATACCTATTATTAACCCCCTGCCCGGATATTCTGAATCCTGTAAATAATGAATATTCTTTTTAAAGTTATTCTTCATAATAAGCTCCTTTCACTTAAAAAATATTCAATAAACAATTAATTGTCAATAATAAGTTATATAAAATATTGACATATAACTAATATTAATTATTATTCATTTATGAACAATTCTTTATATACTATAAAAAATATAAATAATCACCAGTTTGAAATAAATAAATCAATTTTTATCGGGCGTTCCTTTAAAATACATTCTAAAAAAGAAGCCAATTCAAGAATTAAAGAAATCAATGAGGAATATAATGATGCCACACATAATTGCTGGGCTTTTATTCAGGGTATAAAAAAAAGAAGTGAAAAATATGAAGATGATGGCGAACCCAGCGGTACAGCTGGTAAACCTATATTGAATGTACTTAAAAAAAATAAATTAACAAACACATTGATTGTTGTAACCAGATATTATGGAGGTATTAAATTGGGAGGAGGAGGCCTGATAAGAGCTTATTCAAAATCAGCTCAGGAAGTTATAAATAAATCTGAGATAAAAAAAATAGTCAAAAATTCAAAATATAAAATTATTGTTCCATATGATGCTTTTGATAAATTGGAGAATTATATTTCAAATAATAATATTTATATATTAAAGAAAGAATTTGAAAAAGATATTTATCTAACTATTTTGATACCGGAAGAAAGTACAAATGAATTTTTAATGTATTACAAAAATCTGGTTCGAAATAAATATCAACCAAAATATATTAAATCAGTATATATATAAATTTATCTATTCCTGCATTAATCTTTTCTCGTACTGATTTAAATTATATTTTCCTCTATTATTATATATTGATTTTATTTTATTAATAATGTTTTTATACCTTTCTTTTTTGTCTTTATCTTCTTCAATTTCATATAATATTTTATATGCACGCAAAAAGTATGGTTCTATCTCAATAGCTTTTTCTGCTAATTTTTTAACTTCATTGTAATCTTTTTTTATATAATAAAAATATAATTTTTTATAGTAATAAAAAGGATTTTTGGGGTTGAGATTTATAGCCATATTTATATTTTTTACCCCTCTTTCCCAAATTTCATTTTTTATTTTTCCAAATTTATCAGATCTTAGAATTTTAAGACAGTAAAAAGTATAGATATCATAAACTTCAGAATTGAATCTATCATATTTTTTTAATCTGGTAGAAATTTTTTCAATTTCATAGAATCTTTCTTCCCAGGATATTCCAATTAGATCGTTTTTGGGTAGATTGATTAGGAATTTTATATAAATGTTTTGGTAATAAGGGTCATATTTGGTAAATTCTGCTGATTGTTTATAATAATTATAAGCTTTTTTATAGTTTTTTGAGTTAAAAGCTTTGTTGCCAAAATCAATGTATATGTATGATAAAAGCTTAAATGAAAAAATAGATATAATTATGAAAAAAACAATTAGTTTAAATTCCCTTTTAATACTTATTCGTTGACTAAATTTTAATTTATTAAAGGATAATAGAATTAAAAATAAAAGAATTAATGAAAATGATTTTTCCAAATTGTTAAATAAAAAGGAAGTAAAATATATCAACAGCGGAAATTTTATATATGAATATTTAAAATATTTGTAAAAAATAAATAAAATCAATAAAAATCCAAATAACCCCATTTCAATTAATACTTCAAGAAACAAATTATGAGACATGCGGGGGGATTTAGAATAATTTGAAAATTTTCTTTTTTCTCCGGTATAATAGGTTTTAATTTTATCTTCAACTGTTTTTATTCCTGTACCTAAAATTGGTTTTTTTTGAAAAAGATTAATTCCAGCATTGTAAAATTTTAATCTTTTAAAGGTAATGCTCTTGCCCCTTTGGGTAAATCTTAGTACTGGAATAAGAAGTACTAATACTGTCAATATCGCAAATATCAGTTTAAGTTTATTGCTAAATATTTTTCTGTAAAATATTGAATAGATTGCAAATAGTACAAACAGCACAATAGTAGTTCTTGAAAGGGTTAAAATTGATCCTAAAATCAAAAGTAAAGAAACTGGAATTTTTAGTATTTTATAATTATCTAAAACATTTCTTTCATAAATTAAAAAATAAAGGCCAACAAATAGCCATATAACCACCCAATTGGGATTAACAAATGTGGAAGGAGAACGGAATTTATTCAATACAAGGCTCTGATAAAATACAATTATACCGTGTAATATGGATGATAAAATCAATAAGTTAGAAAAGAAATACTTATCAAAATTTAAATTTTTAATTAAAATAAAAATAAAATAAAGGATAATGAAGTTATATAAATCCGAATTATAATTTTTTATAATAATATTGTAAACTGAAACAAATAATAGGAAAAAATATAAAATCCAGTCATATTTTTTAATTTTAATTGTATCCTTGAAAATAAATATAAAGAAGAAAAAAACTATTATAAAATATTTTATATATAAATTTTCCCCACCCAAAAGAAATGAGGATACGAAAATTAATATTAGAGCTATTTTATTTAAATTGAGTGTTTTAATTTTATTTTTTATCAATTCTAACATTATCTTTATCCATTCTAAAATAATAATTTAATTCATATATGTTTAGATAATAGGAATAATAATTTTCATTTTTTTTATTTCTATTAACTCTATCCTGTAAATTTTTTACATAGAATCTATCTGGAGTATAAAATACCATAATGCTCAGTATTAAATAGACAAAAATCAAAACCGCCGTAGAATATGTTTTTAGCTTAGTAACAACTGGTTTATTTCTATAGTCTGTATTTATTGATATCAAAATCCAATATAATACGGCTACAGACGGTATATAAAACATCATATCTGTTGCAAAATAGATAAATAACACAATTAATAATATAAAATGATGGGATTTTCGGTTTTTATATAAATTTTTTACTAAGAAATACAAGAATAGAATTCCTAAAATTCCCAGATCAGTTAATGACTGAAGTATAAGGCTATGGGCATTGTGAATGATATTTGCCTGTTTATATTTATATACTGGGTAAAAAATATCAAAATTATTTACTCCTACTCCTGTTAATGGATTATCCCAAAAAATATTTAATGCTGATTTATAATTAAAATAACGTAATGAAAAGGAACTCTTTATACTGCTTATTCCCCTTATATTTAGAAATATTAAAATTAATAAAATTATTCCTCCAAATGAATAATAGAATAACTTTTTATTGTTTTTATATAATATCGCTAAAGCTAAAATCATTAATAGTACAAAAGCAATAAAAGTCTTGGTTAATAGTATTGCGATTAAGTTAATTATTATTGCTGGTATATAATAATAATTCTTCTTTTTGTTAAACATATAAAATGATAAATATGCCCCTACTAATGAAAAGAAAGCATAAATATTTGGTAGTGAGAATGTGCCCATTAATCTTTTAATTTGTATTAAATTTCTCTGGGCTTCATTAATCATATTGGATTTTAATAGGTAAGGGTAAATGTAAAAATTTTGGTATAAAACATAAAGGAATAGGATAATTGAATAAATAATTAAAAAATTGTATAATCTTTCCTTATATTTATAATTATAAAAGATTATAAAAAGTGAAATATATAAAAAGAAAAAATAAAAATGATCAAAAGCTAAATACATATCTTTGACATATAGTAAGGATAAAAGAGGAATAATAAAAGCAATCAGCAATTCATATGGAAAATGTTTAATATTATTTAAAGAGATCCCTAAAAATATTAATATTAAAGGTAAAAAAATATAAGAATGATTTTTAATAATAAAAATAGAATTAAAAACAATAGGTACACCAAAAAATGGAATTAAAAGATATATTTTATATTTTTCCAGAGTTTCTTTTATATTCACTATTTGCCTTTATTCTAAAGTAGAAACTGGAAGAATTACTTTCTCCCAGTTTCTATATGTAAATATTAAGTTTCATTAGGTCTTATTATATATGGAGTTACAAATATTAAAATTTCTTCGTTTGAGCTTTGTGATGTTGTGTTCTTAAATAAGTTTCCAATGATAGGAATATCCTTGAGAATAGGAACTCCAGCAGATCCACTTGATCTATCCCTTCTCATCAATCCACCAATAACAGCAGTTTTACCATCTTTTACAAGAAGTTTAGTTTCAGCTGTATTAGAAGAAATTATCAGATCTGCTCCATTAGCAGGTTCTGCCAAACTACTAACCTCGGGACTTATATCCAGTATCACTTCATTAGAAGCATTTATAGTAGGCGTTACATCCAATTTAACTCCAATTTCCTGGAGTTGACTTACCGTGTTACCGCTTTCATCGAGCTGAGTTATTGGTATTTTTTGTCCAGCATTAAAATGTGCTGTTTCATTATTTAGAACTGTAACCTTAGGACTGGCAAGAACTTCTGCACCACTTTCACTTACCATCATATTTAATTTTGCGTTTAAATTGAAAGTATCAAGCAATGAAGTAACTATCTGACCCGAATTAGATGATCCGGCAGGATTAACATTTATATCAGTTCCCCCCGAAACGGAATCATTGCTTAGATTAGATTCGAAATTAGAACTGTTATTTAATTGCCAATTGATACCCAGAGATTGTTCCGCTGAATCAGAAATTCTTATGAATTTAGCTTTTATCATAACCTGAGGGGTTGGTTTATCTAAATAATTAATTAATTTCTCTGCATTATTTAAATTACTTGGTATATCAGTAATAATTATTGAGTTAGTTCTTTTATCCACTGTAATTTTAGCATCATTTGATAAAGTACCCTCCACCGTTTTTGTTATATCACTTGGGTCTGCATATGATATAGGAATTATTCTAACTTCTTTCGGACCAGCATTTTTTAATTGTTGCTGTTCCTGTCGTGCCTGAACCTCTTCCTTTAATTCCTGTAATGTTGCTACTCTGATAATATTTTCATCTATCCTGTAAGCATATCCATTTGTTCTTAATATAATATCAAGAGCCTTTTCCCAGGTAACATTATGCAAATCCACAGAAACCTTCCCGGAAACACTTTTGGACATAACTATATTATATCCGGCAACTTTAGCGATTTCTGCAAGAAGCGAAGTAATATTTGCGTCCTGAACAGATATATCTTTTAATTTCAAGCCTTCTCTTTTAATATTTTCTTTAGATTCTGTTACAGGCTCATCCATTGTTCCTTTGTCAGCAAAAGTTTTTTCTTCTTTATACTCCTGTATTTCCATTATTACATTTTGATCTTCTCTATAAATTTCATAACTAATGTTTTCTTTTAATACGATATCGGAAATCACATTGTTATCTTTTATTTTATTGTAAATTTCTACAACAGGGCCTTTTCTAACAGGAATATTAAATTCCTCTTTTTGGAGTTTAGCATCTTCAAATATCAATCTAATTTTATTTTCTTCCCCTATTTTTTCTTCTTTAAATCTTACCCAGTTGTCAATTTGGTATTCAAGGAAAACTTTCTTGTTTTTTTGTCTGCTTAAAATATTTGCAATAATAGCCTTTTTTTGAATTTTTTTACCAGTATCCAATATTACGCTTATACTATTTTTGGATTTATCAATATCATACGGATAATCTTGGTCAAGATTGATAGTTACTGCGAGGTCTTTTTCATCAATATTTTTTACAATAACATCGTTTATTTCAGAATATTGTTCGGATTTAAATTGTCTTTTTTTAAGAAAAGATTGCGCATTTAATAGATTTAAAATTAAACCGTTGGTTTTTTCCTTAACAGTATAATTTAACCCACCTTCTACTTCTAATTTAATCTCCAGTTTATTCCGTCCTATAGGCTTGATATTGACAACCTTGAGCTTTGACAATTCCTTTTTTAATTCTTTCGTAGATTCATCCTTTTTTTCGGAGATTTTATCTGAACTTTCCTGATAATCAGATGTAGTAAAATGTAAAACTAAATTTTCTCCTTTTTTCTCGGGAAAATATTTAACCCAATTCTTTAATTCAACTACAACCCTTGCCATGTCTTTATTAAATTGTGCGAATCTAACTTCTTTTATATCATTAGAATTCACACTAAACTTTTTAAAATTTTGTTTTGATCGGGTAGAAGGTAAATTTATTACCACTCTTTTGGGGTCATCAAGTTTAAATACCTGATATTTAAATTTCCCGGTAAAATTTAATTTTACATCAACACCCCCATTAAATTTTTCATAATCTACAGAATTTAAAACAATTCCATAACTGTTAATTATAAAAAACCCCAGGATTGTTGTAAATAACAATATTTTTTTTAATTTATTCATTATTTTCCTCCTTTAGATTCAGTTTTTTCTAAAATAATTTTTTTAGAGGTCCCTCCAGCTTCCTTTTGTATTTTTTTTAGAATTACTCTATCTTTGGTAATTTCCTCCACAACTGCTCCACCAAAAGAATCACCTTTTTTCAATCTAAACCCCTTACCCGAACTATCTTCAATAAGTGCTATTTTTTCGCTTGTAAGTTCTATAATACCTTTATAGGAAAATCTGGAATAATTGAATTCAATTCCACCCTGTGCCGAAGTCTGGGGTTGATTAAGTTTTGATTTGGAGATTGGTGATTCAAAGGGATCCCGTTTACCTAAACTTTTATAGTTAAATGTTTCTTTTATTTCCAGTGATTTTTCTTTTTTATTTTCATTATTATTTGATTTATCTGATATATTTTTTTGATTATTTTCTTTTTTTGAATATTGTTCTACTTTTTTTTGATTATTTGGAGTTTGCACTCCTGTTTCCTGGGAATTGCTGCCATTTCCACCACAGGAATATAATAAAGAAATAAATATTATTATAAGTATATAATAAAGTTTTTTCATATATAACTCCTTTTATTGAGTGCCTTTACTTACATAGGAAATTAAATTTAAATTTACTGATATAGTGAAATTTTCTTCAGGATTATTTATGCCCGTTAACTTGATACTACCCACATTAACAATTCTGGGCAATTTGCTTAATGAAGATAAAAACCCTCCTAAATTATGATACGTTCCCTCCAGTTTTAAAGATATATCAAACTGTTTAAAATCATTTTTTGTTTGCAATTTCCCAAAATTTATTGAAGATAGAGATAAATTAGAATCTGCAGATAATTCACTAATGCTTTTTAATAATGTATGGAAACCTGCTTTTGAAGGTAAATAATCTTTAATTATTTGTATTTCTTCTTTTTTGTTTTTAATCTCTTCTTTCTTTTTTGGTAATTGCTTTTTGATTTGTATCAGCTGTTTAACTTCCTGGTCTAATGCGTTTCTTTTATTCCTTAATTCTTCTATTTTTTCGCTTTGAGGGGAAATCATAAAATTGTACACAAGATATAACCCTATAATTAAAAATAAAATACCAGCGATAATCTTCTGGGTTCTTGGATCATTTAAATTTACATCAAAAGCCATATATTCCCCCTTTATTTTTTAACCTGAGAAACCAAAGTAGCATCAATAGTAAAATTTGAAATTTTAACAGGTTCACTGTTACCAGTAATTTCCTGGAAAGTTTCTTTCCTTTCATCCACTTTGTTAATTACAGGATCTTCTATATTTTTCTGTTGATCTAGATTCTCAATAAATTTAGTAATATCACTATTATAAAGACATTTTCCCTTTAATGATAACGTATCTTGCTGAATTTGCATTTCATTAAGCCATAAATTTTCTGGCACACTTTTTAAAAGCTGCTGCAGTATTTGAGCAACATATGTTTTTCCTTCTTCAAGACTTTTTAAAACATTTAATCTTTGATTGATAGATTTCAACTGCTTGTTAATACTATCATATTCTTTTTTAAATTTTACATATCTATTTTTTTCTCTTTCTAAATTGTCAATCTCAGAATTTAAAGAATTAATTTTGTTTAAATTTCTAAAATAGGTTAACCCCATTAATAGTAATATTGCTGCAACAATTATAACAGGCAATATTTTCTTTATAGGAATTCTTTGTCTGGTTTTTCTTTCCTCTTTCGGTAATAGATTAATTTCAATCATTTATATTACCCCTTTCTCAAGGCTAATCCAGTTACTACACTCAAGGAAGGTCCTAATTCTTCCATTTCACTTTGATATTCATCGGGTATATTTAAATATTCAACTGGATTGAAAAGCTCAATGTTCGAGATATCTAAATTTGACCTTAAGTAATCCAGCAACCCAGGAGTAAGTGATGCACCTCCTGTAATTATTCCTTTGTTTACCACAATAGGAGAATCAGCCTTTACATATCGCATTGATTTTTGAATTTCTGAAGCAATATTCTGATTTATAGAATCAAAATACTGATGTATTTCTACATTATTTTTATTATTCTCCATTTTTGTTTCTTCAGCACTTTCATAATTCAATCCGAGATTTTTGGCTATCTCATTTGTATAGGCATTTCCTCCGTGGGGAAGTTCTCTTATAAATCTAGGTACACCATCAGCAACTATGCTCATACTTGTTTTTTCGGCGCCAATATCAACTATAAATGCCGTATCTTCTATTGGACCAACTAATGTTTCATAGGCATTTTGAACAGAAGTAGCCGCAGTATCTACAACTACAGGCATTAATCCCAATCCTTTCAATAAATTTATTCGGGTATTAACAACATCTTTTTTGGCAGCAATTATTAATAATTCAGTCTGCCCCCCTTCTTCACTCAATACTTCATAATCCGTATAAATATTATCTTTTTCGTAAGGTATATGATTGGGAAGTTCCCATTCTAATGTTTTTTTGACATCATCTTTACCAACGGCATTTATTTTAATATTTTTGTACATAATATTTCTTCCTGCAACCGATATTGATAAATTTTTATTTTTAACATTTTCTTCATTATACACATTTCTTATTCGTTTTTCTATAAGATTTGTATCCATTATATCGCCTTCAACTATACTTTCACGGGATAATTTTCCATATCCGAATTTTTTTACTTTAACATTTTTTCTGCCGACTTTTAAAGATAAAATTTTAATAGCATAAGAGCCGATATCTAAACCAACCAATCTTTTCATTATTCCTCCTATTTAAACATTATTATTATAGCATAATACCTAATAAAGTCAACTATCTAAATTATATTCTTTTATTTTTCGCTGTAAAGTATTTCTATGTATGTTTAATATTTTTGCAGCTTCAGTTTTATTATTATCTGTTTTTTTTAGAATTTTTCTAATATATTTTTTTTCAAGCTCATCAAGAGTTAACTCTGTATTATTAAGTTTAATTATATTTTCTGAAAATAAATTATTAAGTATATTTTTATTACCACTAATAACCAGATTTATTATTGTATTCTCTAGTTCTCTTACATTTCCAGGCCAGTTATAATTTTTTAATTGTTCTATTTCATTATCAGCTAAGTTAATATCTGTACCATATTTTTTATTATATTTCTTTAAAAAATAATCAACAAGGATATCAATATCTTCTTTTCTTTTTCTAAGAGGTGGTATTTCAATAGGAAAGACATTAATTCTGTATAATAAGTCTTCTCTAAAGTTGCCTTTATTTACTTCTTCCTGAATTTTCCTGTTTGTAGTAGTGATAAATTTTATATCAAGTTTTTTTGATCTATGTTCACCCACCCGGGTGATTTCTTTATTTTCAATTACTCTCAGCAATTTCACCTGTAAATTTAATGGAATTTCGGTAATTTCATCAATTAATATTGAACCACCGTCAGCATATTCAAACTTCCCTTTATAATCTTCTTCAGCACCTGTAAAAGCTCCTTTCCTGTATCCGAAAAGTTCTGATTCAATAAGATTTTCGGGAATTGCAGCACAAAATACTTTGACCAAAACAGAATTTTTTCTGTTACTGTTGTTATGAATATATTCAGCTACCAGTTCTTTACCTGTTCCACTTTCTCCATGTATCAATACAGTTACATCATTTTGGGAAGCGTTATCAGCCTTATTGATTACTTCTTTCATTTTGTCAGATTTATAAATCAATTCCGGTTTTTCCAGATTACTTTTAAAACTTTCAACCTGATTTTCTAAATCATTTTTGGTTTTGATTTTATCGATAATTAATTTTAATTCATCAAAATTTAAGGGTTTGTTTATATAATCATAGGCACCTTTTTTCATTGCAAAAACAGCATCATCAGTATTGCCATAAGCGGTAACAATAATAACATCGATATCTTTGTTAATTTCTTTTGCTTTGTTTAATACTATTAATCCATTAAGTTCTTCCAGCTTATAGTCAGAGATAATCAAATCCAAGTCAGCATTATTTTTTATTAACTCAATAGCTTTTTTACCACTAACAGTTTTGAATACTTCGTTTCCCAGGGATTCCACAAAATTTGATAAATATTTAAGCTGGGCTCTATCATCCTCAACTATTAATATTTTCATAATATTTAAAGATCAACCTCACTTTTGTATAATTATTTTGTTCAGATTCAATTTCAAAATCTGCTCCATGCATTTGCATTAGGAATTTAACAATGAACAAACCCCATCCAGAATCCTCATCTTTTTTACTATAGCCCTTTTCAAGAATTCTTAACATTTCATTTTTATTTAGGCCTTTACCAAAATCCTTTATTTCTAAAATTACTTTCTCAGAATCAATATACTCTTCAAATATAATTTTATCATTTTCTGATAGATTTTCATAACAATTTTTGAAAATATTTGATAATATAATATTTAATTTATCTTTATCAAAAAGTAATTTGACATTTTTCTCAATATTGTATTCGAAAATAATATTTTTATTATTAAATAATTTTCTCCATTTAGCAATAATATTCTCTAAAAATTCTTTTAAATTAAAAAACTCGTTATCGTATTTTATTAAATTTAAAAGATTGTTAATGATATAATTAATTTTATGGATTTCTTCTTCTATATCATTCCACATTTCAGATTCATTATATTTCTTCCTCAATGTTTGGAGTATCATTGATATTACATTTAAAGGATTTTTTATTTCATGAGCAAGTGTTGATGAAATATATTCAATTGATGATTTTAACTTTTTATCTTCATTTTTTACTATACTGTTAATTTTTTTAAAAATAATAACATTTTCATAGTTTTCTTTCCATTTAAAAGATGTATATACAATATCTGCAAAAAAAGGCTCACCATTTATTGTTGCTATTTTATAGGCAGAAAAAAGCTGATTTTTTCTTTTGGATTCCGATGTTATAAAGCTAAACAGATCTAGGATATTAATATCATTATTTTTAGAAATGTTTAATTCTTTTCTTGCTTCATCATTTATAAGAGTAATTTCTCCCTTATTATTAAATAATATAAAGCCTAATTTCATATTATTTATTACAAACTTGAGTAAATCGATATCTCTCAATATTCGGTCTTTCATTTTTTTGAAGTTATCTACAAGTTCATTAACCTCTTTACTGCCTTCAATATCAATATCAAGATGGAATTGTCCGTTTGATATTTCCTGCGTGTTCCTTTTAAGCTTATTAATGGGATTAATTATAAGTAAATAAGTTATATATATAAAAATAAGGGAGAACAGAAAAATTATTGAATAATAGATTAATAAATTATTAATAAGCATATTTGACCAGTAATTTTCAGGTATTTCCTTGCTAACCACGATTTTATTATCGTTAATGTTGGTTAATATATATAGTTTGTTATTTATATAAAGCTTTTTTTTGTTATCAATTTCTCTTATATTATTTTTTAAATTTATATCAATTTTTCCTACAAACTCATCCTTATTAACAATATAAATGCTATCAAAAATACCTGTAGCCGCCATTTTTTCATAATTTTTCTTTAACTCTTCTTGTGACTGGGTTAATGTATTTAAGTAATTAATATTTGACTTTAAGTGATTTTCTAATTGCCAGTAAGTATAGTTATTTACGGCTGAAAAGGAAAACTTTCCAAGCAAAATAAAAACAATTATAAAAACCAATATGACTGCAAATATTCTCTTTTTCATAATTATCTAACTTTGCTAAATTTTAAGTATCTGGTTGTATCTCCAGCATTAAAAAATAATATATAAGTTCCTATCTTAAGACTTTTAATATCAATTTTTATAATATTATCTCCAGAGAGTAATTCATGATTCATTTTCATCGAACTATTCATTGATTCATCATAAATTTTTATTTCACAGCTATTCAAACTTTTAGAATTATTATAATTTATCTTAATATAATCTTGAGAAGTTGGATTTGGATATAAGAAAAGCTTTTCTTTAGCAACTTTTATATCTTTAAGGTTAAATTCCTTTAAATAATTATTTTCTCTTAAAATATTATAGCTATTTTTATATATTGAATAATAATATTGATCATTGCCATATATTATTGAATTATCGGATACTTTAGTATAATTTATATTGCTTCCAGCAATTTCTTTTTCATTATTTTCTGAAATATTGTATAACATAACATTTTCTCCTAAAACAAGTAAAAATATTGTTTCATTTTCTAAAATTAAATTAAAATCTTTTATATTATTATTTGTAATGTATTTTTTTTCAATTTCACCTTTTATATTTGCAATTATCAATTTATTATTTGATTTAATTATAAATTCATCTGTATTATCATTATCATAATCAATAACAATATAATCATCCACATCATCAGAAAATGAAAACAACCTTTTATCATCTCCTTTTTTATAGTGGTAGAATACATTATCTTTTAGATAAAAAAGATTTTCATTTTTAATAAAATAATCATGGATATTATTTTCATAAAAACTATTATTTTTATATAAAATATTATCTTTTATATAATAATAATTATCCAGTATGAAAAAAGATTCAATTTTTTTATTATAATTCTTAATGAAATTTATTTGATCTATATTGTATTTATATATATTTGAATTATCATTTTTATCCCATATGATTAAATACTGGAAATTACTAATAACATGGGTGCTTTCGGTATTGAAAGAATTTACTAAATTAATATTATTATTAGAATATTTATAAATCCCATAATTTGTTATTATAAAATTGTTTTTTAATTCTAATATTTCTTCATTTTCAAATTTCTTAATTAATTCTTTATCGTGCTTATAAAGGTAAAAATCTTTATCCTTAGACTTTACATAAAATTTATTATTAATCATATTAATATTATCATTTTTTAATGGAAAATAGTTTAATCTATAATTTTTTAAAGTCAGACTCATATAATTCTCATTTTGATTAATATTTTTTATATTTATTAAAGATTTTTTATTATCATAGGTATTAGTATTGGGATGTGTTTTTTCGGTAAAATAAGCATTGTTTTTAAATAAATCATACAGATCACCAAAAGACCCGGTTAAACCCAGCCGCTTATTTAAATCGTTTAACCCATCTGCTTCTTCTATATCAATCCCTTTTTTATCTTTTCCCATAATTAATGGGTGATCGTATTCTCTTAGGTATCCTATTAGTTTTTTATTTAAATGATATATTAATAAACCAGACCTATTGGATTTATAATTATCTTCCAGGATATGGTATTTTTGGCTATCAATAATTTCATTTTCTTTAAAATCATATCTATATAAGTAGAATTCTATACCGGATTCATATTTGTTATCAATATTTTTAAATTCAATAATAAACTCATCATCTTCCTGTGCAATTACTTTATAACAACCATTGCTGTGTAAATTATATGTTCCATTTTTTTCAAGAGGAACAATATCATCTATCCATCCCATGTTGTATTTTTGAAATCCTAAAGGATGGGAAGGGATATAGCCGGAAAAGTTGATCCATCCCCAGCCCATTAATCCCCAGAAACCTACTCCACTTGTTTCCTGAGTTCCATCATAAAGATGGTCCATACCCAGAAAGGTGCCAAATGTAAAAGCAGCGGGACCAAGTAAACCCTGTGGATATTCGTTTTCGCTTATATCCTGACTTTCGAATTCGGGTAAAATCATCACACCATCATTTTTTATACCAAATTCCTCCTTAAAATTATACGATTCTATTCCATAATCTGATAAATCATTTGAGGTAACAGAACCGGATATTATATCATTAGGAGTATCCCCCTTTAGGTCAAATTCTTCTCCATAACCGGCATGTAAAATTATTATAAAATCATAATTCTCAAGTTCATATGAATTACTTGCATTTATATATTTATTTAGAGTATCTATAGCTAATTTTCCCAGGTTATCATTTAAACCGTAATATGACATAGATCTTTCAAGTTTTATAATACTGCTTATATCAATATTTTCTATATTAAATTTACCATTAGAAATCTCTGAAAAATATTCTTTTATATCATAGTAGATAAAAGCTTTATTGGCCGTATTCCGTTTCAGGATAAAATTTGATTCTTTTTCTACTTTATCGAATAATGTAAAGTAATCATATTTCATATCTTCAACTTGATCAATCCTTCTTAATTTAAATAAACCATTACCAGTGGTTTTATTATTATTATCTTTCAAAAATTCTGTTCTTATAACAAGTATATCAAAATTTCCTACCCAGTTTTGTGCAGAATTTTTAGCTGTATGTAGGGATTTATAAGGTTGTGCATTTGATACAAATACAATATTTATAATTATTAGTATTTTAATCAATAATTTCATGTTTTTTCAGCCTTTCTACAATTTTATCCCTTGATATAGATAGTATATTTACCATCTTATTTATATCTCCATTTGTGAGATTATAAATCTTACTTAGTATATCAATTTCTTTTTGCTTCAAAACTTCATTGAAATCTATTTTTGTATCATTAATTATATGTTCATTATCATAATATAAATATTTTCCATCGGAAAGAATCATTAATTTTTCTATAAAATTTTTAAGTTCTCGTACATTCCCCTTCCAGATATAATTTTTTAAAAATTTTTTTAAGTCATCATGGAGCAATTTCTGTTCAATATCATATTTTTTACTGAAATAATCAATATAATAATTTGCTAGAGGTATTATATCATCTTTTCTTTTTCTAAGAGGCGGTATTTCTATCTCATATGAATTGATTCTAAAAAATAAATCTTTCCTGAATTTATTGTTATTTACCAATCTTTCAATTTTTTGATTAGTTGCTGATATAATTCTGAAATCAGATTTTATGCCTTTTTTCCCACCCAGCCGATAAAATTTTTTATCTTCGAGAACTCTTAATAGAGCTACCTGACTTCGTATATTTAATTCACATATTTCATCTAAAAAAAGTATCCCTCCATCAACCTTTTCAAATATTCCTTTTTTTTGTTCTGAAGCTCCTGTAAAAGCTCCTTTTTCATATCCAAACATTTCTGATTCAAAAAGAGGTTCGGGAATTGCACCGCAATTAATAGGATAGAATTTGTCGTCACTTCTATCTGATATTTTGGAAATATATTTAGCAATTTCTTCCTTTCCTACTCCACTTTCCCCTTTTAAAAGGATATTAATATCTTTTTTAGCTACACGATTAGTTTCTTCCATGATCTTTATCATTTTTTTATCTTCAACAACCAGGTTGTTGTAATTCTTTTTTGAAATATGTTTTTGCTTGTCCAATATATTTAAGATTTTATCTTTAATCGATTTTTCATTTCCGTTTTTTTCAAGAAAATCTACTGCTCCTATTTTCATAGAATCAACTGCAATGGATACATTGCCATGGGCGGTTAACATTAATACCGGTATATTAGGATGTTTTGTTTTTATTTCTTTTAAATAATCAATACCATTTTTTTGGGGCATTTTTATATCCAAAATGATCAAATTAATATTTTCCTGTTTTAATTTACTGTCGGCCTTTTTTGTATTTTCTGCACCATAAAAATTATAGCCGAGATCTTCTATAATCATCTTTAATACTTTTCTAATATTTTTTTCATCATCAACAACAAGTATATTCATTTTTTTCCTTTTATTTTAAACAAAAGGTAAACATCAATACCGGCATTTTTCCTATTAAGTACAAATACTTCTCCTTCATATTGATTCATATATTTTTTTACCAGATATAATCCCAATCCGGAACCTTCTTTTTTATTTGAAAAATATGGTTCAAATATTCTATCAAGTATCTCTTTATCAATTCCCCCAGAATAATCCTTCATGTGAATAATTAAATACTTTTTATTACTGTCAAAATATTTAGTTGAATACCCTTTTACAAATTTATCATAATAAATATCTATTTCAATCTTTTTATTTTTCTCGGAGGCCTCTAAACTGTTTTTTAATAGATTAACCAAAATTAAATCAAATTTATGCTTAGAAAAATATAAAACAGGCAAATTGCTACCTGTTTTTAATTCAATTGGATATTCATTAAAATCTTTAATTATTTTCTTCACTCTCTTAACTGGATTTATCAGACTGATTTCTTTTTCTCCTTCATAGGAAAAATCCCTAAATCTATCAACTAAATTCTCAATATTTTTTAGCTCTTCTTTAATTATGTTAAATAATTCCTTTAATTTTTTATTATTTTCACTTTCTTCAGTTATATCCACTAAATTTTCTATTCTATTTACTGAAATATTAATTGGCATTAGTGGATTTTTAAGTTCATGAGCTATTTCCTGAGCCATTTGGAACCAGGAATCAAATTTGTTTTCTAATATTAAATTAGTAATTTCAGAAATCATGAATATATAACCATATTTAAATTTTTTAATTACATATCTATAGACACGGCCCTTATCCCGTAATATTCCTGATTTTTCCACCCTGAAATTTATATCATAGTCAAATAGTTTTGAAATATCTCTTTTTTTTATTTTCTTGTTGATGTTTTGTTTGATTTTTTCATTATATAAGTTAATTTTCAAATTTTTATTATATATAATTGCACCTATTGGCAGTGACTCGATAATATCATTAAGGAAATCCTGATTTTCTTTTAAATTATTTTTTAGAGCTTTAAGTCTTGATACCATACTTTTAAAATTTACTAATAATATTTTCATTTCCGGGATTATAGATTTTGATTTGATATTGTAATCAAACTTACCATAGCTTACTTTTTTTGTTGCAATAATTAAATCAACAATGGGATTCAAAAAATTCCTTGTTATATATAGTATGAATAAAATCAAAATAACAATTAATATAATATTAAAAAACATAAAAAGATATAAATTATCAATAAATATTTCCTTATTTATTTTACTTAAATTAATGTTAATTTTAAAAATATTCTCCTTAAATTGAGTATTTTTAAAATAATAGATGATTTTATTCTTTTTAAAATTATAATTTAAATATTCATTGTTCTGTTCTAATTTATTAAATATTTCGTTTGTCAAATAAGATTGTTTTAAATTTACTTTAAAAACATCCTCATTATAGGATAGTACCCTTTTAGGACCTGAAAATATATACCAGTTTTTAATATCCTTATTGATAAAATTAATCAAATTCTGTTTTTCTCTTTCGTTAATATGCTCAACCTCTGATAATTTATATTTACCTTGTTCATTCAATTTAGATACTATTAATTTTTTTCTTTCTTTGATATCATTGGATAGGTATGTTTTAATATCATCATAATAATTTTTTATAATTAAAATTGTACTAAAAATAAACGGTATAAAAACAAAAAGAATTAACAATAACAAGATCCTTTTTTTAAAATTTAATAATTTTTGAAAATTCAGCCTATTAACTGAAATTAAGATAATAAATATTATGAAAAATATTAGAATATCAATTAATAAATATTTTATAAGAAAATAAAAATCACCCAATATATAATATATAAATCTGTTATTATCATTTCTAATAATTTGTTTTTTATAATTTTTTAAATCATAACTCTTATTAAATGAACTGTATACAGATTGAGAATTTTTGAAATGTTCAAAATATATCGAGGGCATATTATTATCAAGATTATAAAATGTATCAGAAATTCCTATAACAATTCTACCTAACTCATGATTGTTTTCTATTAATTTTCTTTTTGTTATATAATAATCTTCAAAATTATAAATTTTATTAGATGGTTTTTTTGAAAATTTTTCAAAAGCACAATTATACGCATAGGAACTATAAATTTCTCCCTCTTTATTTTCGAAATAAATAAAATTGGGATAATCTTTACTTGCTAAAGGGGTTTTTAACCACTTAAAAAAAGCATAGTTTGTATCATCATAATGTGTATTATTTTTTAAGGACCAGAGCAAATTATTATCGTTCTCTAGAGTATTAAATGTCATATTTAATACTTTATCGGGTTCTTTTTCAACCTTATTGATTGCTTCTAAAATAATATCATTATTATATAAAAAATATCGAGGAAATACTGAAATAAAAGCTAAAATTAAAAAATAAAGTAAATAATTAAAAATTCTAATTTGGGACAACTTTTTTTTAATAAGAAAGATTAAAAGAAACAGTGGAATGAGAAATAATAATAGCATGTAGAATTTTAGATATATATTTAATGCTATAGAAACAGCTATAAGAATATATAAATAATATTTATTAAACTTATCATATACATATAATGAAGCTATAAATATTAGAAAAATTGAAACGATTATATAAAAATAATTTATTTCAAGACTTCCTATTAAGTAATTAATTTTATAATTTGATGGAAGTAGGAATTTAAAAGAAAATAGTGTTAATGTTAAATAAAAAACAGTATTAATAAAAAAATTTAAAAAGCTAAAATTAAACAATTTCTCCGTATTTAGCTTATTAATGTTTATTAAAATTACAAAAAATATCAAAATTAGTGAGAATAAATAGATATTAATAAATAAATAATGTAAATTTATTAGAAACAATGAAAAAAACAGAAATAATATTTTCCTATCATGATTATAAAAAATAAGGAAGAAATTAATTATTAAAATATTTAATATAAATATCCATGTGTATAAATTTTGCTTATAATGGGAAATCTCTTTAGGAATTAATTTAATAATGGTTGAATTATTATATTTAAAAAAGAAATTTTGGTTTTCTTCATTATAAATATTATTTATATTTTCAAAATCGTGATAGTTTAAGTGCTCCTGGTTTATATAGAATTGACCAGGATTAAAATAAAAATTAATTGTGCAATCCGAATCACTTTCAAGGTCTTTGATAAACTGTGATTTATAACTATCCTGTCCGTATAAATTACATAAATAATGCCTGATAAAAATAGTTTTATCATTATCGGTAAATTTGAATCGAATATCGGCTTCATTATTATTTACTATTATTTTAGGATTATTATCTATCCCTTTCTTTAAAAAACCGCTTATTCTTCCTGACCAATTTAATAATTTGTTGTTTTGATAAATATAATAACCTATGTCTGAATCTTCCGGGTAATCTTTGTTAATAATTTTTTTTCTGTTTTTATATACCCGTTCTTTCAACCTATCAATTTCATTTTTAATTTCCTTTTTTTCATTATATAGTTTCTTTTTGATATAGTTTTTATTTATATTAGTACTAAGAAAAAAAAGAATGAAGACATTGAATATTATTAAACTATAAATAATATATTTCTTTTTATAAAATAAAAAAAAGCTGGATATTATTATTATTAAAAAATAAATGAAAAAGGATCCTATGTATATATTTATAAAAGATAGAAATAATATTGTAAAAAAAGAGATTATCATATTATCTTGATTTTAATAAATCCAGATAATTTTTCAAGTAATTTTTATCATTATTTAATTTGGATAAAAAATTATTCCATTCTTTCTTATTTATTTGATACTTATCCCTCAAATAGATTTCATACTCCGTGATATGTTGATATTTTTGACTTTTACCATTTTCATAATTTTGTAATCTTTTATATATTAATATAAATTTTTCTTTTTGCGTTAGTTTTACTGTACTTTCATTATTTTTTTTGAATTTCAAAGCGGTTAGTAAAAATATAATAATAATAGCAGGAATAATAATTAAAAATTTTCTATCTTTCATATCTTAATACTGTAAATTTACTCAGGTTGGGTTTGAATCTAACATAATAATCCTGACCCGGTTTTGCTTCATGGACATCTTTTTTATCAAGATCTGTAATTGAAATAATTTTGGCAGTGCCTTCTTTCCCTTCGGGAGATAGATAATTAAATTTATCATTTAATTCAAAAGGAGCTTTAGCTTTGAAAATATTTTCATCATTTAAATAACCTAACAATCTATAATTTGAATATGTACGTGAAGAATGAAGATTGGATTCAAAATTATCATCTCCTTCAACAAAACCTGTATGATACCCCCTGTTATTAGCCTCGAACAGTAGCTCCCTCCATCTTTTATCTGGTTTTTTATTATTAGCAATTGCATCGATAAGCAAGCGATAAGATCTTACAATTGTAATAAGATATAATATTCCTTTAATTCTTCCTTCTATTTTAAAAGCATCAATACCCATTTTCATAAATTTTTCAATAAAATCATAAAGCATTAAATCTTTTGAATTAAAGATATATAATCCTTCTTCATCTTCCTTAATTTCAAATAGCTCATTTTTTCGTTTATCTTCTCTTACATAATATTTCCATCTGCATGGATGTGCACAGTCACCTTTATTAGCATCTCTACCTGTCATATATTTACTTAATAAACATCTTCCAGAATATGCCATACACATTGCTCCATGAATAAAAATTTCAATTTCAGGTTTAGCATGAGTCGTAAACTCTTTTATTTCCTCCAAAGTTAATTCTCTGGCCAAAATAATTCTTTCTGCTCCTAATTTATTCCAATAATTAGCTGTTGAAATATCTGTAACATTTGCCTGGGTACTTATATGAACAGGAACAGATGGTAAAATATTTTTAACTAATTCTAATACTCCCAAATTAGATATAATTATTCCATCAATATTAATATGTTTTATTTTTTGCAAATAAGTTTTAATTTTTTTTAAATCATAATTTCTTGGAAAAATATTGAGAGTAAGATATCCTTTTTTATTTCTTTGATGTAAATATTTCATAGCTTTTTCGATATTTTCAATGGAGAAATTTTGGCTTCTGGCTCTTAAATTAAAGTTTTTTCCTCCAAAGTATACGGAATCTGCACCAAAACCTATTGCCAGTTTCATTTTTTCAAAACTGCCAGCAGGAGCTAACAATTCTGTTTTTACCATGACTGATACTTCCTTTTAGCTTCAAGATGCTTATCATAAGACTCATTAAAAACATGTGTCCCATCATTTTTAGATACAAAGTAAAGATAATCAGTATCAGCTGGATTTATTACGGCATTTATTGATTTAATACCGGGATTATTAATAGGTGTTGGGGGAAGTCCAAAATTTTTATATGTATTATATGGAGATTCTACTTCAAGATCTCTTTTAAATAGCTTTTTTTTATGTTTATTCAGTGCATACTCTATTGAAGCACAACTTTCAAGAGGTTTATAAATTTCTAATCTTTTTATAAAAACCTGCGCGATTTTTTTTCTTTCATCATCAATCTTAGCTTCCCACTCAACCAATGAAGCTATTGTTAAAATTTCCTGAAGATTATATTTAGAATTTTCAATTTCAGATAATAAGTTGTTTGCCTTTAATTTTTCAAGTAATAAATTATACATTCTTTTTATTATTTCTTTTTCTGAATTTTCTTTAACAAAATAATATGTTTCAGGAAATAGATAACCTTCCAGTGTTTCTGATTTAATACCAAGACTATTTATAAATTTTTTATCTTTAAATAATTTTTCAAATTTTTCCTTATTAATCAAGCCCTTTCTGTATAATCTTTCCTTTATTTCTTTGTACCTAAAACCTTCAGGAATAGTAATTTTTATACCATTGAAAAAGCCTTTTTTCAGAATATTTGACAATTTTATTAAATTAAAATTTTCTTTAAAATAATAATCGCCTGCATTAATTTGTTTTGGAAATACTTTATAAAACAATTTTGTAAAAAAAAGGGAAAATTCTATACCTTCCTTATCTAATTTTGATAAAACGGTATCCAGAGATTCTCCTTTGTTTACTCTTATATAAACTGTATTATCTACATGTTTTGGAATTATCCAGTTATATAAAAATAAACCAAACAAAAATATAGTAATTAGAATTATTGAATAAATTAATATTTTTTTTCGACTCATTTTATTAATACCTCATTGTTTTTCATTTTAATAGTAATTTTATCCCTTTTAAATAAATTATTTATTTTAAAATTGATTGCCAGATATGAAAATATATTATTCTGAAATATTCTATTCATGGCTCTTAGTTTTTCCGGATTATTTTTAACTTTATCCAGTAAAAAATTCAAGACTGATTCTTCAACAATCCATTTTGTATTTACTTTAGATTTTAACTTCTTTTTTAGGTTGGTTTTTAATATCTTCTTAATTTCATTATTATTTAAATAATTAAAAACTATATTTCTATCTATTAAATGAATTAATTCTTCATCCAGTAATGATTTTAAACCCTTTTTCACTTCTTCGGGATTATATTCATATATATCCTCAGAAACGAATCCTAGCTGCTTCTTTTTCTCTTCATAGGCTTTTACCGTCATTATGATCGTGATCCCCTTAAAATGCACTGTATTGCCGAAATTATCCTCAAATTTACCCGTTTTGAAGATATCCATGAAAATAGAAATCACTTTTTCGTGGGCTTTATCAATTTCATCTAAAAATAGAATTGAATATGGATATCGACTAATAAGATTTGTAATTAATGAGGGGTAAACTTGATCATTTGAACTGTCATTAAATCCCATTAATCTCCATACTGATTGAGATTCTGAAAATTTATTCATATCCAAAAATGATATTCGATTCCTATCATTATATAAAACTTCGGCTAATTCACCCATCAATTTCTTCTTACCGACACCTCTGGGACCTACAAACAAAAATATTCCATCGGGGAGATTTGGGTTTAAATTAAAATAATTTTCTTTCATTTTAATTGTTTCAATTATACTGTTTATTGCATGTCGTTGTCCCTCAATGTTTTCATATAGCTGATTTTCCAGCTTTTCATAGAAAGATTTATCCCTGGTCACTCTTCCTTTTGGGATATCTATTCTTTCAGCAATTCCTTCATCTATATCATTTTTTCGAATAATTTTAGTTTTTCGTTTACCGTTTGAAAATTTTATATTTACTTTTGTAGCGACAATATCCAGTAAGGAAATTGCTTTTTCAATAAATTTATTTGTGTTAAGATATCTTTTAACCATTTGATATGTATACTTAATATTATTTTTTGAAATCTGGATTCCATAATTGTTTTCTAATGATCTACTAAAATTCTTTAATATCTCATGAGATTTCTCTTCCGAAATTTGTCGTAGTTTAAGTAATTCCACCTTGTTTTTGTAAAATTCATCTTCTTCAAAATAATTTTTTAAATATTGTTTCTCAGTAAATCCTATAATTTTTATGTTCCTCCTGCTTAAAGAAGGCTTTAATAAAAGTAGGATATCAATCCTGCCAGCTTTATAATATTCTGGAAATATTTCATCAAAATAAAGAATAATATTAGAGTAATTTTCTGCTTCAAGAATAATATCTCTAAGTTTGTTAATAAAATCGTTGACATCCTTCGAATCTGCAATAAGAGAATCAATCATTATTCTTATTACATAATTGTTTTCCAATTTTTCTGAAGATTTCTGATTTTTTATTTTTTCAACAAAACCTTCTATTAGCACATCTTTATTTATACCTAAAGAACCAACAAGTATTGGCAGATTTTTAATGTCTCTTGATAATATTTCCACAAGATTATCTGTAATTTTCCAATCTGATGTAAAGGGAACAATTCCTTTTTTTGAGATTATTTTATTAATATTAACACCATATTTTACCAGGTTATTTTGTTCCTCCAGATAATTTTTCTTAAGTTCTTCAATATAATAGACATCTTCAAGTTTTCCAATTTCTATATTCATTTCATTAAAAATACTTTCAATATCACTATCTGGTTCATCTAAAATTGCTAAGAATAAATGAAATGGCTTTATCTTTTTAGATTTGGTATTTAAAGCAATAATGCTGCTTAATTCTAAAATATCCTTAGTTTTTTCATCAATTGCTTCTGAAGGATTTTCAGATTTCTCTAATAATTTCATTTTATTTTCGATTTTTATTTTAAACTCATCAATATTTATACTGTGATTTCTAAACCATTTTTGTATTTCTGGTAAATCGGAATTAACCAGAGAATACAGTAAATGAATTTGTTTTATATATCTGTGTTTTTGATCAAAAGCAGTAGATTCGGCTTTATCTATTACTTTTTCCAAATTCTCAGAGAAAAAATATTTTTTCATAGTATCACCCTATCCATCCTTTTTTGAATCATTAGAAGGAAACTCATCATATTTTTTAAGTTTGTCCTTCAAATCATCAAGAGTTGGATTGATTTGTAAAGCTTTTTTCCAATTATTAATTGCTTTTTCTATCATATTTTTTTCTTCATAAATATCTCCAATTGATTTATAGGCTTTTGCAAATTGTGGTTTCATCTCAATAGATTTATTTAAATATTTTAGAGAATTTTCATATATTTTATCTTCGGCAAATATTTTTCCCAGATTATAATGAGCTTCTGGAAAATCAGGATTTTTTTCTATCAAATTTTCAAAAACGGATTTTGCCTTTTCATTTTCGCCTCTATATGAAAAAGCTAACCCAAGATTGTTATATGCACTCCATAATTCGGGATTTAATTTAATTGCATCTTTAAATTTATTAATTGCTTCTTCATAACTACCTTCAAACAGATATTTCAAACCAATTTCATTAATCTCTTTACTCTTTTTAAATTTTATGGCTTCATTTTCTTCCTCAATATAATTTTTTTGTAATTGTGTAATATCTTTAATTTCATCGATTTTGTCTTTGATATTATTCATAAATATCGATTGATTATCCTCAATTTCCAATATTTTATCGTTTATATTAGAAACCGAGCCGGCTATTTTATCCTGCTTTGATCCATTGTTACTTATTTTTTCAATTAGTTCCTGCTGTATATTTAATAATTTATCAAACTTATGATTAAAAGAATCAAATTTTTCATTTAATTTTTGCAATTCGGGTAATATTTTATGAGAATTCTGGGCCTCTAAGGTTTTTTTCTGAAGTTCCTTTAAGTCTAATATATTATTTATAATATCATTATTTTTATCCTTGTTTTGATTTTTTAGTGAAGTAAAGGTTTTTTTAAATTCTGCCACCTCATCCTTAATTCTCTTTACATTATCAACCAATTTTGGAAACAGTTCCTGATTATTATGTAAATTATCAGATAATTTTTCTAATATTTTTTTTAATGAGATAATTTCTTTAGTTTGCTTGGTGTTTGTTTTTTCCAGATTTTCCAGCTTCTTTTTTGTTAAATTATAAATCTTATCAATAAATCTTTTATGAAGCTGAAATAATTCTTCCAAATTTTCTTTTACATTCAAGTTTTTTATTTCTGTATAAATTTTTTCAATTTCCGGGCTTTTATTTTTAAAATTATCAATTTTTCCAATAAGCTCATTAAAATTTTCATTTAGAGTTTTAATATTATTTTCTTGTACACTAATTAGTTCTTTATTATTTACATTCTTAAGAGATTCATAAATATTATCCAGCTGGTTAACAAGTAATTTTCCATTTTCAATATTTTCTAAATATTTGAACAGAGAATTAGAGCTTTTATTTAAGATACTTCCTATCTTTTTTATCAATTGTTCCTTTTGCTTGTTATTTTCTTTAATAATATCTGTTAATTCCGTCATTTTTTCATCAGTATTCAGGTTATATTCATTTAATATACAATTTTCAGAATTTTTTAAATACAAAAAGCAATCATCTGTTAAACATTCAACATATTCATTTTCACTTTTTTTAAGAAATGGACAATATTTTCCCATTTTATCTCCTTTATTTCAATAAAAAATAACTATTATTATTAGCATTATATTCATATTTATTTTTATTTATATAATATAGAATTTTATTGTATTCATTATTATCCAAAAAACCCTTTAAATAGTGTAAATAATATTTAGCTTTATTAAACATATTTATATCAAGATAAAAATTAATTACATACTCTATTATTTTTATATCTATTTTTGATAATGATAAAGAATCAAATTTAAAATTATCCACTTCCAGGAAAAAACTGTAATAATCATTTTTGTTAAAGTAATATTTTAATTTATAAAAGATCATTTCCTTATAATAATTTTCTTTGAAGTTGTTGTTATCAAGTAGGGTTTTGATCTTATCATAATTTCCTTCTTCAGAATATATATTTAATAATTTAACTTTATCCCGAATTTTATCGCTCTTTTCGTAATAATTTTTCCAGATCTCATTTTTCTGCTTTTGAATTTGGGTATATATTTTATGCAATTCATTTTTATTTTTTATAAATTTTTTTAATTTTCGAATAATTTTTTGATACTTTTCAGAGTTATTCTTATTAATAGCTGCATAAATCATTAAATATTTTTTTAAATTATTTCTTCCAATATTGAATTCTTTTAGCCTATTAAAAATATCATTTAGATTTTTAATATTTCTTCTGCTGAAGTGAAAGTTGATATAAAAATCAAGAACTTCATTTCGAATATCCTCTCTTTTGAATAATTTTTTAAATACATGTTCGAGAAATTTTTCTTCATCTTTTAGTATTTCAATTTTATTTTTAATTTTATTGAATAATTCTTTATAATCATCCAATAATATTAGTAATCTAGTATAATCTTTTAATATTATTTTATTATTTAAAGTGTTATTATATTTTTCAAGTAATTTTATTATCTTTTCTATATTTGTATTATCACTTTTATTGATATTTTTTATATTATTACTTATTTCCTTGCTGTCTTTTTTTAAAATTAAAGATAGGTTTAATAAAAATATTTTTATTTTAGCATTTTCTAAATTCTTATAATCATTTTGAATTGTTTTATAAATTTGTGAAATCTTTTCAATATCAATTTTATCTAATATGATTTTATAATTTTCTACCGCATCAGCAATATTATTATTTTCTAAATAAACATCTCCAAGCAAATTATAAAGTTTCCAGAAATCTCCATCAATTTTGATAATAGCTCTCAATGTTTTAATATATTTTAGATAATCCTCTTTATCAGGTTTAATGGTCGACATTATTTCGTATGATTTTTCATAATTTCCACTGATTGCGGATGCTTTTGCATAATCAATATCATATCTATCTTTCTTAGTTTTAATACTAATTTCTCTATAATATTCAAGAACATTATTAATTATATCTTTATTAATACTTAATGCCTGATTTAAATAGGTTAAAGATTTGTCATATTCATCATTCTTGAAATATAATTCTCCAAGAAGCTGAAGAATTTTAAAATCTCCTTTATTTTTATCGTTTAAATTCAATAAATCATTTTCAATTTTACCATCATATTTTTCACTTTTACCAATTTGGTCTTTATAATAATACAAACTTTTCTGTCTTTCATTTATTAATAAATAATATTTTCCTAAAATATAATAATATTCTGGATTAGGTTCAATTACTTTTCCCAATTCCTCAATAATATTTTTTATTTCATTTAAATTTATATTTCCATTACTATTAACTAATATTTTCAAATTATCAAATATTTTTTTGAGTTTATTTTTATTATAATAGAGCTTAATTTTTGAAATAAAAAGAGAAAACAGCCCAGCCACATCGAAGTTAGCTTCAATATTTTGCAAAAATCTTTCCAGCTTGTCCCATTTTTTATTATCTATACATATTTCAGTATAGGTTTGAATAATAGAATCATTAACAAAATTATTTTTTATTAATTTGTCAATAAAATTTAAAACTTTAGGTTCCTCTGATTTGAACTCCTTATAAATTGATTGAATAGCATCAAATGCTTTTTCATATTTATTATTTAAAAGGTAAATATTGGCAAGAACCCACTGTATTTCAACATTATTTGGATTTTCATTAGCGCATGATTTAATAAAATTATTGGAGTTATCAATTAAATTTTCATTATGAGATTTTTGAATATCTTTAAAATGCTTAAAAAGTAGATTATAGTCCTCTCTATAGTAGTAATCTAAATATATCTGATTATAAAGAATATAATCTTTATTGATCCCCTTTTGGTCCAGTATGGTTAATAATCTAATAATTTTAGGGATTAATTCCTGATTATGTTTAATTATTTTGGTTAAATGATCATAATAATCATAATAATAATTCTTATCTTTGGTTACTAAAAAGCCAATTATTTTAAGTGCTTTTACATATTTTGAATGATCCATATATAGATCTATTAATAATTCTCTTAGTTTTAAAGTGTCAGGAGAATTAGATAAAAGATTTTCAAACCCTTCAATTGCTATATCCGAATAGTCTGGATAATTTTCAATAATGCTTTTATAACTAAGATATGCACTTTTAAGTTTCTTATTATAAGTGTAAATATCCCCCATTAATTTTTTATACTTAACTTTATCCAGATTTGTGTTATCCAGACCTTTGAGTTCGTGAAGTACAAAATCTACATATTTTTTATTGTTTTTAAATAATTCTTTTAAATACTGAAATGCTTTTATACTATTATTTATCTCTTTAAAATATTTTATTATTATTTCATATATTTTTGCTTTATTATCAACATTATCCAAAAGTATATTTCCATATTTTTCAATTAACGGGCTATTGTACTCTTTTATCTGAATAAATTTTCTATACGCATTTTCATAATTTTCCCTGTCAATTTCAATTTCTACAGCCAGCAATAATACATATGATTTAGGACCAATATTCATTTGGATTTCTGATAATAGATTTTTTACAAATTTATAAGTATTATCTGTTTTATTTTTATCATAATATTGTTGAAGAAATTCAACAGTTTTTTCAAAATTCTGGTTTAAATAATAACATCTGGCAAGTAATCGGTTTGTGAAAGGATAATCGTTTTCTATCTTGTAGCTATCAACGAGATTTATGATTGGATCTGCTAAAGCATTATTTATTTTTACTCCTTTAATTAATTGAGTTAATGCTTTATCAATTTTTTCTTCTTTTAAATACAATTTACCAAGATAAAAATAATTATATGGATTATTTTTGTCTATTTCCTGTAGGCGCGATAAAGTTTCTATTAATTCAGCAAACATATTCTTAATATTGTTTTTTATAATCTTATTTATATATTTATAAGCTGAATCAAAATTGTTTAAAGCATAATTTAAATAAAATAAATGATAGAATAGTTCAGTATTGTTTTTTATTAATTTTTTTTCCTCATTAATTTTTTTTAATTTCTTGTATTTTTGTTTCTTGTTTTCTAATAGTTCATTAATGGTGCTTTCGGATAATGTTTTTAATGCATTTATTGCATTTTCCAGGTTGCCTTCTTTTAATTCCATCTCATAGTAGAGGAAATAAACTTCTTTTGAGTTTCTAAATTTTTTTGAAAGGGTATTTTTTATATAGTTTATTATTTTCTTTTTTGGAGAAAGATTATTGTCGATAATTTTTCTTAAATTTTTAACAGAATTTTTATCTTTCCCTGATATTTTGTAAATATCAATAAGCTTCCATAATAATTTTTCATTATTAGGATTCTCCATTAATGCATCCTGTATTTTAAACTTCGCATCTTCGAGTTTCCCATTTTTTATTAACTTATCAGCTCTGGAAATTGTCCGTTCAATGCTTGCCATAATTTAATCCTTTTTAATCTATATATCCTAAATCCCTAAGTACTCTTTTATCTTTTCTCCAGTTTTTCATTACATTTACCACTAGATCCAAATATATTTTCCTATCCAGAAATTTTTCAATTTTTTCTCTGGAATCGCTTCCGATCTTCTTAATCATTTTCCCATTTTTCCCTATCAGTATGCCTTTTTGTGAATTTTGCTCACAAATTATAGAGGCTTTTATATATTTATCTGAAAAATCTTTAACTGAAATAGCAACAACATAAGGAATTTCTTCATATACATTGTTTATTATAGTTTCCCTAATAAGTTCACTTATAATAAATTTTTTATCTTTATCGGTTAGCATCTCTGAAGGATAATAAGTAGGTCCTTCAGGCAATTTTTTCACAATTGCATTTTTTAATTTATCCATATTTTTATTTTCTAAAACAGATACGGGCACGATATCTTCTATTCCAGTATATTCATTAATTTTTACGATACTTTCAAGAACTTCATCTTCAGAAATTAAATCTGTTTTATTTAATACAATAAATACTTTATCTTTTGGAAGCTCAACAGAATTCCAAATTTTTTTATCCCTTTCATTAAATTTGTATTTTGCATCGACCATATAAAGAATTAATTCAATTTCCTTGATGGACTTCTTAGCTCTAGACACCATTGCTTTATCCAGTTTTCTTCTTGGTTTAAAAATACCCGGGGTATCAATAAATACAACCTGGGTATTTAAATCCTGCCAGTGAGCTACTGCCTGAATTTGATCACGTGTAGTTTGTGGTTTAGGTGTTACGATTGATATTTTGTTTTTCACAAAACTATTAATTAAACTTGATTTTCCTACATTAGGCTGCCCTATAACGGTTACAAAACCTGATTTCATTTATTTTCTCCTTTTGTGTTCCCGAATTGTTTCCCTTTTACAATCGCTCCGGAAAGTATGATTTTCATTGCTTCTTCGACAGTTATATCCAGCTGGATAACTTCTTTTTTCTTTATATATAAAAGATATCCAGTTGTTGGATTTGGAGTAGATGGAATAAATATTGCATAATAATTTGATGTTTTTAACCCATTTATTTTTTCATTAAAGGAATTATTCATGTTTTCTGTTACAAAACCCAATGAATAAACACCTTTCCTTGGATATTCTATCAAAACAACACTTTTAAAAATATTTTTCCCTGAGCCAATTAAAGACGTAGTTACATGTTTTATACTTTTATATAATCTATTTATAAAAGGCATTTTATCAATAATATACTCCGAGAATAATAATAATTTAGCACCCAAATAATTACGCACCAATAACCCTAAAATAAAAATAACAAAAATTATAATTATAAATCCAAGACCTGGAATTTTTAAATTAAAATATTTTAGTAAATAACCACCTAATAAGTTGTCAGTTTTAATAATAAAAAAATATATTATGTATATAGTTAAAGCAAATGGTAGAATGGTTATGATTCCTGTAACAAAATTTTTCTTGATCCATGAAATAAATCGTTTAATTTTCAATATTTTCTCCTTTGGTTTTTACTGTAAGAAGTATTTTTTTTATTCTACGTTCGTTTGCTTCTATTATTTTAAATGAAAATTTTTCATATTCAAGTTTTTGTCCCTTTTGTGGAAGAACACCTAATTTTGAAATAATAAAACCGGCTAAAGTTTCATAATCAGCTTCTTCCCTAATATATTTATCTAATTTTATACCAAATGTTTCTTTAAATTCTTCAATTGTCATTTTTGAGGATATTACATATTCTTTCTGGGATAGCTCAGTGTATAATACTTCTTCAACATCATATTCATCTTCAATTTCTCCCACAATTTCTTCTAACACATCTTCAATTGTTACTAATCCCGATAAATCTCCATATTCATCAACTACAAATGCTATATGTTTATGTTTTGATTGAAAATCTCTTAATAGCTGATTAATTTTTCTTGTTTCCGGGACAAAAAAGGTTTTTCTTAGTAACTTCCTTGGATTGAAAGTTTCTTTATCTATTTTAATTAAATCTTTCACATATATTATCCCTAATATCTCATCCAATCTTTCATCGTATACCGGCAGTCTTGAGTGTCCTTTCTCTTCGATTAAATCAACTAACTCAGTATAGTTAATATCAACAGGTACAGCTACAATATCAACTCTTGGAACCATAATTTCTTTAGCCACAATATCTTTAAATTCAAGAACACTGCTTATCATTTTCCTCTCCTGCAAGTTCCCTTCTTTTAGGATCTTTTTAATAACTTCATCTTCAAATTTTCCAAAATAGGAAGTTTGCAAAACTCTTTTTCCTCCAAATATTTTTAAAATTAGATCTATTGGAATTAAAAGTAATCTTACAAGCGGAAAAAATAAATATAATATATAATACAGGGGTTTAAGTAAATAATAAAAATAAATTAATTTCCCCTGCATAGCCAATGACCTTGGTAAATATTCCCCCATACAAACAAAGATAAGAAATGTATAAAGCAAGGTCATAACAAAATTTTTTCCAGTTACAAAATATACATTTGAAAATATTAATAGTAAAAATAAATATTTTGTAAAATGCAGGGATGCGAGTAAGATATCTCTTTTTTCCAGCCATTTCACCATTAATTTTCTTATTTTTTCTTTTTTGAATAATATATTCCTTATTTTATTATATGTGAAACCTGCTAAAAATGATTCAATAAATTTTAATATAAAAACAATAGTAATACTTACTATCAACCCAAAATAATATAAGTACATAGCTATGATAATCCTCCTATGATATTATTAATTAGAACTGTTAGGAAAAATCCAAGAAGTGATCCTGTAATCACCTGCCACAGTGAATGAATGTGCAAATCAATTCTACTTTTTGCTACTAAAAAAGCCAGAATAATAATCAAAATATTTATTATAATAATGTCTATATATAATATGGATATTGCTGCTATTGCAAAGGCAAAAGCTGAATGTCCACTTGGCCAACCCCCATAAAATGGCTTACCGCTTTTAGAAATACTTTTTAAAAGTACAACTGAAGTTATGATAATTATTAATATAATAAAAATAAAAGTGTCGTTTGCAGTTTTAATCGAATTAAATAAAGCATTTATATCCTTAATTGATTTTTTATAAACAAGGAAATAACCCACAATTATTGAATTTATAGCAGCAATAAAAACACCTGCTGAAGATATGTCTTTAATAATTTTTATAAGTGGATCGTGGAGTGTTGAAATAAAATAATCAATAATCAATTCTATAACAGTATTGAATGTTTCTGCTACTATAACAAAAGCAATAGAAAAATACAGCATCAATCTTTCCAAAAAAGTTAAATCTAAAAATAATGAATAAGCCAGTACCAAAAGAGCTATTAAATAGTGTATTTTTATATTTCTTTCATATTTAATTGATAAAATTATTCCTTTTACTGCATTATTGAAACTTTCCAGTAAATTATTATTTTTTTTCATATTCACCTATATATTTTTTTTCAATATTTTTCATTTCGGATAATTCCTTTTTGGATTGATGATCATACCCTAAAAGATGGAGCATTCCATGGACAAAAAGATGGGATAATTCTGTTTCTGTGTTTTTACTTTGCTGCTTAGCTTTTTCATAGGATATAATAATTTCTCCTAATATATCATCATAATTATCTTTTAGTGGAAATGATATAACATCAGTAGCTTTATTTATCCCCCTGTATTTTTGGTTAATTTCTTTAATCTCACTATTATCAGTGAAAAACAAGCTCACTTCTGATTTTTCTATATCAAAATCCTTGCTTAATTTAGTGTATATATTTATCAATTTATTTTCATTAATTTTATTTGATATTTCCTTGTTTTTATATTTTATTATTAACATAATTTTTTATTTAATCTCCTCGGGATATTCTATTCTTTTATGCAAATTACTTTTAAAATATTCAATAAAACTCAATTTAATTTTATCTAATTCTTTTAAAGTTAAGTTAGAGTTATCAAGCTGTCCATCTTCAATTGATTCTTTGAATATTTTATCTATTCTTTCTTTTAAATGATGAAATGGAGAATCAATTAATACTCTAGCCACAGCTTCAACTTTATCAGCTAAGAATATTATTGCTGATTCCTTTGAAGTAGGTTTAGGTCCGTTGTATCTAAAAAATTTTTCATCAATTTCTTCCTTTGATTCTTTTTTAGCTTTCCTGTAAAAAAATTTAATTAAAGATGTACCATGATGTTCTTTAATAATATCAGCTAATTTATTTGCCAAACCGTATTTCTGAGCTATTTTTACCCCTTCATCTACATGATTTTTTATTATTCTCACAGACATTATGGGAAGCAATGAATCATGCTTGTTCGGCCCTAATAATTGATTTTCAATGAAGTAATTCGATCTTTTTATTTTTCCAATATCATGATACAATCCCCCAACTTTTGCCAGAATAGAATCTGCTTCAATTTCATTTGCAGCTTCTTCAGATATTTCAGAAACTATAACACTGTGTCTGTAGGTACCTGAAGCGACATTCATCAATTTTTTTAAAAGAGGATTGTCCCAATTCAATAATTCGGTTAAATTGATATCAGTTGTAATATTATAATATCGTTCAAATAAATATATTAACACATAAGCAGTTACAAGTGACAGGGAAATGTTTATTACTGAATATAGAAACCATGTAAATACTGAAAATATATTACCTGCATCATTACCATAAAATAAAGTATTAATAACAAGAATAGAAATAAATGTAAAAGCAATAAAGTATAAAATAGTCTTTAATTTTGGATTTCTTTTCTTTAATTTATGTTTATTTATTAAAAAATATAAGCTTAAAATCAAATAAAATATTAAAAATTTTGAATCCGGTGAATAAAAAAAATATATATTTAAATATAAAAGAATAGATAAAATTGAAAAATTAAAACCTATTAAGAAGTAATTTGTCATTATAAAAGCCATAAAAGGTAAAATATAAAATAATTCTGTATTTTGAAAATTGCTGAATAATACGATAATTAAAAAGTAAATTATAGTGATCAGTAAAAATATTTTATATTTTGATGAATCCTCAAATTTAAAATATTTTTTTATAAAACTATAAAGAATTATAAAAATTATAATTAAAAATGCTATAAATCCAATTATATTTAATATTTTAATTTTGACTAATTCTGATACCATTTTGTTCAATTTATTATAAATACTTTGATCAATAATTTGCCCTTTTCTTGCTATAATTTCATTTTTATTAATATTTTTTGTTACATAGGTCTGTTTTTCCCTTATTGTATCTTTATACTGTTCAGTAAGTTTTTCGCTATATTTCAAATTTGTGGAAATATAATTCTTCAAAATATAAAAAATTAAAATCTTATATTTAGATTCTCCTTCTAAGTAATTGCCAATTAAATTTTTCAGTCTTTCATCAAGATTCTCTTCAAGAATCATCTTTTTAGCATCAATTTTTTTATCATCACTTTCTCTTTTAATTAAAATATTTTTATTGGAATTTTCAATTAAAAAGGATTGATTTATTATACCTATTTTATATATCTTTTTTAATATTTCTACAGCTATTTGAGCAATTGTGTTCATTTCTGTTTCGCTTAATTCACTTATTGAGTCCTTCAAATTTAATTCTTTAATGTTTGTAAAATTTCTCCAAATTGTAGTTATTCTTTGTATTTTTTCATCAGAATCTATATTACTATTACTGAGTACATTATTAACTCTCTTTATATCTTCTAACAAATATGTTTTTTTACTTTCATATAATGTATCTTCTAATATATATATATCTGGAGCATCTTTTATTTTTTCTTCAACTTTTTTTTGTGATTTTTTCTTATCAATCCATTCAAAAGGTACCTTTGCTTCTATGTTTTCCTTTACAACATCTCCAATTTTATAGTTATATTGATTAATATAATTTAATTGTTTAAATGAATAAAAACCGACCATTAAAATAAATAATATAGAAATATAAATAGCTATTGGATTATTTAAATATTGTTTAATATTGATATTTTTTATACTTTTAAATTCCATTTTTAACTTTCATTTTTGTAAGCTTTTATTATTTTTTGAACCAAATTATGCCTTACAACATCTATTCTGGAAAAATATATAAAAGCTATATCATCTATATTATTTAATCTTTTTTCAGCATTAATAAGCCCGCTTTCCTGACTGGAAGGTAAATCAATTTGAGTTATATCTCCAGTAACTATAACTTTAGATCCAAATCCCATCCTTGTTAAAAACATTTTCATCTGATCCGGAGTTGCATTTTGAGCCTCATCCATAATTATAAAAGCATCATTTAAAGTTCTTCCTCTCATAAAGGCCAATGGGATTATTTCTATAATTTTATTTGATATTAATTCTTCAACCTTGTTTGGGGTAAGCATCTCGTATAAAGCATCATATAAAGGCCTTAGATATGGATTGACTTTTTCCTGAATATCTCCGGGTAAAAAACCTATTTTTTCTCCTGCTTCCACTGCAGGTCTTACAAGCACAACTCGTTTAACCAAATTTTCCCGTAAATAATTTACTGCTTTTGCTACTGCTAAATAAGTTTTACCTGTACCAGCTGGACCGATACCAAAAACTATATCGAATTTATCTATTGAATCAACATATTCTTTTTGATGCAGGGTTTTGGGAGTAATAACTTTTTTTTTTGCAGTAATTACTATCTTTTTGTTAAGAAGTTTGTAAAGCTCGGGAACTTCTCCATGTCTAACTACCTGTACTATATACCTGATATCTGATTTTTTAGGATTAAAATTTGAATCAACAAGATTAACAAGTTCATCAATTATAATTTTTAACTTTTTTAATTTATCTTCAGGTTCCTTTGAATCCACAAGTACTTTATTGTTTCGGATAGTAAAATTAATATCAAGAAGATTTCTTAGAAGTTTAAGATTTGAATTATTGGTTCCCTGAAACAACCTTAAGTCCAGGTTATTAGGTAATCTTATTGTATATTGTTCTGTTTCAGTTTTACTCAAAGTTTCACCTCAAATATAATAAAAAGGGGTAGTTGCAAATACCCCTTTTTATTATTAAAATAATATTATTTTTTGCTGTATATTTATGGTCTTGGTATTTGAAGCATTGTTCCAGAATCTACAACATCTGGATTGGAAATTTTTTCTTTGTTTGCTTCATAAATCTTTTTCCATTTTTCTGCTGAATCATAAATTTCATAATAAGAAGATATTTTTGTTAATGTTTCTCCCTTGTATACTTCCCATTTTTTAGGTAGCAATCTTGGTATTTTAAATTCCTGACCGGGATAGATCAAATCAACATTATCAATTTTATCTCTATTTGCTCTATAAATCACAGGCCATTTCCAATAATTACCTTTTCCATAAATTTCTTCATATTCAGCTAATTTTGATAACCAGTCACCTTTTTTAACAACATATTGTTTCTTAACTTCTTCATACTTATTCAACAATTCTTTTTCTTCAGGTTTCCATTCTCTAATATTTTCCGCTTGTGCTGTTATTTCACTAATTTGTGTTTCAAGTTCTTCAATTTTGTTTTCTAATTTTTGAGCTTCTTCTTCTGCTTTAGCTTCTCTTTCCTGATAATATTTGTTAAATTCTTCAACTGAAGCGTCTTCAGGAGGTCTGGTTTGTCCAATAACTGGAACAATAAATAATGATATTATTAATATTACTAATATTTTCTTCATAATTACTTTCCCCCTCACCATAATTTACCTTTAGAGTTTTTAATTCTTTCAAG